>NZ_CP108143.1:3324166-3658333 GCF_036206005.1 Streptomyces sp. NBC_00178
CCTCCGTCCTACGAGGCGGCCGCGTTCATCCCGGCCCAGCGGCGGCCCGCCGCCCTCGAAACCGCGGCGGGGGACGGGGGCGGCCCCGCCGAGGGGCCCACGCACGTGCGGTCCGCCGGCGGGCCCCCGCCCACGACGGGCACGGGGAGACGCAGGCGCGCCGGTCTCCTTGCGGCGGCCGGCGCCGTGGTGCTCGCGCTGGTCGCCGGCGGACTGTGGGCCGCGACGGCGGGAGACAGCCCCGCGGCACCGGGAGGGGGCGGGACCGGGAGCGAGGCGAAGCCCCGGGCCGCCTTCGTGCCGTGGCGGGCGGCGCTCCGCCCGGCGTCCGGATCGGCCCCGTCGTGCGCGTCCGCCGGATCCGCGCTGTACTGCGTGGCCGCCGGTTACGGGACGGCGCGGCTGGACCCCGCGGACGGACGGATGATCTGGACGCACCGGGACGACATCACCGAAGCCCCCGGGCTGGGCGCGGCACCGGACGGTCCGGCGTACACGGCGACGCCGGGCGGCCCGCTCCGGGCGTACGCCGCCGAGGACGGGGACCCGGCGTGGCGGGCGGACCTCTCCGGCTACCAGGACGTCCCCTTCCCGGCGGGCGCCACCCTGCTGATGGTCCGGCAGGACGGCACGGCGGAGGGCCTCGACGCGGCGACCGGCGCGTCCCGCTGGCACCACGCACTGCCCGGCCTCGGGCACCCGTCCTTCGCGTTCCACGACCCGGCGGCGGGAGTGGCGTACGCCTACGAGCACGCGGCGGACGGGACCTCGACGCTCGTCACCGCGATCGGGGCGGACACGGGGCGCACCGTGTGGCGGCACCGGCTGGACGGCATGCTCACCCCGGCCGGGACGTCCGGCGGGGAACTCGTGCTGACCGCCATGAACAGCGACGCCCAGATCACCGGGCTGGTCCGCTACGCGCCCGAGCGCCGGAGCGCGGCACGGGTCGCCCTGCCGTTCCGCATGAACGGGCCCGAGGTCGTCGTGGCCGGGGACACCGCCTATCTGCTGGAGCGGGGCGGGACCCTGCTGGCCGCCGGCATCCGGCCCGGCGGCGGCAAGGCGGAGCGGTGGCGTCTGGAGACGGCCGTCGGGCTGACCTCCGCCCCGGTGCTCGGCGCCGGGGACCGGCTGTACTTCTCGGCGGCCGACGGGCGGCTCCTGGCCGTGGACACGGTGCACGGGACGCTGCTCGGCCAGACGCGGCCCCGGCTGAAGGAGGGCAGGCTCGGCCTCGCCTCCTCGCTGCCCGCCCCCGTCGTGCTCGGGCGGAGCGTCGTGGCGACCGCTCCGGACGGATCCGTGTTCGCGGTGGACGCGGACGGCCCCGCCCACTGGTGAGACCAGGGACGGGGCCGGACGGGAAGCGCGCGGTTCAGCCGAGCTTGGAGACGTCGCGGACCGCGCCCCGGTCCGCGCTGGTCGCCATCGCCGCGTAGGCGCGCAGGGCCGCCGAGACCTTGCGGTCGCGGTTCTTCGGCGCGTACACGCCGTTCAGCGCCTCACGCCGGGTGTCGAGCTCCGCGTCGGGGACGAGGAGCTCGATCGAGCGGTTCGGGATGTCGATGCGGATCCGGTCGCCGTCCTCGACGAGGGCGATCGTGCCGCCGGACGCCGCCTCGGGCGACGCGTGCCCGATCGACAGGCCCGACGTACCGCCGGAGAAACGGCCGTCGGTGACCAGGGCGCAGCTCTTGCCGAGGCCGCGGCCCTTCAGGAAGGACGTCGGGTAGAGCATCTCCTGCATGCCGGGACCGCCGCGCGGGCCCTCGTAGCGGATGACGACGACGTCGCCCTCCTTGATCTCCTTGCGGAGGATCTTGTCGACGGCGTCCTCCTGCGACTCGCAGACGACGGCCGGGCCCTCGAAGGTCCAGATCGACTCGTCGACGCCCGCCGTCTTCACGACACAGCCGTCCACGGCGAGGTTGCCCTTGAGGACCGCGAGACCGCCGTCCTTGGAGTACGCGTGCTCCAGGTCGCGGATGCAGCCGCCGGCCGCGTCGAGGTCGAGGGTGTCCCAGCGCTCGGACTGGGAGAAGGCCGTCGCGCTGCGCACGCAGCCGGGGGCGGCGTGCCAGAGCTCGACCGCCTCGGGGGACGGCGAGCCGCCCCGGACGTCCCATTCCTTGAGCCACTCGGCGAGGGTGTCGGAGTGGACCGCGTGCACGTCCTCGTTGAGCAGCCCGCCGCGGTGGAGTTCGCCCAGCAGTGCGGGGATGCCGCCGGCCCGGTGGACGTCCTCCATGTAGTACGTGCCGCCGGGGGCCACGTTGGGGGCGACCTTCGAGAGGCAGGGGACGCGGCGCGAGACCTCGTTGATGTCGTCGAGGGTGTAGCGGAGCTCGGCCTCCTCCGCCGCGGCGAGCAGGTGCAGGATCGTGTTGGTCGAGCCGCCCATGGCGATGTCGAGCGCCATGGCGTTGTCGAACGCGGCGCGGGTGCCGATGGAGCGCGGCAGGACCGTCTCGTCGTCCTGCTCGTAGTAGCGCTTGGTGATCTCGACGACCGTGCGGCCCGCGTTCTCGTACAGCGCCCTGCGGGCGGTGTGTGTGGCGAGGACGGAGCCGTTGCCGGGGAGGGAGAGGCCGAGGACCTCGGTCAGGCAGTTCATCGAGTTGGCGGTGAACATGCCGGAACAGCTGCCGCAGGTGGGGCAGGCGTTCTCCTCGATGCGCAGGATGTCCTCGTCGGAGATGCTCTCGTCGACGGCGTCGCTGATCGCGTTGACCAGGTCGAGCTTGCGGACCGTGCCGTCGACGAGGGTGGCCTTGCCGGCCTCCATGGGACCGCCGGAGACGAACACCGTCGGGATGTTGAGGCGCATCGCGGCCATCAGCATGCCGGGGGTGATCTTGTCGCAGTTCGAGATGCAGATCAGGGCGTCGGCGCAGTGCGCCTCGACCATGTACTCGACGCTGTCCGCGATGAGGTCGCGGGACGGGAGGCTGTAGAGCATGCCGCCGTGGCCCATGGCGATGCCGTCGTCCACCGCGATCGTGTTGAACTCCCGGGGCACCGCCCCGGCCGCCTTGATCGCCTCGGAGACGATCCGGCCGACGGGGGCGAGGTGGGTGTGCCCGGGCACGAACTCGGTGAAGGAGTTGGCCACCGCGATGATCGGCTTGCCAATGTCCTCACTGGCTACGCCGGACGCCCGCATAAGGGCGCGGGCGCCCGCCATGTTGCGGCCGTGGGTGACAGTGCGGGACCTCAGCTGGGGCATCGTCTCTCGCTCCTTCGACAGAAAAGACTCCTTTGGAGCGTACGCCTACCGTGCCAAGATCTGGACAGACCGTCCGATATACGGGACGGGCGGCTCGGTGCGCGGACGGGGGGGGGCGGGCGCCGGACGGCCCGGTGCGCGGACGGGAGCGGGCGCCGGACGGCCCGGTGCGCGGACGGGGGGCGGGCGCCGGACGGCCCGGCGCCACGGGCTCAGTCCTCGGCCAGATACCGCTGGAGCGTGGGGGCGACCATCGCCCCCGGCGCCACGGGCTCAGTCCTCGGCCAGATACCGCTGGAGCGTGGGGGCGACCATCGCCCCCGGCGCCACGGGCTCAGTCCTCGGCCAGATACCGCTGGAGCGTGGGGGCGACCATCGCGATGATCTTCTCCGGATCGGCCGACGCCAGCGGTTCCGCCTGGATCACGTACCGCAGCATCGCGATGCCGATCATGTGGGAGGCCGCGAGCTCCGCCCGGAAGGTCGGATCGGGCACGTCGAGGTCCGCCGCGATCCGCTCCAGCAGCCGCCGCAGCACGAACTCGCGCAGCACTTTCGCCGCCGCCTCGTGGGTGAGGGCGGAACGCAGGATCGCCAGCAGCGGCGCCCGGGACGCGGGGTTCTCCCACACGCCGATGAAGTAGCGGGCCAGCCGCTCCCCGACGTCCTCGGAGGGGCCGCCCAGGATCGAGGGGATGACGAGCGCCGGCTCGAAGGAGACCTCGACGGCGGCGGCGAAGACCTCGTCCTTCGTGCCGAAGTAGTGGTGCACCAGGGCTGAGTCCACCCCGGCCGCCTTCGCGATGCCCCGGACCGACGTCTTGTCGTAGCCGCGTTCGGCGAACTCCGCGCGGGCCGCCTCCAGGATGCGGGTCCTGGCGTCGGGCCCCTCGGCGTGCGCGGTACGGGAGGGGCGGCCCCTGCGCCGGGGTGCCGGTCCTTCGGCGCCGGACGTCACGAGCGGGGCGCCCGCGCCGGTGAGGCCAGGTGGAGCCGGGTGAAGGCCAGCGCCTCCGCGAGGTCCGCCTCGCGCTCCGCGGACGACATGGCCCTGCGGGTGTTCACCTCGATCACCACATGGCCGTCGAAGCCGGTACGGGCCAGCCGCTCCAGCAGTTCCGCGCACGGCTGGTCGCCCCGGCCGGGCACCAGGTGCTCGTCCTTGCCGGACCCCTTGCCGTCCGCGAGATGGACGTGCGCGAGCCGGTCGCCCATCCGGTCCACCATCGCGAGGCTGTCGGTGCGCGCGGTGGAGGTGTGCGAGAGGTCGACGGTGAAGTGCCGGTAGTCGTCGTTGCTGACGTCCCAGGCCGGTGCGTACGCCAGCATCTCGCGGTCCCGGTAGCGCCACGGGTACATGTTCTCGACGGCGAAGCGCACATCGGTCTCGTCGGCCATGCGCCAGATTCCGGTGATGAAGTCGCGGGCGTAGTTGCGCTGCCACCGGAACGGCGGGTGCACGACCACCGCGGAGGCCCCGAGCTTCTCCGCGGCGTCCCTGGCCCGCTGGAGCTTCACCCACGGGTCGGTGGACCAGACCCGCTGGGTGATCAGCAGACACGGCGCGTGGATGGCGAGGACCGGCACCTGGTGGTAGTCCGACAGCCGCTTCAGCGCCTCTATGTCCTGGCTGACGGGGTCGGTCCAGACCATGACCTCGACGCCGTCGTATCCGAGGCGCGCGGCGATCTCGAAGGCCGTCGCCGTGGACTCCGGATAGACGGAGGCCGTAGACAGGGCGACCTTCGCATCCGGGATGCGCACCACTGGTTCTGCCACCAGGACAGCCTACGGGCAGCGGCGCGCGTCCTTCGGGGACCCCGGCGGAAAGTGAGAAGGGCCATGACAGCCCCGGGCGGGATCAGGGACGGCCTCCGACGGGTTCAGGGACAGCCCTCGGCGGCTTCAGGGGCGGTCTCCGGTGGGATAGGGGGACGGCCTCCGGCAGGGTCAGGCCAGGACCGCCTGCGCCGCCGGCAGGTGGTCCAGCCGCCGCAGGATGACGCCCTCGCGCAGCGCCCACGGGCAGATCTCCAGCTCCTCGATCCCGAAGAGGTCCATCGCCCCCTCCGCGACGAGCGCCCCGGCCAGCAGCTGCGCGGCACGCCCCTCGGTGACCCCGGGCAGGTGACCCCGCTGCTCGACGGTCATCGTCGTCAGCTTCGGCACCCACTCCTCCAGCGCCTTGCGGGAGAGGACGCGCTGCACGTACAGCCCCTCGGCGGAGCGGGCGGCGCCCGTGATCCTGGCGAGCTGCCGGAAGGTCTTGGACGTCCCGACGACGTGGTCGGGCGGTCCCAGCCGGGTGAACTCGCCCACCGAGCGGGCGATCCCGGCGCGGACGTGACGGCGCAGGGCGCGCACGTCCGTCGGGTCCGGCGGATCGCCCGGCAGCCAGCCGGCCGTGAGGCGCCCCGCGCCGAACGGCAGCGAGACGGCCGCGTCCGGCTCCTCGTCCATCCCGAAGGCGACCTCCAGCGAACCGCCGCCGATGTCCAGGACCAACAGCTTCCCCGCGGACCAGCCGAACCACCGGCGGGCCGCCAGGAAGGTCAGCCGCGCCTCCTCCTCGCCGCTGAGGACCGCCAGGGACACCCCGGTCTCCTCCCGCACGCGCGCCAGCACCTGATCGGCGTTGCCCGCCTCGCGCACGGCCGAGGTGGCGAACGCCAGCACGTCCTCGCAGCCCTTGTCCTCGGCCGCCTGGACGGCTCCGGCGATCGTGGACACCAGGCGGTCCATGCCCTCGGGGCCGATCGCCCCGTTCTTGTCGAGGAGTTCGGCGAGCCGCAGCTCCGCCTTGTGCGAGTGCGCGGGCTGCGGGCGCGCACCGGGGTGGGCGTCGACCACCAGCAGGTGCACCGTGTTCGAACCCACGTCGAGGACTCCGAGTCTCATACCGGAACGCTACTGCGGCTTACTCTGGGCGCGTGCCAAAGACGAAAAAGGCGAAGCCGGACAAAGCCACGAAGAAGCAGTCGCGATCGGAGCAGGAGACGCAGCAGCCGGATACGACAGGGCCCGGCGGGCCCGACGAGAAGGAGCTCGACTTCGCGCGGGCCTGGGTCGAATTCCCCGACCCGTCCGACGACGAGCAGGTCTACCGCTGCGACCTGACCTGGCTCACGTCCAGGTGGAACTGCATCTTCGGGAGCGGCTGCCAGGGCATCCAGGCGGGCCGCGCCGACGACGGCTGCTGCACGCTCGGCGCGCACTTCTCCGACGAGGACGACGAGAAGCGGGTGGCCGGCCATGTCGCACGGCTCACACCGGACATCTGGCAGTTCCACGACGTCGGGTCGAAGTCGGGCTGGGTCGGGGTCGACGAGGACGGCGAGCGGCAGACCCGGCGCTGGGAGGGCTCCTGCATCTTCCAGAACAGGCCCGGATTCGAGGGCGGCGCGGGCTGCTCCCTGCACATCCTGGCGCTTCGGGAGGGCAAGGAACCGCTGGAGACCAAGCCCGACGTGTGCTGGCAGCTGCCGGTCCGCCGGACGTACGACTGGATCGAGCGGCCCGACGACACCCGTGTGCTCCAGGTCTCGATCGGTGAGTACGACCGTCGCGGCTGGGGCCCCGGCGGGCACGACCTGCACTGGTGGTGCACCTCGGCGACCTCCGCGCACGGTGCCGGGGACCCGGTGTACGTCTCCTACCGGCCCGAGCTGACCGAGATGATGGGCAAGGAGGCCTACGACCGGCTGGCCGAGCTGTGCGAGCAGCGCCTGGCGTCGCTGCTGCCGATGGCACCGCATCCGGCCGACCCGGCCTGAGGCGGTCCGGCGCCCGCCCGCACACGACGGCGGCCCGGTGCGCGGTGCGACGTCCTCGCGCCGGGCACCGGGCCGCCGTCGTGTGCCGGGTACAGCGCGGATCCGTGCCACCGCGCACGTGGCCGCGGACCGGGCCGCCGCCGTGTGCGGCTCAGCCGGCCGGTTCCGACGGCTCGTCCGGCGGCGTCGTGCCGGGTGAGGGCTCGGGCGGCGACGGCTCGCCGGTGGGTGACGGCGTCGGGTCGGTCGGATCCGGCGTGGGCGTCGGTGTGGGCGTCGGGTCCGGTGACTGCGTGGGGTCGGGGGTCGGATCGGGCGACGGGGGCGGCGACGACTGCGTGGGGCCCGGCGGTTCGGACGACGGGCCGGGGGACGGGCTGCCGGGGCGCGGGGCGCCCGCGCCGTGGCCGGTGACCGCGACGACGGAGCCCGAGGGCGTGAGGACGACGCGGGCGGTCCAGGGGCCGCGCGGTTCGGCCGCGCGGTCGACGAACACCTGGAGGGTGGTGCTCCGGCCCGGCGCGAGCGTGCCGGACGAGCGGCTGAGGCGGAGCCACGGGGCCTGCGCCCGCGCCGACCAGGAGACCGCGCGGGTGCCGGCCGACGTCAGGGTGATCGTCGTACGGCCCCCGGACGAACGGGCCGAGACGGTGAGCGTGCCCGCCGCGGCCGGGGAGGCGCCGACGCTCACGACCTCGGCGGAGACGTCCGGCCTGCGGGCACCGTCCCTGAAGCTGTCGTCCGCCTCGGGCCTGGCGTTGCCCGCGTTCTCGTAGTGCTCGTACGTCTCGTCGCCGGGGGCCGGTTCCACGTCCATGTCCGTCGCCGTGACCGAGGTGTCCCGCCCCTCCCCCGTGAGCGGAGCGCCCCGGTAGGCGGCCCACAGGGCGATCACCGGCGCGGCGACGACCGTCGCCACGACCGTCGTCGTCACGACCCGGGCGCGGAGCCGGTCCCTGCGGGCGGCGTGGTCCTTGGGGTCCAGCGGGAATCCCGTCCTGCCGAAGCGCGGGGCGGCGGACCTGGAGCGCCGGGCGTGGGCCAGGGCGACGTGGACGGAGGGGCGGGGCGCCTCGACGACCGGCAGTGAGGCGACGGGCCGCACGGCCGTCCCCGGCCAGGGCCCGGCGGCGCCCGCCCGTTCGGCGGCCCGGCGGCAGCGCGGGCAGTCGTCGACGTGCCGGACGAGCTCGCTGCGCAGGACCGCCGAGAGCAGCGCCTGACGCGTACCGGTGAGCCTGGCCACGGCGGGGCAGTCCCCCCTCTCGACGACAGCGAGGGCGGCGCGGGTGCGCTCCACCTCGCAGGCGGCCCCGGCCAGGAGTTCCCGGGCGCTTCCGACGTCCAGGCCGAGGACGGCGGCGACGGCTCGCGAGGTGAGCCCGTGGCGCACGGCGAGCTCCAGTGCCTCCCGCTGCTCCGGGGTGGTGCCCGCGGCCTCGGGCCAGGCCAGCTGTGCGAGTTCCCGCCGGCGCGCCTCGGATGCCGGCGACCGGGCAGGTCCGCCCGGGTCCGCCGCCTCCTCCGGGGAGCTGTGCGTGACGGCGGGGACCGGGGCCGGGACGGACTGCCGGCGGTGGGCCTGCCGGCCCCGGCGCTGCTCGGTGAGCGCACGCAGACACGTCCACCTGGCCAGGGCGTACAGCCAGGATTTACGTTCCTCCTGGGACTCGGGGCACCGGCCGTCCTGCCGTTCGGCGATCGCCAGGACGAGGCCCAGGGCGTCGGTCGCCGCCTCGTGGTCGCAGAGGACGGAGAGGCAGTAGGTGAACAGGCCGTCGAGGTACGGCTCGTACCGTGCGGACGGGCGCTGCGCCGAGGGGTGCGCCGCGCGTCGGTGCGCCCGGTGTGCGCCGGTGGTGCGTACGGAGGTCTCCAGCCTGCTGCTCGTCACCTTGCGACCGTAGGCAGACGGGGGTGACCCCCTGGCGGCACTTTCCCGGATTTAATCCTTACGAGTGACGCTGTCCTTCCAAAGCGGACGAGGATTCCGCATTCCACCGGAATCCCCGCATCGGGCACGTGTTCGCTCGTCGCTCCCCCGGCCGGTGCTGTCGGACCTCACCTATACGGTGACGCCATGGCTGCCCGTACGAAATCCGCGAAGGACCGGCCGTCCTACCGCTGCACCGAGTGCGGCTGGACGACCGCCAAATGGCTCGGCCGCTGCCCGGAGTGCCAGGCCTGGGGGACGGTCGAGGAGTTCGGCGGCGCCCCCGCCGTCCGCACGACCGCGGCCGGCCGGGTCTCCACCGCGGCCCTGCCGATCGGCCAGGTCGACAGCCGCCAGGCCACGGCACGCTCGACCGGGGTCGGCGAGCTGGACCGGGTGCTCGGCGGCGGGCTCGTGCCCGGTGCCGTCGTGCTGCTCGCGGGCGAGCCGGGCGTCGGCAAGTCGACGCTGCTGCTGGACGTCGCGGCGAAGGCGGCGAGCGACGACCACCGCACGCTCTACGTCACCGCCGAGGAGTCGGCGAGCCAGGTGCGCATGCGGGCCGACCGCATCCGCGCGATCAACGACCACCTCTACCTGGCAGCCGAGACCGACCTCTCCGCCGTCCTGGGGCATCTGGACGCGGTCAAGCCCTCCCTGCTGGTCCTCGACTCCGTGCAGACGGTCGCCTCACCGGAGATCGACGGCGCGCCCGGCGGGATGGCGCAGGTCCGCGAGGTCGCGGGCGCGCTCATCAGGGCGTCCAAGGAGCGCGGCATGTCGACGCTCCTGGTCGGCCACGTCACCAAGGACGGCGCCATCGCGGGACCGAGGCTGCTGGAGCACCTCGTCGACGTCGTCCTGTCCTTCGAGGGCGACCGGCACGCGCGCCTCAGGCTCGTGCGCGGCGTCAAGAACAGGTACGGCGCCACGGACGAGGTCGGCTGCTTCGAGCTGCACGACGAGGGCATCACCGGTCTCGCCGATCCGTCGGGGCTCTTCCTGACCCGGCGCGACGAACCCGTGCCCGGCACCTGCCTGACGGTCACCCTGGAGGGCAAGCGCCCCCTGGTCGCCGAGGTGCAGGCGCTGACGGTCGACTCGCAGATCCCGTCGCCCCGGCGCACCACCTCGGGCCTGGAGACCTCCAGGGTCTCGATGATGCTGGCGGTCCTCGAACAGCGGGGCCGGATCAGCGCGCTCGGCAAGCGGGACATCTACAGCGCCACGGTGGGCGGCGTGAAGCTCACCGAGCCGGCCGCGGACCTCGCGATCGCGCTGGCGCTGGCCAGCGCGGCGAGCGACACACCGCTGCCGAAGAACCTGGTCGCGATCGGTGAGGTGGGCCTCGCGGGCGAGGTCAGGAGGGTGACGGGGGTGCAGCGCAGACTGGCCGAGGCCTACCGTCTGGGGTTCAAGCACGCCCTGGTTCCGAGGGACCCGGGACAGGTTCCCGCGGGCATGAAGGTCACGGAGGTCGCCGACATGGGAGACGCTCTGAGAGTCCTTCCGCGCCGGTCTCGCCCGGACGGACCACAGGACGACGGCGCACGCCGGTAGACTTTGCCCTGGTCTCGCCCGTCCGTACGAACGGTACGAGGGACGCAAGGGCACCGCAAACCTGTGACCGGAGGAGTGCAGTGGCAGCCAACGACCGGGCAGCAACGCCCGGAAAGTCCGGCCAAGGCACGGGGAACGAGGCGCTGATGCGCGCCTCCTTGAGCGCGGTCGCGCCCGGAATGGCCCTTCGTGACGGCCTGGAACGCATCCTGCGCGGCAACACCGGCGGGCTGATCGTTCTCGGCATGGACAAAACCGTCGAATCCATGTGCACCGGTGGGTTCGTGCTCGACGTGGAGTTCACCGCGACCCGCCTGCGCGAGCTGTGCAAGCTGGACGGCGCGCTGATCCTCGACAAGGACATGACCAAGATCCTCCGGGCCGGCGTCCAGCTCGTCCCGGACGCCTCGATCCCGACCGAGGAGACGGGCACCCGCCATCGCACGGCGGACCGCGTCTCCAAGGCCTGCGGGTTCCCCGTGGTGTCGGTCTCCCAGTCGATGCGTCTGATCGCGCTCTACGTCGACGGGGAGCGCCGGGTCCTGGAGGAGTCCTCCGCGATCCTGTCCCGCGCCAACCAGGCCCTCGCCACGCTGGAGCGCTACAAGCTCCGGCTGGACGAGGTCGCCGGCACGCTCTCCGCACTGGAGATCGAGGACCTGGTGACCGTCCGGGACGTCACGGCCGTCTCGCAGCGGCTGGAGATGGTGCGCCGGATCGCCACCGAGATCGCCGAGTACGTCGTGGAGCTGGGCACCGACGGGCGCCTCCTGTCGCTCCAGCTGGACGAATTGATCGCGGGTGTGGAACCGGAGCGGGAGCTGGTCGTGCGCGACTACGTGCCCGAGCCGACCGCGAAGCGGTCCCGCACCGTCGCCGAGGCGGTGGCCGATCTGGACACCCTGACGCACACCGAGCTGCTCGAACTCCCCGTGGTGGCGAGGGCCCTGGGCTACAGCGGCTCGCCCGAGACGCTCGACTCGGCGGTCTCCCCGCGCGGCTACCGGCTGCTCGCGAAGGTGCCGCGGCTGCCCGGAACGATCATCGAGCGGCTGGTGGAGCACTTCGGTGGCCTCCAGAAGCTGCTCGCCGCCAGTGTGGACGACCTCCAGACCGTGGACGGCGTCGGCGAGGCCCGGGCCCGGAGCGTGCGCGAGGGCCTCTCCCGGCTGGCGGAGTCGTCGATCCTGGAGCGGTACGTCTGAGGGCTGTGCGGGAGCGTTCCGGGACCACCCGGAACGGCTGCCTCCCGCTGTCCTGACCCCCTGCCGCTGTCCCGACCTCCACCCCTGTCCTGCGGCTGCCACCGTCGTGACGGCTGCCCCGGCCCTTACGGCTGCCTCTGCTCCCGCCGCACCCGGGCCGGCCGGCCGAGGGCCGGCCCCGGCCCGGAATCAGTCCTTGGCCAGGACGAACGACGCCCGCTGCACACTCTCACCAGGCATCCTGGCCTCCAGCAGGTACGTCCCCGGCGCCGCGACACCGGGAGGCGGTGTGGCGCACTTGGGCGCGCTCCGCTCACGGTCCCACTCCACCGTGTGGACGACCGTCGCTCCCGCGGGGATCTTCAGGAACATGGCCCCGGAACGGGGGCAGTCCTTGGACGACCACAGCTCGTCGTCGTCCTCTCCCGCCTTCGTGATCGTGAGCACGGCGCTCTTCGGGCCGAAGTCGGCCTTGCAGTCCGCGCCGGAGGTGTTCCTGGCGGTGAGGCGGAAGCGCGGCTTGTCGTCGGGCCCGAAGCTGTTGTCCGTCTTCACGCTCAACTGAAGGGCGGCGGGCGTGCAGTTGGGGAGCGGGGAACTCGCGGGCACCTGCTGGGCCGCGCTTGCGCCGGCCGCTCCGGCACTCGAACCCGCCGTACCCGCGGAACCCGCCGTACCGCCCGCGCCGCCGGCCGATCCCGCACCGCCGCCGGTACCGGCACCACCGGTCGCACCGGAGCCGCCGTCCGTGCCGGAACCGCCCGACTCGTCGCGTCCGCCCGGAGGTTGGCCGACGACCGGTCCGGAACCGGAGGGTCCCGGAGTGATGGACGGTGCGGGGCTCTTGCCGCCGGGCTTGCCGTCGTCCGTGCCCGGTGCGCCACCGCCACCCCGGGTGACGGCCCATACGGTCAGCGCCGCGAGCAGCGCGATCACGAGCACCGCTACTGCTCTCCGACGCCAATAGATGCTGGAGGGAAGCGGCCCGACCGGATTGCGCATAGAACCCACGCACCGAACTGTACGAGAGTTCCCGCCCAACTCCGGCCCCCAACCGCCGCTCTGATCGACAA
Source organism: Streptomyces sp. NBC_00178 (assembly GCF_036206005.1). NCBI lineage: Bacteria > Bacillati > Actinomycetota > Actinomycetes > Kitasatosporales > Streptomycetaceae > Streptomyces > Streptomyces sp. NBC_00178. Next base: position 3,336,940 of record NZ_CP108143.1, read on the forward strand.
GTTTTCCGGATCATCATCACGGAACGGCCGTTGCGGGCGCTTCCAGCCACTTTGCACCGGCCCGGACTTCGTCCGCACCGTACGAAGGGACAGAACGGGTGGCGTTATCACCCCGTGAGCCCCCGGCCGGGCCGACACCCCCGTCGCGTGCGCGCCACTCCCGTCTTCCGTGCCAGGATCGTAGGTGCGATGACTGCCACGACTTCGACACAGACGCCCCCCGCCTCCCTCCACGCGCCCGTCATCGGGTGGTTCGAGCAGCACGCCCGCGATCTGCCCTGGCGCCGCCCCGAAGCGGGTGCCTGGGGCGTGATGGTGAGCGAATTCATGCTGCAGCAGACCCCGGTGAACCGCGTCCTCCCGGTCTACGAGCAGTGGATGGCCCGCTGGCCGCGCCCCGCCGACCTGGCCGCCGACGCGCCGGGCGAAGCCGTCCGCGCCTGGGGCCGGCTCGGCTACCCCCGGCGCGCGCTCCGCCTGCACGGGGCCGCCCAGGCGATAACGGAACGCCACGGCGGAGACGTGCCGAGCGAGCACGGCCAGTTGCTCGCACTGCCCGGCATCGGCGAGTACACGGCCGCGGCCGTGGCGTCGTTCGCGTACGGGCAGCGTCACGCCGTGCTGGACACCAACGTCCGCAGGGTGTTCGCCAGGGCCGCCACCGGCATCCAGTACCCGCCGAACGCGACCACCGCTGCCGAGCGCAAGCTCGCCCGCGCCCTGCTCCCCGAGGAGGACGAGCGCGCCGCGCGCTGGGCCGCGGCCACGATGGAGCTCGGCGCCCTCGTGTGCACCGCGAAGAACGAGGACTGCACCCGGTGCCCCATCGCGGAGCAGTGCGCCTGGCGGCTGGCCGGGAAGCCCGCCCACCAGGGGCCGCCCCGCCGCGGCCAGACCTACGCCGGTACGGACCGGCAGGTGCGGGGGCGGCTGCTCGCCGTGCTGCGGGACGCCGTCACCCCGGTGCCGCAGTCCGCGCTGGACTCTGTGTGGGAGGAGCCCGTGCAGCGGGCGCGGGCCCTGGACGGGCTCGTCGCCGACGGGCTGGTCGAGCCCCTGGCCAACGGCAGGTACCGGCTGCCCCTGACCTGACCCGCATCCGGCGGACCGGCTGCCCATCGGCTGTTACACAACCGATGGGCAGCCGTGCGTCGGCGTACGGCTGCCCCGCACAACCTCGTGACAACGCCTCCGTAACGTCACCGGACGTCGGCGGAACACCTGGCCGGCGGCGGTACCACGGGGTTCCACGGGGACGGAGGCGGTTGTCATGACGCAGGGTGAGGTGCTCGGATTCGAGGAGTACGTACGGACCAGGCAGGACGCGCTGCTGCGCAGTGCCCGCCGGCTCGTACCCGATCCCGTCGACGCGCAGGACCTGCTGCAGACCGCCCTGGCCCGCACCTACCGCCGCTGGGACGGCATCGCCGACAAGTCCCTCGCCGACGCCTACCTGCGCCGCGTCATGATCAACACGCGCACGGAGTGGTGGCGGGCCCGCAAGCTCGACGAGGTCCCCACCGAGCAGCTCCCCGAGGCGAGCATCGACGACGGTGCCGAGCAGCGCGCCGACCGTGCCCTCCTCATGGACGTCCTCGGTGTGCTGGCTCCGAAGCAGCGCAGCGTCGTCGTGCTGCGACACTGGGAGCAGATGAGCACGGAAGAAACGGCCGCGGCCCTCGGCATGTCGGCCGGCACGGTGAAGAGCACGCTGCACCGCGCCCTGGCGCGCCTGCGTCAGGAGCTGGAGGACCGCGCGGCGCGCAGCCGTGAGGCCGAAGGCGTCCTCGCGCGGATACCCGCCCAGCGGGACAGGCGTCACGACGAGCGGGAGCGGGAGCGGTGCGCGGCCTGAACGGCAGAAGCACGGGCGGCGACGGGACGGCGGGCCGGGGGGCCGGACTCGGTGCGGGTCTCGCGGCGGGGAGCACGGCGGTCGCCGGGCTCGCCGCCTTCGCGCTGTTGTGCTCCGGCTGCGCCTCCGGGGGCACCGGTACCCGTGACGAGGGCCCCGCGGGTACCCGGCCGGTCACCCGGGCCTCGGCGCCGGACGCCGTCCCCGCGGGGACGGCGAAGCCCGCCCCGCGTATCGACGCCGTGCGGCTGGTGCGGGCGGATCCGAAGGTCAGCGCCCGGTTCAAGGACGACCTCAAGCCCTGCACCGGCGACGAGTACCCGATCGACACCTCCTACGGCACGCTCACCGACGGTCCGGCGGCCGACGTCGTGGTCAACGTGATGACCTGCGGCGACTCGGTGGGCGTGGGCACCTACGTCTACCGGCAGCGCGCCGACGGCTCCTACGGCAACGTCTTCGCCGCCGAGACGCCCGCGGTCTACGGCACCATCGACCGGGGGGACCTGGTGGTGACGACGCAGGTGTACGGGTCCAAGGACGCGGTCGCGTACCCCTCCGGGGAGGACATCGTCACCTATCGCTGGACGTCCGGCCGGTTCGCCGAGACCGACCGGGTGCACAACGACTTCAACCGGGCCGTCGGCAGCGGGGAGGGCACCCTCCCCGAACCGCCGACGGCGAAGAACTGAGAGCCGCCCGTATGGCCGAGACCCACGTCCTCTTCGTCGAGGACGACGACGTCATCCGTGAAGCCACCCAGCTCGCCCTGGAGCGGGTCGGCTTCGCGGTCACCGCTGTGCCCGACGGCCTGCTGGGCCTGGAGGCCTTCCGGGCGGACCGTCCGGACATCGCGCTGCTGGACGTGATGGTGCCGGGGCTGGACGGCGTCAGCCTGTGCCGCCGCATCCGCGACGAGTCGACCGTGCCGGTGATCATGCTGTCGGCGCGGGCCGACGCGATCGACGTGGTGCTGGGCCTGGAGGCCGGGGCCGACGACTACGTCACGAAGCCGTTCGACGGGGCGGTGCTCGTCGCGCGCATCCGCGCGGTGCTGCGGCGATTCGGCCACGCGGCGGGTCCCCACGGGGCCGCGCCCGGCGACGGGCCCGCGGACGGGGCGGACGGTGTGCTGGTCTTCGGCGACGTGGAGATCGACACCGAGGGCATGGAGGTACGCCGTGGAGGCGACCAGGTGGGCCTGACCCCGACCGAGATGCGGCTACTGCTGGAGTTCTCCTCGGCGCCGGGCACGGTCCTGTCCCGGGACAGGCTCCTGGAGCGGGTGTGGGACTACGGCTGGGGCGGGGACACCCGCGTCGTCGACGTCCACGTCCAGCGGCTCAGGACCAAGATCGGGCAGGACCGGATCGAGACCGTCCGCGGCTTCGGCTACAAACTCCGCGCATGAGGCGACTGGCGCTGCGGACCGGTGTCCGCTGGAAGATCAGCATCGCGATCGCGGCCGTGGGCGCGCTCATCGCGCTGGCCCTGAGCCTCGTCGTCCACAACGCCGCCCGTGCGTCGATGCTGGAGAACGCCCGTGAGGTGCAGCTGGAGCGGCTGCTGTTCGCCCAGCGGCTCTACGAGGCGACGAACACCCAGAAGCCGTCACCGAAGTTCGGCGCCAAGATCAACGACCCGGCGCTGCCGAAGAGCCTGCGGGAGAGGACCCGGGAGAACCGGCGCGCCACCCACGTCGACGAGTACGCGGACGGGGTGCCCGACGTCTGGGCGGCCGTGCCGCTGGCCAACGGCGACGTGCTGTCCCTGCACACCCGCTTCGCCGACCGCAACGCCACCGTGATGGGCGACCTCGACCGGGCGCTGGTCATCGGCTCGGTCTCGGTCGTCTTCGGCGGCTGCGCCCTGGGGGTGCTCATCGGCGGCCAGCTCTCACGGCGGCTGCGCAAGGCGGCCGCGGCGGCCGGCAAGGTCGCCCAGGGCAACACGGAGGTACGCGTCCGGGAGGCCGTCGGCGGTGTCGTACGGGACGAGACGGACGAGCTGGCCCGGGCCGTGGACGCGCTCACCGACGCGCTGAACGAGCGGATCGAGGCCGAGCGCCGGGTCACCGCCGACATCGCCCACGAACTGCGCACCCCGGTGACGGGGCTCCTGACGGCCGCCGAGCTGCTGCCCCCGGGCCGCCCCACGGAGCTCGTAAGGGACCGGGCCCAGGCGATGCGGACACTGGTCGAGGACGTCCTGGAGGTGGCGAGGCTCGACAGCGCCTCGGAACGCGCCGAACTGCAGGAACTGCGGCTGGGCGAGTTCGTGGGGCGCCGGATCGGGCTGCTGGATCCGGAGATCACGGTGCGCGTGCTGCACGAGTCCCAGGTCTCCACGGACCCGCGGCGGCTGGAGCGCATCCTGGGCAATCTGCTGGGCAACGCGGCCAAGCACGGCGCGGGCCCGGTCGAGGTCACGGTCGAGGGCCGGGTGGTACGGGTCCGCGACCACGGACCCGGCTTCCCCGAGGCGCTGCTGCGGGAAGGGCCGAGCAGGTTCCGTACGGGGAGCGCCGACCGGGCGGGGCGGGGCCACGGGCTCGGCCTGACCATCGCGGCCGGACAGGCACGGGTCCTCGGCGCCCGGCTGACCTTCCGCAACGCGGGGCCCGCCGGGAGTGCCGGGGGCGGGGCGGTCGCGGTGCTGTGGCTGCCGGAGCACGCTCCGACGAACACCGGGAGCTTCCCCATGCTGCGTCAGGACGGCACGGACTGAGGCAGGGGCGCCTCCGCGTCCTCGTGCAGGGCCGGACGGACGCGAAGGGCCCCGGAGGCGTGACACCTCCGGGGCCCGTCGTATGCGGCAGCTCAGACGGCCTGCGGCGCGGTGGCCGCCACGGGCGGCACAGTGCCCTCGGCCTCCGGTCCCTGCGGCTTGGCGGTGCCCCGCAGCGGGACCTCCTTGACGAAGAGCGACGCCACCAGGGCGATCACCGCGACCGAGCCGCCCACGAGGAAGGCGATGTGCGTCCCCGAGGCCACGGCGAACTCGTACGCCTCACGGATGGGGTCCGGGAGCTTCGCGAGGCTCGCCGCGTCCAGCTGCGCCGACATCCCGGTCGCCGCCGCTCCGCCGCGCTCCGCCATCTCGTCCTGGACGCGCCCGGTGAACAGGGCGCCCATGATCGCCACTCCGAAGGAGCTGCCGAGCGTACGGAAGAGGGTCGTGGCGGACGAGGCGACGCCCATGTCCTTGAGCTCGACGCTGTTCTGCGCGACGAGCATCGTGATCTGCATCAGGAAGCCCATGCCCGCGCCGAGCACCGCCATGTAGACGCCGGAGGTGAGACGCGTGGTGCCGGTGTCCATGGAGGCCAGCAGGAACAGGCCGACGACCATCAGGCTGCTGCCGATGATCGGGAAGATCTTGTACTTCCCGGTGCCGGTGGTGACCCGTCCCGCGATCAGCGAGACGACCATCATCGAGAGCAGCATCGGCAGGAGCAGGAGCCCGGAGTTGGTCGCGGAGGCGCCCTGCACCGACTGCTGGAACAGCGGCAGGAAGAGGACCGCTCCGAACATCACGAAGCCGGCCATGAACCCGACGACCGACATGAGGGTGAAGTTGAGGCTGCGGAAGATGTGGAGCGGGATCACCGGCTCGGCGGCCTTCGTCTCGACGAAGACGAACCCGACCAGGGAGGCCACGCCGAGCGCGACGAGCTCCATGATCACGGACGATCCCCAGGCGTACTCCGTACCGCCCCAGGTGGTGACCAGCACGATCGCGGTGATGCCCACGGTGAGGAGGGCCGCGCCGAGGTAGTCGACCTTGCTCTTCGCCCGCTCCTTGCGGGGCAGGTGCAGCACGACGGTGACCATGGCGAGGGCGAGCGCGCCGAGCGGGATGTTGATGTAGAAGCTCCAGCGCCAGCCCAGGTGGTCCGTGATGGTGCCGCCGACCAGCGGCCCGCCGATCATGGCGATCGCCATGACGCCGGCCATCATGCCCTGGTACTTGCCCCGCTCACGCGGGGGCACCAGGTCACCGAGGATCGCCATGACGCCGACCATCAGACCGCCCGCGCCGAGGCCCTGGACCGCACGGAACCCGATCAGCTGCCCCATGTCCTGGGCCATGCCGCTCAGCACCGAGCCGATCAGGAAGATCACGATGGACGTCAGGAAGATGCCCTTGCGCCCGTACATGTCGCCGAGCTTGCCCCAGATGGGGGTGGAGGCAGCGGTGGCCAGGGTGTAGGCCGTCACCACCCAGGACAGGTGTTCCAGTCCGCCCAGGTCACCGACGATGGTCGGCATCGCGGTGCCGACGATCAGGTTGTCGAGCATGGCCAGCAGCATCGTGATCATCAAGGCCAGTACCACCACCCTGACGCTGCGCGCCTGCGGTTCGGCCGGGCCGGCCGCCGCCTTCTTCGGTTCCGCCATGTCGTCTTCCCCTGATCCCCTGGTGCCCGGTCCGTGGACTCGACCACTTACTTGTCGCCCGGCTAGTTGGCTACACTGAGGAAGGTAGACCCGTAACTAGCCGGGCGTCAAGTAAGTTCTTGGGAGAGTCGCATGGGCAGCACGCCGCAGCCGCGCCGGGGCAACACCCGCCAGCGCATTCAGGACGTCGCCCTGGAGCTCTTCGCCGAACAGGGCTACGAGAAGACGTCGCTCCGCGAGATCGCCGAGCACCTGCAGGTCACGAAGGCGGCGCTCTACTACCACTTCAAGACCAAGGAAGACATCCTCAACAGCATCTTCGAGGACCTGAACCGGCCGGTCGAGGAACTGCTGGAGTGGGGCCAGAAGCAGCCCCGCACGCTGGAGACGAAGCGGGAGATCCTGGTCCGCTACAGCGAGGCGCTCAAGGCCGCCGCGCCGCTGTTCGTCTTCATGCAGGAGAACCAGGCGACGGTACGGGACCTCAGCATCGGGCACACGATCAAGCATCGTGTCATCGCGCTGGTCGACCTGATCAAGGAACCGGACGCCTCTCTCACCGACCAGGTCCGCTGCTTCACCGCACTGATGGCCATGCACGCGGGGATCTTCGCCCTCAGAGACGCCGAAGGCGACCCCGAGGAGAAGCGCGAAGCTTCTCTCGAGGTCGCCATCGAACTGGTGACCAGGGCCCACGACCCGGGGTCCGCCGCCTAGGGGCGGACCCACGCGTCAGACGTCTCACACGTGGACGTGCTCGGCGTGCAGGTAGTTGACCGGGTTGATCGCGGAACCGTAGTTCGGGGTGTTGCGGATCTCGAAGTGCAGGTGAGGACCGCTGGAGTTGCCGGTGTTGCCGGACTTGGCTATCTCCTCACCCGTCTTGACGCGCTCGCCGACCTTGACCTCGATCTTCGAGAGGTGCGCGTACTGCGAGTACTTGCCGTTGGCGTGCTTGATGACGATGGCGTTGCCGTAGGCGGGACCGTCACCGGCACCGTTCGGGCCGGCCTTGACGACCCGGCCGGTGTGCGCGGCCTCGACCTTGGTGCCGATCGGCACCGCGAAGTCCTGGCCGGAGTGCTTGTGGGCCCAGCGGTCGCCGCCGACGCCGAAGGTGGCGCTCAGCTCGTAGTGGCGGACCGGGACCTCCCACGACGTGGCCTTCTTCTTCGCGGCGGCCTTCTTCTTGGCAGCCGCCTTCTTCTTGGCGGCGGCCTTCTCGGCCTTGTCGGCCTTCGCCTTGTCCGCGGCCTTGGTCTGAGCGGTCGCCTGCTGGGCGATCGAGCCGGCGGTGGCCGCGCCGGCGAGGGCCGCGGTGTCCGCGGTGCCCGTCGTGCCGGACGCGAACGCCGCGCCCGCACCGAACACCATCGACGCACCCAGGCCGACGGCCACGACGGCGCCACTGACGCGGGGCATGGACGGGCGGCGGGAGTGCTGGAACGTTACGCGCTTCGACATGCGGTGAGTACCTCCGGGGTGACTGGACCCGGTGCTCGACCGGGCTTGCTCCACCTTGGTAACCCGCACCCCCAGGAACACTCAAACCCCCCATCTACGATCAAAAGCCGTAGTTGAAGGGCGGGGAATTAACCGCGGTTGCCGACCCGGGCCACCGCGGGCGCCCTTTCGGGCGAAGTGTCCGGATCGGGTTTAACCCCAGTTCGAAAGCCATCCTTCCTGGACATGCGCTTACAAACAGGGCAAATCAACACATACGCCGAAAGACTCGGCGGGTGCGGGCCGAAGGTCCCTGCGCCGCCTCCCGGGGACTCTCCTATCGGCGGTAGTAGGCCCAAAACGGCTGTGCGCCTTGTCACCGCCGGTGGGCCCGAAGCCTGTCCGTTTCGGGACCTTCGGCTCCTCACCTCTTACGCCGACGGACGCACGGCCTCGTTCGCACTCCGGCCGGTGCCGAGCGGGCGGAGGCGCGGGGAGACCCGGGCAGCCGGGGAGGCGGGTCCAAGGCGCGGGGCCAGGGGACGCGGGCCCGCAAAACGCCGGGACCAAGGCGCGGGGCCAGGGGACGGCGGCCCACAAGACCCCGGGACCAAAACGCAGAGCCAGGGCAGAGGCCGGGAGCCGGGCCGCGGAGTGACTCCGCAAGGCGACTCGTGCGTCGCGTGCGTCGCGGCGGCAGCCTCCGTCCGCCCGATGGCGACTGCTCGGCGGACATGCTGGGCGGCGGTCGGCTGATCAGCAGGACGGGCCCGGCACCGTGGTGCCGGGCCCGTCCTGGGCGTTCATCGCGCGATGCCTGGCGCCCGGCGGGCGTCCGGCCTCAGGCGTCAGGCGTGCGCACCGGCCTTGCGGCGGCGCGCGACGTACACCGCGCCCGCGCCGATGGCCAGGGCGGCGCCGCTCGCGAGGGCGAGCTGCGACGTCGCCGAGGACGAGCCCGTGGCGGCGAGGCTGCCGCCCACGGGAGTGGCCGACCCGCCGCTCTGGGGCTTGACGCCCGAGTCGGCCGGCTTGGTGGTGGGCGTGGCGTCACCGGTGGCCGGCGTGCTGCCCTTGGCGGCGATGAGGAACTCGTAGCCCTCGAGGTCCGGACTGCCACCGCACGTGCCGTTGTCGTTCCAGTAGTCACCGGCGACGAAGGTGACGCCGTTGCCCGCGGGGGCCTTGGCGTCCACGGCGAGGCGCATCTTGATGTCCTCGTGGGCACCGGCCTTCAGCGGGCTGATGGCGTCCATGTAGTGCTCGTTGTCGACGTTCTTCCACGAGCCGGAGGAGCCGGGCGACCACTGCAGGTGCACCAGGTCGCCGAGGTCCTTGACGCCGCTCTTGTCGGTCGCGTGGACGTAGGCGAACGGGTACACCTCGTCCATCGTCCTGGTGGTCCCGTTGGTCACCCGGAGACGGAAGTCGACCTTCGTGCCGGCGACGACCGTGGACGGCAGACCCGTGACGACCGTCTTGAGCTTGGCCTCGGGAACGCACTCCTCGTCGCCCTCGCCCTCCTCGATCGCCTTGGCCAGCGCCTCGTCGGCGGCTTCCTTCTGGGCCAGTGCCTCCTTGGTGGCCTCCTGCGCCTGGCCGATCGCCCGGGCCGCGGCCACCCGCGCGTCGTCGAGCGTGTCCTGGGCCTCCAGGACCTTGGCGTCGGCGTCCTCCTTGGCCACGGCGGCTGCGGAGGCGGCGGTCTCGGCCTCGGTGACGGCTGCCGCCTTGGCAGCCCTCTCCTCCTCGGTGGCGTCGGCCGGGAGATCGGCCAGCGCCGCCTTCGCGGCAACGAGCGCCTGGTCTGCGGTCCCCTTCTCGGCGTCGGCGGTGACCGCAGCGGCCTTGGCCGCGTTGACCGCCACGACGAGCGGGGCGGAGTCGGAGGAGAGTGCCTCCAGAGCCGCCTCAGCGGCGTCCTCGGCCTCCACGGCGCTGTCGTACACCGCCTTGGCCGCGGCGGCGGCCTTCTCGAGCTCCGCGATGGACGGCTTCTCCTGCGTCTGTGCCGCCGGCTTGCCGTCGGCGAACGCGGGGGTGACGGACAGCAGGAGCACGGGGGTGGTCACCGCGGTGGCGACGGCTGTGGCGAGAATCCGGCGAATCTTCACAAGAGCCCTTCGGGGTCCGGAAAAAGAGATGAAGGGGTCGCAGCGGAATGGGACACGCAGACGCGACTCGGAGTGATCGTATGGCCGGGACGACGGTCGGTCGCCACAGTTTCTTCACCTGTTCCGGTCGGCAGACGGGCACAGGGGGAGACAGAAAAGACGAAAGGGTGCAGTTGCTTTCACTGTGTGCACTTTCGCTGTGAGGAACACCACATGAACCCGGAACGGCGGACCCACGTATCCGCGCCCGCCCGACGGGCTTCGCGCTGAACGGAGGGAGGTTCCGCACGCGAGGAGAGCCTCATCGGCATCGGCGCCCGCGCGAAAAGTGTGCGTACGAGCCCGGAGCGCATGGCCCGGAAGGTACTCGTCCCGCCTCGTACGCGGGGCCCGGGATCCGTCGGGAAAGAGCTGCACCCGGACTCCGGGGACCGGTCGGAAAAAGGGGCTGCCCCGGACCGAAAACCGGTCCGGGGCAGCCCCTTCGACGCTCAGGCGCTGGGCGCCGTCACGCTTCCTTCGTCAGATTCGGGCCGGCGCCACCTGCCGCCTGCTCGATCGGCGGGACGTCGGGCAGTGCCGACTTCTCCTCGCCGCGGAAGGAGAACTTCTTCTCGTCACCCTCGCCCTCGGTGTCCACGACCACGATGTGGCCGGGGCGCAGCTCGCCGAAGAGGATCTTCTCGGACAGGATGTCCTCGATCTCGCGCTGGATCGTCCGGCGCAGCGGCCGGGCGCCCATCACGGGGTCGTAACCCTTCTTCGCCAGGAGCGACTTGGCTTCCGAGCTGAGCTCGATACCCATGTCGCGGTCCTTGAGACGCTCATCCACCTTGGCGACCATCAGGTCGACGATCTGGATGATGTCTTCCTCGGTGAGCTGGTGGAAGACGACCGTGTCGTCGACACGGTTGAGGAACTCGGGCCGGAAGTGCTGCTTGAGCTCTTCGTTGACCTTGACCTTCATCCGCTCGTAGTTCGTCTTCACGTCGCCCTGGGCGGCGAAGCCCAGGTTGAAGCCCTTCGAGATGTCCCGCGTCCCGAGGTTGGTCGTCATGATGATGACCGTGTTCTTGAAGTCCACGACCCGGCCCTGGGAGTCGGTCAGGCGACCGTCCTCCAGAATCTGGAGCAGGGAATTGAAGATATCGGGGTGGGCCTTCTCGACCTCGTCGAAGAGGACGACGGAGAACGGCTTGCGGCGCACCTTCTCGGTGAGCTGGCCGCCCTCTTCGTAGCCCACGTAACCGGGGGGCGAGCCGAAGAGGCGGGAAACCGTGTGCTTCTCGCTGAACTCCGACATGTCGAGGGAGATCAGCGCGTCCTCGTCGCCGAAGAGGAATTCGGCGAGCGTCTTGGACAGCTCCGTCTTACCGACACCGGACGGGCCGGCGAAGATGAACGAACCACCGGGACGCTTCGGGTCCTTCAGGCCGGCCCGCGTACGGCGGATCGCCTGCGAGAGGGCCTTGATGGCGTCCTTCTGGCCGATGACGCGCTTGTGGAGCTCGTCCTCCATGCGCAGCAGACGCGAGGACTCCTCCTCGGTCAGCTTGAACACCGGGATACCGGTCGCGGTGGCGAGGACCTCGGCGATGAGCTCGCCGTCGACCTCGGCCACGACGTCCATGTCGCCGGCCTTCCACTCCTTCTCCCGCTTGGCCTTCGCCGCCAGCAGCTGCTTCTCCTTGTCACGGAGCGAAGCCGCCTTCTCGAAGTCCTGGGAGTCGATGGCCGACTCCTTGTCGCGGCGGACGCCCGCGATCTTCTCGTCGAACTCGCGGAGGTCCGGCGGCGCGGTCATCCGGCGGATGCGCATCCGGGAACCGGCCTCGTCGATCAGGTCGATCGCCTTGTCCGGCAGGAAGCGGTCCGAGATGTAGCGGTCGGCCAGGGTGGCGGCCTGGACCAGCGCCTCGTCCGTGATGGAGACCCTGTGATGGGCCTCGTAACGGTCGCGCAGACCCTTGAGGATCTCGATGGTGTGCGGCAGCGACGGCTCCGCGACCTGGATGGGCTGGAAGCGGCGCTCGAGCGCGGCGTCCTTCTCCAGGTGCTTGCGGTACTCGTCGAGCGTCGTGGCGCCGATGGTCTGGAGCTCGCCTCGCGCCAGCATTGGCTTGAGGATGCTCGCGGCGTCGATCGCGCCCTCGGCGGCACCCGCACCCACCAGGGTGTGGAGCTCGTCGATGAACAGGATGATGTCGCCGCGGGTGCGGATCTCCTTGAGGACCTTCTTCAGGCGCTCCTCGAAGTCACCGCGGTAGCGCGAGCCGGCGACCAGCGCGCCGAGGTCGAGGGTGTAGAGGTGCTTGTCCTTGAGGGTCTCGGGCACCTCGCCCTTGACGATGGCCTGGGCCAGGCCCTCGACGACCGCCGTCTTGCCGACGCCGGGCTCGCCGATGAGCACCGGGTTGTTCTTCGTACGACGGGACAGCACCTGCATGACCCGCTCGATCTCCTTCTCGCGCCCGATGACCGGGTCGAGCTTGGACTCACGAGCGGCCTGGGTGAGGTTCCGGCCGAACTGGTCGAGCACCAGGGACGTGGAGGGCGTGCCCTCCGCGGGGCCGCCGGCGGTGGCCGCCTCCTTGCCTCCCGAGTACCCGGAGAGCAGCTGGATGACCTGCTGCCGCACCCGGTTCAGGTCGGCGCCCAGCTTCACGAGGACCTGGGCGGCGACGCCCTCGCCCTCGCGGATCAGGCCGAGCAGGATGTGCTCCGTGCCGATGTAGTTGTGGCCGAGCTGAAGGGCCTCGCGGAGCGACAGCTCCAGGACCTTCTTGGCCCGGGGCGTGAAGGGGATGTGGCCGGACGGGGCCTGCTGGCCCTGGCCGATGATCTCCTCCACCTGCTGGCGGACCGCCTCGAGCGAAATCCCGAGGCTCTCCAGGGCCTTAGCGGCGACACCCTCACCCTCGTGGATCAGGCCCAGGAGGATGTGCTCGGTGCCGATGTAGTTGTGGTTGAGCATCCGGGCTTCTTCCTGAGCCAGGACGACAACCCGCCGCGCGCGGTCGGTGAACCTCTCGAACATCGTTAATCGCTCCTCAGAGCGGTCAGGCAGTAAGGGGTCGGTCCCCTCCCTGTCCTTCCGCAGCTTAGTCCCGCAAGCGGGGACCGCTCATTTCAACTGCCGACACCCGGCCTGCTTCCCGGGGGGATCTCCTGCCCCGAACGCCGACAACTGCTCCAACCCGATGGTGCGAGACGATGTTCCCGCAGGCCAGGCAGATAGCCCTTTCGCCAGTACGCCGATGGCGAACGTGAGACGCTTTTGCCCGCGTGTCGCCCCTTCCCACTAGGGATGTCTTACCCGCACTCACCGACAGTCCATGCGGCGCACCCCCGTTTCCTCCGCTACGGGCGAACAACTTCGTGCTGCCGGACGCTCCCGCACGCCCCCGCCATGATCACGCAGAGCAGTCGATCATGAACTGCGCGTAACTTCGGGGTGGGTTCGGCAGTTCATCGGACATGGCCTCCCTCGTCCCGCCGCCCCGCTCGTCGACCGAGTCCGAGGGCTGGGCCCGGTGGTACGCCCAGGAGCTCGGCTGGGCCACGACGGGCACCTCGCCGCTGCGGCTTCTGACGGGGCTGCGCTTCGACGTCCTGGAACTGCCGGCCGCGGCAGGTCACGCGGCACTGAGCCGGGTGGGGCGCACGGGCCCTGTGGCGGTGGCGGGGCAGCGGATGTCGCTGCTGGTCGCCGCGGGCGGCGCCGAAGAGCTGCCGGGGCTGCTCGACTGGCTGGAATGGGGCGGCATCGCCCTCGACCTGACCGCTGCCGGTCCGGGCGGGCACATGATCGCCCCGGCGCCACCCGGGGTGGCGTCGGCGGGCTCACCGGGGGCCGCGGTCTGGCTGCGGCCACCCGGGTCCGGCCAGGGGACGGAGGCGGCGCTCCCGGCCCTGGGCGGCTTCGGGAGCAGGGGTGGGGATGCTCCCGATCTCGTACGACTCGTGGACGCGGCGGCGACCGAGTGCCACCGGGCCAGACTCACGCACGCCCGGACGAACCTGCGGGCCCATCGGCCGACAGGTCAGCCGTTGGCCTTCTCGTAAGCCTCGCGGATCTCGGCCGGGACACGGCCGCGGTCATTCACGTTGTGTCCGTTCTCGCGGGCCCACTTACGGATCTCGGCGGTGTCCTTGTTGCCGCCCGTGACCGCACGGCCCTTGCCACGGCCGGTCGCCGCGCGGCCGCCGGTGCGACGGCCACTCTTGGTGTACGGCTCGAGAAGACCACGGAGCTTGTCCGCGTTGGTCGTGGTGAGGTCGATCTCGTAGGTCTTGCCATCCAGAGCGAACGTCACGGTCTCGTCCGCCTCGACACCGTCGAGGTCATCAACAAGAAGGACCTGAACCTTCTGCGCCACCGGATTTCCTTTCATCGAAAATGCAGTACGCGGAAAGGAAACCGCTTTTCCCCGGAAAACACAAACCCCTGGGAGAGGTTCAGGAGCGCGAGAACGCGGGAAACATGCGCGATTCGGACATAGGGCTCCGTCGACTTCCGCCGGTCACAGGTGCAGAAGCATCCGGCTGTTGCCCAAGGTGTTCGGCTTCACTCGTTCGAGACCCAGGAACTCCGCGACACCCTCGTCATAGGAACGAAGCAGCTCGCTGTAGACATCTCCGTCGACCGGCGTCTCTCCGATCTCCGTGAAGCCGTGCTTCGCGAAGAACTCGACTTCGAAGGTGAGGCAGAAAACCCGGCGGACACCGAGCCAGCGCGCGGTCTGCAGCAGCTTGCCCAGAACCTGGTGTCCCACCCCGGAGCCCTTGATGCCGTGGTCGACGGCGAGAGTACGGACTTCCGCGAGGTCTTCCCACATCACGTGGAGTGCGCCGCAGCCGATGACGCGGGCGTCCTCGTCGCGTTCGGCGACCCAGAACTCCTGGATGTCCTCGTAAAGCGTCACCGTCGCTTTGTCGAGCAGGATGCCTTCGGTGACGTAGCCGTCGAGGAGTGCGCGGACCGACGCCACATCACTTGTCCTGGCGCGGCGGACGGTGATGGCCGGCCTATTTACCGACGGGTCGGTATGAACTTCTGTCGCGGATCCTGTTTCCGGCCGGGTACGGGCTCCGGTTCGCGTCTCGTTCCCGTACTCGGTTCGCGGTTGCTCAGAGGACATCCCCCGACGCTATCGCCCGCTCTGCGGCGGCGCTCCATCGGCCGCCCCACCGTCCTCGGGCGGGCTCGCGGGCGACTCGGGCTGCGTGGGCGCGACGACGCGCATGGCGTCCCCGAGCGCTTCCCGCTGCTCCGGCGACATCATCCCGAAGAACGCGACCAGCGCCGCCGCGGGGTTGTCGCTGTGGGACCAGGCTTCGTTCATCAGTGCGGCCGAGTATGCGGCGCGGGTGGAGACGGCCGTATATCGATATGCCCGGCCGTCGACTTCCCGGCGCACCCAGCCCTTCTGATGGAGATTGTCCATTACCGTCATCACGGTCGTGTAGGCGATGGAACGTTCCTGTTGCAGGTCTTCGAGAACTTCCCGCACGGTGACCGGGCGGTTCCATTGCCAGACCCGCGTCATCACGGCGTCTTCCAGCTCTCCCATTTGGCGAGGCACAGCGCCACCTTAGTGCTAGATGTCCGTAATGGGGTAATTCCGGAACGACAAAAGGGCGCACGGCTCCGAGGAGCCGTGCGCCCTTTATGTCAGGTACGAGTCAGACGCCCTCGGCCCGCGGGGCCTGCTGCACCGATTCGGCCCGGGCGAGCGCCGCGTCCACGGCGGCGTCCTCCTTGGCCTTGTTCGGACCGCCCTGGCTCTTGATGATCGTCACGACGAGACCGATGAAGAAGACGGCCATCACCACGGGAGGCAGGAGCGCGGAGAAGTATTCCATGGCGACCAGAGTAGCGAGCCCGGCATTACGGCCACTCCCGGGCACCCCCCGGCGCGGCGCGCGTCCGTCAGGAGACGGCGCGCTCCTCCGGCGGGGGCGCGGGCGCGGGGCGGCGGCGCGGCGGGAAGACCTCGGAGGGCTTCGGCATGGGCCGCTCCCCCGGGGCGCCCGGCTGCTTGGGACGGGGCGGGACGGGCGGCCGTTCCGGCTCCTTCGCCGCCGCCAGTCCGCCGGGCAGCGCCAGCAGGCGACGGCGCGGCGCGGGGGCCGTGACCGCTGCCGCGCGCCCGGCGAGCCGCGCCCGCACGGAGCGCTCCGCAAGCACCTGGCAGCGCTCCAGGAGCGCCGCGGCGACCGGTCCGGCGCGCAGGGCACGCAGGGCCGCGAGGTCGTCGGGGCGTGGGTCGTAGCCGGCCGCGAGGGCGTCCTGGAGGAGCTCCAGATAACCGCTGAGCGAGCCGGGGAGGGCTTCGCGGTAGCGGGCGAGATCGGCGAGGAGGAAGGCGCGCAACCGTCCCGCCTCGCTCACCGCCTCGTCCACCGCGCCCGCGAGTCGCAGGCAGTCCTGGACGTCTTCTTCCGGCAGGGGCGTGGGGTGGAGGGCGTTGGCGAGAGCGCGTCGGAGCACCCGGAGCTCGTCCGCGCTGAACGCCATGCCGCCGCGTGATCCGTAGGGCGTGGGCATGGCGCGACAATACGTGCTAAATGGACAAAATCCGCTTAACTGGCCGCCCGGCGGCGCGGCGTCCCACGCCGTGCCGCCGGACCGTTCCCGCAGGTGGCCGCGGGCGGGACCTACATCCGGGCGATGTTGCGCTCGTAGACCAGACGCAGCCCGATGAGCGTCAGCCAGGGCTCGTGCTCGTCGATGACCGAGGACTCCCCCAACACCATCGGAGCAAGGCCGCCCGTCGCGATGACGGTGACGTCGTCCGGGTCCGCCGCGAGCTCCTTCTTCATGCGCTGGACCACGCCGTCGATCTGGCCCGCGAAGCCGTACACGATGCCGGACTGCATCGCCTCGACCGTGTTCTTGCCGATCACGCTGCGGGGCCTGGCGAGCTCGATCTTGCGCAGCTGCGCCCCCTTCACCCCGAGGGCCTCGACCGAGATCTCGATACCCGGCGCGATCACGCCGCCCGTGTACTCACCCCGTGCCGAGACCGCGTCGAAGGTCGTGGCCGTGCCGAGGTCGACGACGATGGCCGGACCGCCGTAGAGCTCGACCGCGGCCACCGCGTTGATGATGCGGTCCGCGCCGACCTCCTTCGGGTTGTCCGTCAGGACGGGCACGCCGGTCTTGACGCCCGGCTCCACGAGGACCGCGGGCACGTCTCCGTAGTAGCGCCGGGTGACCTCGCGGAGCTCGTGCAGGACCGCGGGGACCGTCGAGCAGATCGCGATGCCCTCGATGCCGTCGCCGAGTTCGACGCCGAGCAGCGGGTGCATGCCCATCAGGCCCTGGAGCAGGACGGCGAGCTCGTCGGCCGTACGCCGGGCGTCGGTGGAGATCCGCCAGTGCTCGACGATCTCCTCGCCGTCGAACAGTCCGAGGACGGTGTGCGAGTTTCCGACGTCGATGGTGAGCAGCATCAGGCGCCGGCCCCGTCGGACGGCCCCGCCTCGCGGAAGTCCAGGCCGATGTCGAGGATCGGCGAGGAGTGCGTGAGCGCGCCGACGGCCAGGTAGTCGACGCCCGCCTCGGCGTAGGCGCGGGCCGAGTCGAGGGACAGCCGGCCGGAGGACTCCAGCACCGCGCGGCCGCCGACGAGGGCGACCGCCTCCGCGGTGGCGGACGGGGTGAAGTTGTCCAGCAGGATCAGGTCTGCGCCGGCGTC
The DNA here is from genome assembly GCF_036206005.1 of Streptomyces sp. NBC_00178. Classification (NCBI taxonomy): domain Bacteria; kingdom Bacillati; phylum Actinomycetota; class Actinomycetes; order Kitasatosporales; family Streptomycetaceae; genus Streptomyces; species Streptomyces sp. NBC_00178. The sequence goes on from NZ_CP108143.1 coordinate 3,354,455, forward strand.
GAGCACCTCGCCGACCTGCTCCAGGGTGTCGACCTCGACCTCGATCGCGAGCTCCGGGAACGCCTTCCTGACCCGTGTGAACGCCTCGGCGACGCCGCCGGCCGCGATCACGTGGTTGTCCTTGACCAGCGCCGCGTCCACCAGCGACATGCGGTGGTTGACACCGCCGCCGCAGCGCACGGCGTACTTCTCCAGCGCGCGCAGCCCCGGCGTCGTCTTGCGGGTGTCGCGGACCCTGGCCTTCGTGCCCTCGAGCACGTCGGCCCAGGCGCGGGTGGCGGTCGCGATGCCCGAGAGCCTGCACAGCAGGTTGAGCGCGCTGCGCTCGCCCGTGAGCAGGTCGCGGGTGCGGGTGGTGACCGTCAGCAGCTTCTGTCCGGGCACGACGCGGTCGCCGTCCTCGACGTGCCGCTCGACCTCGAACTCGTCGGTGCAGACGATGGAGAGGACGGCCTCCGCGACGCGCAGGCCGGAGACGACGCCCGCCTCGCGCGCGGTGAAGTCACCCGTGGCGACGGCGTCCTCGGGGACGGTCGCGACGGTGGTGACGTCCTCGCCCCCGTCGAGGTCCTCCTCGATCGCGACGTGGGCGATGTCCTCGACCTGGACGGGGTCCAGCCCGGCCTCGGCCAGGAGCTGGGCCAGAGCGGGGTCGAGGCCGCACTCCAGGCCGTCGGGGTCGTAGCCGTCACCGCAGCCGCAGCCGTCGCCGCACCCGCCGTCGGACGCGGCGGGGGCGCCGATGTGGATCAGCGGTACGTCCACGGGCGTGGGGCGCGGATTCTCTTCGGGCGTGCTCACGGTTACGGCTCCTCGGGGGCGTCGGCGGGGTGGTTCGGGAGGCCGGGCAGTGCGGAGTCTGCCGGGTCTCCGGGACGTACGGGCGGGAACGCGGAACTGTCCGTCGTGCGGACGACGGGCAGCAGGTCCTGGTCGACGCGGACGACCAGGTGACGGCGCCAGGAGTCGTCGTCGCGGTCGGGGCGGTCCTCGCGCCAGTGGCAGCCGCGGGTCTCCTCGCGCTCCCGGGCGGCGGCCACCAGGACCTGCGAGACGAGGAGGAGGTTGGTGGCCTCCCACGCCTCCACTCCGGGCACGGCGTCCTTGCGGCCGCCCTCGTCGGCGGTGGTGGCGGTCCGGCCGAGCGCCTCCAGTTCCGCGGCCGCGGTGGCGAGGCTGGCAGCGGAGCGGATGACTCCGGCGCCCTTCGTCATGGTCCGCTGGATCGCGGTCCTGGACTCCGCGGTGAGCAGCGGCACCGCGTGCGATCCGGCCGGGTGCGCCTCGGGGGCGGGCCCGCCGCCGGCGGCGTCACGGGGGCCGTCCACGGAGCCGGTGATGTCGGCCGCGATGCGCTCGGCGAACACCAGCCCCTCCAGGAGGGAGTTGGACGCGAGCCGGTTCGCCCCGTGGACGCCGGTGCAGGCGACCTCTCCGCAGGCGTAGAGCCCGGGCACGGTCGTCCGGCCCCGGAGGTCGGTGCGCACGCCGCCGGAGGCGTAGTGGGCGGCCGGGGCGACGGGGATCGGCTGTGTCACGGGGTCGATGCCGTGGCTGCGGCACGCGGCCAGGATGGTCGGGAAGCGCTGCTCCCACATGGCGGCACCGAAGTGCCGGGCGTCGAGGTACATGTGCTCGGCGCCCCGGAGGTGCATCTGGCGGGTGATGGCCTTCGCGACGATGTCCCGGGGCGCCAGCTCGGCCAGCTCGTGCTGCCCCAGCATGAACCGGGTGCCCGTGGCGTCGACGAGATGGGCGCCCTCGCCCCGTACCGCCTCGGACACCAGCGGCTGCTGGCCCTCGGAACCGGCGCCGAGAAACAGGACGGTCGGATGGAACTGGACGAATTCGAGGTCCGAGACCTCGGCGCCGGCCCGCAACGCGAGCGCCACTCCGTCGCCGGTGGAGACCGGCGGATTGGTCGTGGCGGAGAAGATCTGGCCCATGCCGCCGGTGGCGAGCACCACCGCGGGGGCGCGGACCGCGCCGACACCGTCGTGCTGGCCCTCGCCCATGACGTGCAGGGTGACACCCCGGGCGCGGCCGTCGGCATCCGTGAGCAGGTCCAGGACCAGGGCGTTCTCGATGGTCCGCAGGGCCGCCGAGCGGACCGCCTCGACCAGGGCGCGGGAGATCTCCGCCCCCGTCGCGTCGCCGCCGGCATGCGCGATGCGGCGGCGGTGGTGGCCGCCCTCACGGGTCAGGGCGATCGCGCCGGTCTCGGTGGTGTCGAAGTGCGCGCCGGTGCCGATGAGGCGCCGGACGGCGCCGGGGCCTTCGGTGACCAGGGCCCGGACCGCGGTCTCGTCGCACAGTCCGGCGCCGGCGACCAGGGTGTCGTCCAGGTGCTGTTCGGGGGTGTCGCCCTCGCCGAGGGCGGCCGCGATACCGCCCTGGGCCCAGCGGGTGGAGCCGTCGTCGAGGCGGGCCTTGGTCACGACGACGGTGGCGAGGCCCGCGGCGGCGCAGCGCAGGGCCGTGGTGAGACCGGCCACGCCGGAGCCGACCACGACCACGTCCGCGTCGATGGACCAGCCCGGGGCGGGGGCGGTCAGCCGTATTCCGGTCACGTGAGGGCTCCGAGGGTCAGCGGGATGTTGTCGATCAGGCGGGTGGCGCCCACCCGCGCAGCGACGGCGAGGACCGCGTCGCCGCTGTCCCGGTCGTCCGGGATCTCGGTGAAGTCGGCCGGGTCCACGAGCGCCACGTAGTCCAGATCGAGCGGCACCGCCTCCCCGGCCGCCTCCTCCAGGACGGCCTGCGCGGCGGCCCGTACGTCGGCGGGGGCGATGGTCGGCCGGGCCAGCGCGACCGCCTGGGAGTCGGCCGCCGCACGGGCCTCGCCGAGCCGGGTGAGGGCCGCGGCCCTGCCGCCGTGCTCCGGGAGCGCCAGGGCACGGACGTGGAGCGCCTTCTGGGCGGCCAGCCGGTCACGGGCCGCGAACAGGGCCCGGGGCAGCGCCAGCGCGGTGCGGCGCTCCTCGGCGGAGAGGAAGCGGTTCCGGCTGGACAGCGCGAGCCCGTCGGGGTCCCGGACGGTCGGGACGGCGACGATGTCGATGCCGAAGTTCAGGTCGCGCACCATGCGGCGCACCAGCGCGAGCTGCTGGGCGTCCTTCTGCCCGAAGTACGCCGCGTCCGGCCGGGTGAGGTGGAGGAACTTCGCGACGACGGTGAGCATCCCGTCGAAGTGACCGGGGCGGGAGGCGCCTTCGAGTCGCTCGCCCATGGGGCCGGCGGTGATCCTGACCTGGGGGTCCCCACCGGCGTAGACCTCGTCCACGGCCGGGGCGAGGACGGCGTCGGCGCCCGCATCCGAGGCGAGCGCGAGGTCGGCGTCCAGCGTGCGGGGGTAGCGGTCGAGGTCGGCCGCCTCGCCGAACTGGAGCGGGTTCACGAAGACGGTGACGACCACCTGGCCGTCCGGCCCCGCGGCGGCGCGGGCCGCCCGGATCAGGGTGGCGTGGCCCTCGTGGAGCGCCCCCATGGTCATGACGACGGCACGGTGGCCACCGCCGTCGGGACGGCCGAGCGCCTCCAGTGCGGCCGCGGTGCGCAGCAGGGTGGCGGGTGCGGTGGTCATCGCTTCTCCCCCGGCCCGGACGCGTCCGGGCCTTGTGTGCCGTTCTTCCCGTACGCGGTGTTCGCGCGGTCCGACAGGACGACCAGGAGGTCCTCCGCGGACTCGGGCTTGAGAAGACCGTGGTCCAGCGCCCGGTCCGCCGTGGCGCGGGCCATGGCGAGGTAGCCCGCCACCATCTGCGGGGCGTGCGCCCGCAGTTCGCCGACGTGCGCGGAGACGGTTCCGGCGTCGCCCCGGGCCACGGGCCCCGTCAGCGCCGCGTCACCGGAGCGCAGGGCGTTGTCGAGCGCGGCGCCGAGCAGCGGGCCGAGCATCCTGTCGGGTGCGCCGACCCCCGCCCTGTGGAGCAGCTCCATGGACTGCGCGACCAGCGTGACCAGGTGGTTCGCACCGAGGGCGAGAGCCGCGTGGTAGAGCGCCCTGGACTCCTCCGCGATCCACTCGGGCTCCCCTCCCATCTCGATGACGAGTGCCTCGGCGGCGAGCCTGAGCTCGTCGGGGGCGGTGACACCGAAGGAGCAGCCGGCCAGGCGCTGGACGTCGACGGGGCTGCCGGTGAAGGTCATCGCGGGGTGCAGGGCGAGCGGGAGGGCACCGGCCCGCAGCGCGGGGTCGAGGACCCGGGTCCCGTAGCGCCCCGAGGTGTGGACGATGAGCTGGCCCGGCCGCACGGCGCCCGTCTCGGCGAGGCCCTCGACCAGGCCGGGGAGCGCGTCGTCGGGGACCGTCAGCAGGACGAGCTCGGCCCGCGCGAGGACCTCGGCGGGTGTCACCAGGGGCACGTCCGGGAGCAGCGCGCCGGCCCGCCGCACGGAGGCGTCGGACACGCCGGACACGGCGACCGGACGGTGTCCGGCGAGCTGCAGCGAGGCGGCGAGGGCGGGCCCGACCCGGCCGGCGCCGACGACTCCGACGGTGAGGCGGGCGGGGCGGTCCCTCGCGTCGAGGGATTCCTTGGAATCTGATGCGTTCACGCGGCTAAGGCCTTCCGTTCCAGTCCGCGGGGGGTACCGGACGATTCCTCTGCATGCTACGCCAGCGTTCCGGTTCGCCCCCACGGTCGTCCACATCCTGTGGATAACTTCTGGCGGGGCGCGGGGACCCGGGGTGGGGCCCGCCCGCGGTCCGGGTGATGATCGTCCCATGGGAGCCACCGATGAGCAGAAGCAGCGGCACCGCAGGCTGACCGCCTGGCGGGCGTCCGCGAAGGTCCTGGCGCGGGCGTCCGCGGACCACACCCTGGCCGAGCGGCTGGCCGCACTGGCCGCCGACGCCGGCACGGTCCACGACCTGGACGAGTGGACGGACGTGTACGGCGACGGGGTGGTCGCCGAGGTCGAGCGGCGCACCGCCGACCTGCTCGGCATGGAGGCCGCCGCGTTCTTCCCGACCGGGACGATGGCCCAGCAGGTCGCGCTCCGCTGCTGGGCGGCGCGCACCGGCAGTCCGGTCGTGGCACTGCATCCGCTGTCCCACCCCGAGGTGCACGAGCGGGGTGCGCTCACCTCGGTGAGCGGACTGCGCACGGTGCACCCGGTGAGCGGCCCCCGCCAGATGACCGCGGACGACGTGCGCGGCTTCCCCGAGCCGTTCGGCACCCTGATGGTGGAGCTTCCGCTGCGCGACGCCGGCTTCGTCCTGCCCTCCTGGGAGGAACTGGAGGCCGTCGTGGCCGCGGCGCGCGAACGCGACGCGGTCGTGCACCTGGACGGCGCCCGGCTGTGGGAGTGCACCGAGCACTTCGGACGGGGACTCCAGGAGGTGGCCGCGCTCGCCGACAGCGTCTACCTGTCGTTCTACAAGTCCCTGGACGGGCTGTCCGGCGCGGTGCTCGCCGGATCGGAGTCCCTGGTCGACGAGGCACGGACCTGGCGCCACCGCTACGGCGGCCAGCTCTTCCAGCAGTACCCGGCGGCCCTCACTGCGCTGCTCGGCCTCGAACGGGAGCTGCCCCGGCTGCCGTCGTACGTGGCACACGCGAAGGTCGTCGCCGGAGCACTCGCGGACGGCCTCGCCGATTCGGGCCTGCCGTGGTCCCGGGTGCATCCCCGGCCGCCCCACACACACCAGTTCCAGGTCTGGCTGCCGTACGCCTCCGACCTGCTGGACGAGGTGTCGGTGCGGCAGGCCGAGGAGACGGGCACGACGCTCTTCCGCCGCTGGTTCCCGGCCTCGGCGGGACCGCCCGGCGTCTCGTTCACCGAGGTCACGGTGGCCGCGCCGGGACTGGAGTGGACGGCGGGCGACGTGCGCGAGGCGGTGGCGGACTTCGCCGCACGCCTGCGTGAGGCGGCCGCCGGCCAGACGCAGGACGGGCCTGCCCGGGGAGATTCCGGATCTCAGGAGCAGGACGGGCCTGCCCAGGGAGACCCCGGGTCTCAGACGTAGGCCCGGCCTCCGCAGCGGGCCCCCGCTCCTCAGGCGTAGGGCGGCCGGTGGGCCGCGGCCCAGTCGCGGATACGTCTGCCGATCGCCCGCAGGACCTCCCCGTCGTGCCGGCCCGGCGGCGGGGGAGGTCTCAGGCCGTGGGCCGCGGCGCGGTAGCTGTCGAGCATGTGCTGCTGAACGCTGTCCATGCATCCAGCCTGACCCCGGCCGGGCGGGCCCGCCCGTGGATTGACGGCCGTCGTCAAGTGAGGCCGGATCCCCTCCGCCCACCCCGCACTATGGAGGGGTGAGCGTGCACATCGACATCGCGGGCCTTCCGCCCGAGCGCATAATCTTCGAGATCTCCCCCCTGGCCGAGCTGGGGCTCGCCCTGCACGCGCTGTCGGAGCCGGGTCACCATCCGGGCCTCCACGGCTGGACGACGGCAACGGCGGCGGGCCTGGAGCCCGGCCTCGCGGACCGGCTGCACGAGGCGGAGTTCCTGTGGCGGAACACCTTCTCCGACATCTTCATGCCGTTCGCCGGCGTCCGGGGCGGAGACGGCAGGACCGGGTCGACCCTCGCCGAGGACCTGGACATCCTGGACCGGCTCGACGACGAGCGATTCGTCTCGGCCGCCCTGGAGTTCACCTGCTCCAGCCTCTATGACACGGGGGCGCCCTCGCCCCTCACCGACGCCGGGACACGGTCCCGCGCGCTCGAGATGGCGACGGCCAGGGGCCCGGAGCAGCTGGACTTCACCCGGCAGCTGCTGGCCGACCCGGCCCCCGTACGCGCATGGGTCCGGCGTCTCTTCGAGGACTGCGACGAGGCCTTCTTCGCCGACACCTGGCAGCGCGCCCAGGTCCAGCTCGCCGCCGACGCCCGGCACAAGACCGAGGTGCTGCGGCGCAAGGGCCTCGGCGCGGCGCTGGGCACGGTCTCGGCGGCGCTGTCGCTCGACGAGCAGGCCGGCAGGATCAGCGCCGACAAGCTGTCCACGGGCCGGACCGACGCCACGGGGTCGGCCGCGGGAACCGGTCTCACGCTCATCCCGACCAGCTTCGGCTGGCCCCACCTGATGGTGCTGCACGCGCCGGGCTGGCGCCCGGTGATCCACTACCCGGTCCACCGCCCCGAACTGCCCTCCCCCGCGTCCGTGGAGCTGCTCCAGCTCCGGCTGGAGGCGCTGGCCCACCCCGTGCGGATGCGGATCTGCCGCAACCTGGCCCGCTCCGCGTACACCACCGGTGAACTCGCCGACTCGCTCGGCATCACACCGCCCGAGGTCTCCCGTCACCTCGGTGCGCTGAAGAAGGCGGGGCTCGCCACCACGCGGCGGCGCGGCCGGTACGTCCTGCACTCGCTGGACCTCACCGTCGTGGCCCGGCTGGGCAGCGACTTCCTGGAGGGCGTGCTGCGGTGACGGCGCTCCCGCGCCGACGGCCGGATCAGCCCGTGCCGCCGGCCCTGACCAGGCCGGTCTCGTAGGCGAGGACGACCACCTGGACGCGGTCGCGCAGCGCCAGCTTGGTGAGGATCCGCCCGACGTGCGTCTTGACCGTCGCCTCGGAGAGCACCAGCCGGCCGGCGATCTCCCCGTTCGACAGACCCTGGGCCACCAGCAGCATCACCTCGCGCTCTCGCCCCGTCAGCTTCTCGACGGCCTTGTGCTGGGGCTCCTTCGTGCTGCTCGGCAGCATCGGCGAGAAGCGGTCCAGGAGCCGGCGCGTCGTCGACGGGGCGACCACGGCGTCGCCGCTGTGCACCGAGCGGATCGCGGAGAGCAGCTCGGCGGGCGGCACGTCCTTCAGCATGAAGCCGCCCGCGCCCGCCTTCAGGCCGGAGAAGGCGTACTCGTCCAGGTCGAACGTCGTCAGGATCAGCACCTTCGGCGGGTCCTCGGCCGCGCAGATGCGGCGGGTCGCCTCGACACCGTCGAGCCTCGGCATGCGGACGTCCATCAGCACCACGTCGACGGCGGTGGACCGCAGGACCTCGATCGCCTCGGCCCCGTCCCCGGCCTCGGCGACGACCTCCATGTCCGGCTGCGCGGCGAGCACCATGCGGAAGCCGGTGCGCAGCAGCACCTGGTCGTCGACGAGCATCACGCGGATCGTCATGGGGTCCCGTCCTTCTGTCACTGGTTCGCCGGCTTGAGCGGAAGCAGGGCGCTGATCCGGAAGCCGCCGCCCTGGCGCGGACCCGCGTCCAGCGTGCCCCCGACCATGCCGACCCGCTCCCGCATGCCGATCATCCCCTGGCCCGCGCCGTCGGCACCGCCGTCCTCGTACAACTCGTGCGGTGCGCCCCGCCCGTCGTCCTCGACGAGCAGGCCCAGACCGTCGTCGAAGTACACCAGGCGCACACTCGCCCCGACGTCCGGGCCGCCGTGCTTGCGGGTGTTGGTGAGCGCTTCCTGGACGATGCGGTACGCGGTCAGTTCGACCCCGCTCGGCAGCGGACGCGGGGTGCCCTCGATCTTGAAGTCCACCGCCAGGCCGGTCTCCCTGACCTTCGTGACGAGTTCCTCGATCTGCTCGACGTCGGGCTGCGGGACGTACTCGCCGCTCTCCTCGGTGTCACCGGTCCGCAGCACACCGAGGAGGCGGCGCATCTCGGCGAGTGCCTGGCGGCCCGTTCCGGAGATCGTCTCCAGGGCCTGGCGCGCCTGGTCGGGGGAGGTGTCCATGACGTAGGCCGCGCCGTCGGCCTGGACCACCATGACCGACACGTTGTGCGCGACGACGTCGTGCAGCTCGCGTGCGATACGGGCCCGCTCGGCGGCCACGGCCACCTTCGACTGGGCCTCGCGCTCCCGCTCCAGCCGCGCGGCCCGCTCCTCCAGCTGGCTGAAGTAGGCCCTGCGGGTGCGTATCGAGTCACCGAGCACCCAGGCCAGGACGAAGGGCACGGTCATGACGACGACGTAGAAGAACGTCTGCACCCAGCCGCCGGAGGGGGCGTCGGCGGGCCAGCGCAGCCTCGACACCGCCGCCGCGCCCAGGCTGCACCCCAGCGCGAGCCGCGAGGCCCAGCGCTCCCCCACCGTGGCCACCGTGTACGTGATCACCAGAAGGGCGAAGTCCGCCACGTCGGGGCGCACCCCGAGCAGCAGCTGCGCGAGCCCCATCAGGATCGCGAGGAGCAGCATCTTCTCCGGTGCGCGGCGGCGCAGCGCGACAACGACGCACAGGCCGACGGCCACCGGCACCGCGGAGACGCGCTCCCGGCCCCCGCCGGCCTGGCCGGCCACGATGGACACGCCGGAGAGCCCGAGGAGGACGACAGCCCAGAGGATGTCGACGCCCGTCGGGTGTCTGCGGATGAAATCGTAGAAGCGCTGCACGTTACCCAGCGTAGGGACAGCTGATCGGTGCCCGGGTCAGCCGAAGGGCCGATCCGGGTCCTCGGACCGTACTCCCCAAGGTGGAGACTTGCCCATGTGACGGATGACTGGCGCCTGTGGCGGGAAGCGGCTGATACCGCTTTGTACGGGGAAGAGGGCTTCTACCGGCGGCCGGAGGGCCCCGCGGGACACTTCCGCACCTCGGTGCACGCCTCCCCGCTGTTCGCCGCCGCCGTCGCCCGGCTGCTCGCCGCGACGGCCCGGGAGCTGGGCACGGACACGGTCGACCTGGTGGACGTCGGAGCCGGCCGCGGTGAACTGCTGACCGGAGTGCTGGCGGCGGTTCGGGGCGGTGTCGCCCCCGGACTCGCCGTGCGGGCGTACGCCGTGGAGCTCGCCCCGCGCCCGCCCGGCCTGCACCCGGAGATCGGGTGGAGCGCCGAACTCCCGCCCGGCGCCCGGGGACTGCTGTTCGCCAACGAGTGGCTGGACAACGTCCCGACGCAGATCGCGGAGGCCGACGAGGACGGAGTGGCGCGTTACGTCCTCGTCCGGGAGGACGGCGCCGAACGGCTGGGCGCCCCGGTGACGGGCGCGGACGCCCGGTGGCTGAGCCGCTGGTGGCCGCTGTCCCGGCCGGGCGGGCGGGCGGAGATCGGCCTGCCGCGCGACGAGGCCTGGACGCGCGCCGTCTCCTCGATGGACGCCGGGACGGCCGTCGCGGTGGACTACGCGCACGCACGGGGATCGAGGCCGCCGTTCGGGACGCTGACCGGCTTCCGCGAAGGGCGTGAGGTGCGGCCCGTGCCCGACGGGCGGTGCGACCTGACCTCGCACGTGGCCCTCGACGCCTGCGCGGCCGCGGCCGGCGGTCCGGCGGAACTCCTGGACCAGCGGACGGCCCTGCGGGACCTGGGGGTCAGCGGTGAGAGGCCCCCGCTGGCGCAGGCGTCCGCCGACCCTGCCGGCTATGTGCGGGCACTCGCGTCGGCGGGGGAGGCGGCGGAACTCACGGCCCGCGGCGGGCTGGGCGACTTCGGCTGGCTGCGGCAGCGGGTCCCCGTACGCGAAGGGGGATACTGTCCCGCATGACGGAGACGACGATCGGTATCGGCGGCGCGGCGGAGAGCACCGACATGGTGCTGAACATCGGTCCGCAGCACCCCTCCACCCACGGTGTCCTCCGGCTGCGGCTCGTCCTGGACGGCGAGCGCATCGAGCAGGCCGAGCCCGTGATCGGTTACATGCACCGCGGCGCCGAGAAGCTCTTCGAGGCCCGCGACTACCGGCAGATCATCATGCTCGCGAACCGCCACGACTGGCTCTCGGCGTTCTCCAACGAGCTCGGTGTCGTCATGGCCGTCGAGCGCATGCTCGGGATGGAGGTCCCGGAGCGCGCGGTCTGGACGCGGACGCTGCTCGCGGAGCTGAACCGGGTCCTGAACCACCTGATGTTCCTCGGCTCCTACCCCCTCGAACTGGGCGGGATCACCCCGGTGTTCCACGCCTTCCGGGAACGCGAGGAGCTCCAGGCCGTGATGGAGGAGGTCTCCGGCGGCCGCATGCACTACATGTTCAACCGGGTCGGCGGCCTCAAGGAGGACCTGCCGGCCGGCTGGCTCGGCCGCGCCAGGGACGCCGTGGCGTCCGTGCGTTCGCGGATGGACGTGTACGACCGGCTCGTGCTCGGCAACGAGATCTTCCGCGGCCGCACCCGCGGCGTGGGGATCCTGTCCCCCGAAGCGGTGCACGCCTACGGGGTGTCCGGACCGATCGCCCGCGCCTCCGGAGTCGACTTCGACCTCCGGCGCGACGAGCCGTACCTCGCCTACGGGGAACTCCAGGACACCCTCGCGGTCGTCACCCGGACCGAGGGCGACTGCCTGGCGCGCTTCGAGTGCCTGCTGGAGCAGACGCACAACGCGCTGGCCCTCGCGGACGCCTGCCTCGACCGGATGGCGGACCTGGCGCCCGGCCCCATCAACCAGCGGCTGCCCAAGGTGCTGAAGGCACCGGAGGGCCACACCTACGCGTGGACCGAGAACCCCCTCGGCATCAACGGCTACTACCTGGTCTCCACGGGCGAGAAGACGCCGTACCGGCTGAAGCTGCGCTCCGCGTCGTACAACAACATCCAGGCGCTGACCGAGCTCCTGCCGGGCACCCTCGTCGCCGACATGGTCGCGATCCTGGGTTCGCTCTTCTTCGTCGTCGGGGACATCGACAAGTAGCGCCCCGGGGTGCGGGCCGTCCCCGGTGCTAAGAGGAGACGGCGCTGCGCAGTCCGACGACGTCCAGCTGCTCGGTCTCGTCGTGGGCGGTCAGGTCGATGACCTTGCCGACCGCCCGGTTCTCGGCCGCCCCGGTGCGGTGCGCCGCCAGTGCCTCCTCGCCCACCACGTCGGCGAGGTCCTCGTTCTGCACGGACTCGATCGCGGCATCGGCCTTGTGCGTGCCGAAGAAGTCGAAGCTCCCCTGCGGGACGAGGTGGCGGCGCGACGCGGCGTACGGGACGACGGCCGAGGCGACGGGGACCGCGCGGGACGGACGGGGCGCCGGCAGCTGCTTCTGCCCGGCCGGGGCGGGGGCGGTGGGACGGCGGTGCTGGAGTTCACCCGCTCCGGCGACCGCCGCGTGCTTCCCCCGGGGTCCGTCGCCCTCCGTGTCGCGGTCGGCGGACCGCTCGGCGAGGTCCCGCTGCCGGGCCAGCTCGGCGGTGCGGCGGGCCTCCTGGAGAGCGGCGTTGCGCGGCAGGTCCCGCAGGGCCTGCGCAGCGCGCGCGTAGGCGTCCGGGGTGGGCGTCGAGCGTGCGGGGAGGAGTTCGCGCGGCGCCGACGCCTCGATGGCGAGCTGCCTGCGGCCCTCCAGTGCGCTGGCCCGCTCCGTCTCCGCGTTGGCGTACCGGCGCAGCAGCGCGGCGTGCTCGCCCCGCAGTCCGGCGAGCTCCACCCGCTTGCGGCGGAGCCTGGTCTCCATCCGGACGCGCAGTTCCCTTGATTCCTCGAGGTCCGCCTCGAGTTCGGCTATGCGCTCCTCGGTCTTCCACTCGTCACTGAGCCGCGCCCGGTTCAGCTCCGCGACACGCAGCCCGGCGGCCCGGTCCCAGCTGCGCATCAGGTAGGCGCCGCTCAGAGCGGCGGCGGCCGTGGCGGCCACCAGGGCGCGCAGGGCCAGGGGTTCCGCGAGGAGCCAGGCTCCGGCGGCACACACGACCGGCACTCCGGCCACCAGGGCGGGCGGCAGGATTCTGTGGAGGGGCGGCGAATGGCGGTGGCGTCCTCGTGGCATGGCCCGAAATTTACCGTGCGTACGAGTCACTTGGGAGGCCACCCGGCAATCTGTTCCCCGCCGGTTACCTTGCGGCCTCCCAAGTGCCCCTTCCCGGGGTACTCCTACTTCTTGATCAAGCCCTTCGACTCCAGATATTCCCTGGCCGCGTCGGCGGGCTTGGCGCGCTCGGCGTCGACCTTGCGGTTCAGTTCCGCGAGGTCCTCGGTGGTGAGCACCTTCGTGAGCTTCCCGAGGGCCTCGGCGACCTCCGGCCCACCGGCGTCCTTGGCATTGACCACGGGAAGCACGTTGTCCGCGTTCTGCAGCTTCTTGTCGTCCTCCAGGAACACCAGCCCGAACGAATCGAGCACCGCGTCCGTGGTGGTGGTGAGGACCAGCTGGTCCTTGCCGTCCTTGACCGCCTGCTTGGACTGCGGGGTGCCGACGCCCTTGGGGTCGATCCCCGCCACATCGATGCCGTACGTCTTCTTCAGTCCGGGCGCGCAGAACGGGCGCACCTCGCACTCGTCGCCCGCCGCGATCTTCACCTTGATCTTCGACCTGCCGAGATCGGAAAGCGACTTCAGGTCGTTCTTGTCGGCGAATTCCTTCGAGACCGCGAAGGCGTTCTGGTCGACGGCCGGGCCCGCGGGAAGGACCTTCAGCCCGAGCGGGGTCGCCAGCTTCTCCAGCGCGGCCACGGTGGCGGTCACGTCACCGGAGGCGACCGGGGCCTTCTCGGCCTCCTTCGCGCCGTTGGTCTTGGCGTTGAGGAATTCCGCGAGGGTCGCCGCGTATTCGGGGACGACGTCGATCTCGCCCTTCTCGAGGGAGGGCTCGTACAGTTCGCGGTTCTTCACCGTGGTGACCGAGGTGTCGTAACCGGCCCCGTCCAGCACCTGGGCGTAGAGCTCGGCGAGCACCTTGGACTCCGTGAACGCGGCGGCGCCCACGACGAGCGAGCCCTTCCCGGAGCCGCTTGAGGCGCCCTTGTCCGAACCGCTCTTCCCCTCCTCCAGGCTGTCGCCGCCGCAAGCCGCGAGCGATCCCGCCAGCACGACCGCTCCGACGACCGCACCCGCTATGCGCGAGGTCCTGCTCATGTTCTTCTCCGTCCGCGAAACAATGATGTGCACAGTCCGAAAAGCCCGCGCGCTCTACACGGTCCGGCGGCGGCGCAGAGGCGACAGCAGCCGGTCCAGCGCCACGAGAACGCCCTCGACCACCAGGGCCAGGAGGGCGACGAGCACAGCACCGGCGAAGACCTGTGCCGTGTCGTAGGTGTTGAATCCGGCGGTGATGATCCGCCCCAGGCCGCCGAGGCCGACCATGGCCGCGATCGACGCGGTGGCGACCACCTGGACGGCGGCGGACCGCAGGCCGGTCATGATCATCGGGTAGGCCAGGGGGAGCTCGACCCGCAGGAAGAGCTGCGCACCCGACATCCCCATGCCGCGCGCGGCCTCCCGCACCGACCGGTCCACCTCGGTCATGCCGACGTAGGCGTTGGTCAGCAGGGGCGGGACGGCGAACAGCACCAGGGCGATGACGGTGGGCAGGTAACCGGAGTTGCGCAGGGGCGTCAGCATGAAGAGCGCCAGCACCGCGAACACCGGGACCGCGCGGCCCACGTTGGACACGTTGACCGCGAGCGCGCCGCCCCGGCCCGAGTGCCCCAGGTACAGCGCGACCGGCAGGGCGATGGCGCAGGCCACCGCGAGGGCGAGCCCGCTGACGTACAGGTGCTCGCCCAGCCGCTGCGCCGCGCCGCCGTCCCCCGACCAGTTGGCACCGGTGGTGAGCCAGGTCCAGGCCTCTCCTACGACTCCCATGGTCAGCCGGCCTCCGTCGTGACGATGCCCGGCCCGCCGGGCGCCCCTGCGGGCCTCCGTATCCGGGTCCAGGGCGTGAGCAGGCGCTGGAGGCCCAGCAGCAGCAGATCGGCGGCCACCGCGAGCAGCACGCAGAGCACGGACGCGGTGAGCACCTGGGCCTTGAAGAAGCTCGGCAGCGCGTCCTCGATGAGGTTCCCGAGTCCGCCCTTGCCGACCAGCGAGCCGACCGTGGTCAGCGCGACCGTCGACACGGTGGCGATCCGCAGACCGGCCATCAGCGCGGGCAGCGCGAGGGGGAGCTCCACCTCCCACAGGAGACGGGCCGGCCCGTAGCCCATGCCCTTCGCCGCCTCCTTGGCCTCCTCGGGCACGGCTTCGAGGCCGGCGAGGATGTTGCGCACGAGGATCGTCAGCGAGTAGAGCACCAGGCCCGTGACGACGAGCGCCGCCGAGAGCCCGAAGACCGGCAGCAGCAGCGAGAACATCGCCAGCGACGGCACGGTGTAGAGCACCGTCGTCAGGCCCAGCACGGGTCCGGCGAAATGCCGGCCCCTGCGCGCGAGCAGCGCGAGCGGAAATGCCACCGCGAGACCGATCAGCACGGAAGCCGCCGTGATCCAGATGTGCTGGAGCGTGGCATCCGTCAACTCATGGCTGCGGGAACGCAGATACTCACCGCAGATCCAGTCGTTCGCCACCAGGCAGTTCTGCTCGGACATCCGTCCCCACCTCCTGTTCACCCGTGCGACGCCCTCGCGGCTCCGGTCCCCGGTGACCCTATCCTCGACCACCGACAATCGCCGAGGCTGTCGTATTCCGGCAACATGGCCTTCACAGAACCCGCGTCACAATGGGGAATCATGATCCGTTTCGAGCACGTCACCAAGCGGTACGCGGACGGCACCACCGCCGTCGACGGCCTTTCCTTCGAGGTCGCCGAGGGTGAACTGGTCACGCTCGTCGGACCTTCCGGCTGCGGCAAGACGACCACCATGAAGATGGTGAACCGCCTGATCGAACCGACCGAGGGCCGGATATTCCTCGACGGGGACGACATATCGGCCATCGACCCCGTCCAACTCCGCCGCCGTATCGGTTATGTCATCCAGCAGGTGGGACTCTTCCCGCACAAGACGGTCCTGGAGAACACCGCGACCGTTCCGCATCTACTCGGCTGGAAGCGGGGAAAGGCGCGGGAACGCGCCGCCGAACTGCTGGACCTCGTCGGACTCGATCCGTCCGTTTACGGCGGCCGCTATCCGGAGCAGCTCTCGGGCGGCCAGCGCCAACGCGTGGGTGTGGCGCGGGCGCTCGCCGCGGATCCGCCGGTTCTCCTGATGGACGAGCCTTTCGGAGCGGTCGACCCGGTCGTACGGGAAAGGCTGCAGAACGAATTCCTGAAACTGCAGGCGCGCGTGCGCAAGACCGTGCTCTTCGTCACGCACGACATCGAGGAGGCCGTCCGGCTCGGCGACCGCATCGCCGTGTACGGCCAGGGCCGCATCGAGCAGTTCGACACCCCCGCCACGGTGCTCGGGGCGCCGGCCACCCCGTACGTCGCCGATTTCGTCGGCGCCGACCGGGGGCTCAAGCGGCTCTCGGTCACGCCCATCGAGGAGAGCGACCTGGAACAGCCCCCGGTCGTCCACCTCGACGACTCCCTGGCGAGGGCGACGGAGCGGCTGCGGGCGGACGGTGCCCGCTGGGCCGTCGTGCTGGACGGCAAGGACGAGCTGCACGGCTGGATCCCCGCCGGCGACGCCCTGACGGCCAAGGGCACGGTCCGCGAGCACGCGCGGCGCATGGAGGCCTGGCTGCCGCTCGGCGCGCCCCTCAAGCAGGCCTTCTCGACGATGCTCCAGCACGACGCGGGCTGGATAGCCGTCATCGACGAGGCGGGCGCGGGCCGCTTCCTCGGCGTACTCACCCCGGCGCGCCTGCACGAGGCGTTGCGCCGGTCCATCGACGCGGACGCGCAGGACGTGCCCCGTGCCGAGGTCGCCGTGGAGACGGTGGCCGGCGTCGGCGCCCCCTGAGGTCCGCCCCCGTGCGCCGGACCCCGCGTCCATCCGGCTGAAATCCCGCGCGTGGAATCCGGTGCGTGACGGCGGCGGACGGGGCCCGGCCGGGCGGGCGCCGTCTCCGGGCCGCCGGGGGCCCGTGTCCGGCACGGCCCGGCCGGACGCTTCCCGGGCGTACGGGCTGTCCCGCCGGCCCTTGGCGGATCGGCGCGCGGCGGCGGATGCGGTGCATCGCACGGCGGAGGGACGTCCGCGTACGGGATGTGTCCGGGCGCTCCGACAACGCGGCGAGGTGCCGTAGCCGTCGTCGCGCGCCCACCGGGGATGACGGCCCGGCCCTTACGCTGGTCGTATGAGTACGTTGCGAGGACGGGGCACAGTGCGGGGCCTGCCGGAGTGGGACCGCTGCGCGGTCATGGGAGTCGTCAACGTGACGCCCGACTCCTTCTCCGACGGCGGCCACTGGTTCGACACCACGGCGGCGATCAAGCACGGCCTCGAACTGGTGGCCGAAGGTGCGGATCTGGTCGACGTCGGCGGCGAGTCGACCCGCCCGGGCGCGAGCAGGGTGGACGAGGCGGAGGAGCTGCGGCGGGTGATTCCCGTCGTACGGGGACTCGCGTCCGAAGGCGTCACGGTCTCCGTCGACACCATGCGGGCCGGCGTCGCCGAGCAGTCCGTCGCCGCCGGCGCCGCCCTGGTCAACGACGTGAGCGGAGGCCTCGCGGACCCGGGCATGATCCCGGTGGTCGCCGACGCCGGGGTGCCGTTCGTCGTCATGCACTGGCGCGGCTTCAGCGAGTCGATGAACAGCCGCGCGGTCTACGGGGACGTCGTGGGCGAGGTCGTCGCCGAGCTCCGCGCCCGGATGGAGGCCGTGATCGACGGCGGGGTGGACCCCGAGAGGCTCGTGATCGACCCCGGGCTCGGCTTCGCCAAGGACGCCGCCCAGGACCTGGCGCTGGTCGCCCACCTCGACCGGCTCCACGACCTGGGCCGGCCGCTGCTCGTCGCCGCCTCCCGCAAGCGGTTCCTCGGCCACGTCCTGGCCGACGAGGGAGGGACCCCTCCACCGGCGAGGGAACGCGACGCCGCGACGGCCGCCGTCTCGGCGCTCTCCGCCGGGGCGGGCGCCTGGGCGGTCCGGGTCCACGACGTACGGCCCACCGCGGACGCGGTGCGGGTGGCGCGCGCGGTCGAGGGAGCAGCGTGAGCGCCCCGCGGGACGAGCACGAGGCCGCCGCGGCCGACATCGCGGCGGTCGAACAGGCCAACACCGCCTTCTACGAGGCGATGGAACGCGGCGACCTCGACGAGCTCTCGGCCCTGTGGCTGCCCGGCGAGGACCTCACCGTCTCCTGCGTCCACCCCGGCTGGCCGGTGCTGACGGGCCGCGGCGAGGTGCTGCGGAGCTACGCGCTCATCATGGCGGACACCGAGTACATCCAGTTCTTCCTGACCGATGTCGGCGTCTCGATGACCGGCGACACCGCCCTGGTGACCTGCACCGAGAACATCCTGAGCGGTGGCCCCGCCGAGGAGGGCAACGACCTGGGCCCGCTCGTCGGACAGCTCGTCGTCGCCACCAACGTGTTCCGCCGCACACCGGACGGCTGGAAGCTCTGGTCGCACCACGGCTCACCCGTACTGGCGGATACGGGCGAGGAGGACGAAGCGGACCCGGCCTCCTGACCTGCCGGGACACCACAGCGATGATTGGGCTTCCCGATCACCGGGTATACGCGGCTACCAGCCCCTGCCGGGCCACCCGCACGCCCCGCGGGCAGGAGCTGTCGGTGCCCGCGGGTAGATTCGACAGACGGTACCCCTCCGCCCGCACGCGGCCGGGTGCCTCCGGAGACGAGAACAGCAGGAGTGATTCGCGTGGATCGTGTCGCGCTGCGCGGCCTCAAGGCCCGTGGACACCACGGTGTCTTCCCGAAGGAACGCGAAGAGGGGCAGACCTTCATCGTGGACCTGGTGCTCGGCCTCGACACCCGCCCCGCGGCAGCCGCGGACGACCTCACCAAGACGGTCCACTACGGCGTGGTGGCGGAGGAGGTCGTCGACGTCGTCAGGGGTGAGCCCGTCGACCTGATCGAGACCCTCGCGGAACGCATCGCGCAGCAGTGCCTCAAGCACGAGGGGGTCCAGGAGGTCGAGGTCGTCGTCCACAAGCCGGACGCGCCGATCACGGTCCCCTTCGACGACGTGACCATCACCATCACCCGGAGCCGAGCATGACTGCATTTTCCACCGAGGGGCAGAGCGACCCGACCGTCCAGCCGGTTCCCACGTCCGTGGTCGAGCAGGTCGACGCGGCGGACGTCACCCTCTCCAACCCGAAACGGGCCGTGATCTCCCTCGGCTCCAACCTCGGCAACCGGCTCGAGACGCTCCAGGGCGCCATCGACGCCCTGGAGGACACCCCCGGCCTGCGGGTCAAGGCGGTGTCCCCGGTCTACGAGACCGAACCCTGGGGCGTCGACCCCGGCTCCCAGCCGTCGTACTTCAACGCGGTGATCGTGGTGAAGACGACCCTGCCCCCGTCCTCGTTGCTGGAGCGCGGTCAGGCCATCGAGGAGGCCTTCGACCGGGTGCGCGAGGAGCGCTGGGGACCGCGCACCATCGACGTCGACATCGTGTCGTACGCCGACGTGGTCTCCGACGACCCGCTGCTCACCCTCCCTCACCCGCGGGCCCACGAGCGCGCCTTCGTCCTCGCCCCGTGGCACGACGTGGATCCGGAGGCACAGCTGCCGGGTGCGGGCACGGTCGCCGATCTGCTGAACGGTGTCGGACGCGACGGGGTGCTTCCGCGGCCCGACCTGGAACTCCGTCTCCCCGAGTAGTCGTTAGGCTCAAGGACGGACACGGCCGACGGGCGACACGGGCCACGGCAGCGAAGGGCGGCACTCTCGGTGAAGCAACTACGGCTCAGGCTGCTGGTCGGCCTCTTCGTCGGAGCCGGTGTGCTGTCCTGGGCGGCGGCCCGCCTCTGGGATGCCCTGGGCACCCTCCCGAGCGTGCCACTCGCCGCGCCCATCGTGCTGGCCGCGATCGCCGTGGTGCTGCTCGCCGCGGCCCTGTCCATCCGGGCCCGGCTGCGCGCGCAGCGGGAGCGCCGGCCCGGCGCGAAGGGCGTGGAACCGCTGATGGCGGCGCGCGCCCTCGTCTTCGGGCAGGCGAGCGCACTCGTCGCCCCGCTGGTTGCCGGACTCTACGGCGGCACGGGCGTCTTCCTGCTCGGCTCCCTCGACGTACCGCCGCGGCGCGACCAGGCCATCTACGCGGGCTTCGCGGTCCTCGCCGGGGCCGCGGTCGTCGCCGCCGCGTTCTTCCTGGAGCGCGTCTGCAGGCTTCCGGACGACAAGGACGACGACCGGCACGGCGCTCAGGCCGCCTGAGGCGTACCGCTTGCCGGTCCGCGAGCTCAGGATGCGGACCGGGGGCGTTCCGGGGGCTCTCAGACGGCCACCGGGTTCTCGATCAGGGTGACCCGGTTGCCGTCGGGGTCGTGGAGGGCTGCGAAGCGGACGCGCCCCGCACCCGGCTGGGTCCCGCCGGCGGTGATCCCCCGGCCTGCGAGCTCCGAGAGCGCCCGGTCCAGATCGTCGACCGCCAGGTTCACCAGGGCACCACCCGCGTGCTCCGGCGAGCGGAAGACCTGGAGCCAGGCGTCCGGGGAGATGTGCCAGTCCGCCAGCCCGTCCATGGGCCTGGTGTCCGCCGGGCGCCCGAAAAGCCGCTCGTACCACTCGAGCGCGGGCCCGAAGTCCGTGACGGGCGCCACCGCGAGTACCTGTGTGAAGGACATGGGAGGTCCTTTCCGTGTGGGTGTGGCCTCTCGGCCACCGTCACTACGGTCGACTCCCTCCGCCGCCCGAACTCATCGGAACGACACGCGCCCGCCGCCCCGCGTCAGCGCGCCATGATGAGGCTCATCGCCTCGGCCCGCGTGGCGGAGTCCCGCAGCTGCCCGCGCACCGCAGAGGTGATGGTCTTCGCCCCCGGCTTGCGGATGCCCCGCATGGACATGCACATGTGTTCGCACTCGACGACCACGATGACCCCGCGCGGCTCCAGGATCGCCATCAGCGACTCGGCGATCTGCGTGGTCAGCCGCTCCTGCACCTGGGGCCGCCGGGCGTAGACGTCGACCAGACGGGCCAGCTTGGACAGTCCCGTGATCTTGCCGCTCGTCGCCGGGATGTACCCGACGTGCGCGACCCCCCGGAAGGGCACCAGGTGGTGCTCGCAGGTGCTGAACACCTCGATGTCCTTGACCAGCACCATCTCGTCGTGGCCGAGGTCGAACGTCGTGGTCAGCACGTCCTCGGGTTCCTGGTGGAGACCCGCGAATATCTCCTTGTACGCACGCGCCACCCGGCCCGGAGTCTCCCGCAGCCCTTCGCGGTCCGGGTCCTCTCCGACGGCGATGAGAAGCTCCCGTACGGCGGACTCGGCCCTCTTCTCGTCGAACACGCCGATCGAACCCTGGCCGTCCAGCGTCACCGGATCGGTCATCTGTGCCTCGTTCCTCTGTGCAGTCACATGCGCCGGCCCGCCCGGACTCACTGAACACGGCAGGCACTGCGCGGGCCGTACGAAAAAGCCGCGCCCCCACAGGCTAGAACCTGGGGGGCGCGGCTTCCATTCCGGGCCGGGTACCGCCCCCGTGACGGGGGCCACAACCGGATCGGTCCGGGACTAGTTCTCGGGACGGTCCTCGGGAAGGGCCTCGGTGGACGTGCCGCTGTTCTTCGACATGTCCGTCGGGGCGATCTCCGGGGTGGCCGAACCGTTGGCGCTGCCGTTGGTGAGGGCCAGCTCCTTGGGCGAGAGCACCGGCGGACGCGTCGACGGGGTACGCCGGGCGGAGCCGGTCCACGCCGGGCGGGCCGGACGCTTCACGATCGGAGCGAAGATCTCGGCGATCTGCTCCTTGCCGAGCGTCTCCTTCTCGAGAAGCTCGAGGACCAGGGCGTCGAGGATGTCGCGATTCTCGACGAGGATCTCCCACGCGTCGTTGTGCGCGGTCTCGATGAGCTTCTTGACCTCTTCGTCGACGAGCGCCGCGACTTCTTCCGAGTAGTCGCGCTGGTGGCCCATCTCGCGGCCCACGAACGGCTCGGTGTTGTCGCCGCCGAACTTGATCGCGCCCAGACGCTCGGTCATGCCGTACTGCGTGACCATCGCGCGGGCCGTGGCGGTGGCCTTCTCGATGTCGTTCGCAGCGCCGGTCGTCGGGTCGTGGAAGACCAACTCCTCGGCCGCACGCCCGCCCAGCATGTACGCCAGCTGGTCGAGCATCTCGTTGCGGGTCGTGGAGTACTTGTCCTCCTCCGGGAGCACCATCGTGTAACCGAGGGCGCGGCCGCGGGAGAGGATCGTGATCTTGTGGACCGGGTCCGACTGGGGTGAAGCCGCCGCGACCAGGGCGTGTCCGCCCTCGTGGTACGCGGTGATCTTCTTCTCCTTCTCGGACATGATCCGGGTCCGCTTCTGCGGGCCCGCCACGACGCGGTCGATGGCCTCGTCGAGCATGGCGTTGTCGATCAGCTTCTTGTTGCTGCGCGCCGTGAGGAGCGCCGCTTCGTTCAGCACGTTCGACAGGTCGGCACCGGTGAAGCCGGGCGTACGGCGCGCGACCGCGTTGAGGTCGACGTCCTCCGTGACCGGCTTGCCCTTCTTGTGCACCTTGAGGATCTCGAGGCGGCCCTGCATGTCCGGCCGGTCGACGGCGATCTGCCGGTCGAAGCGTCCGGGACGCAGCAGCGCCGGGTCCAGGATGTCCGGCCGGTTCGTGGCGGCGATCAGGATGACGCCGCCCTTCACGTCGAAGCCGTCCATCTCCACGAGCAGCTGGTTGAGAGTCTGCTCGCGCTCGTCGTGACCGCCGCCCATCCCGGCACCGCGGTGCCGGCCGACGGCGTCGATCTCGTCGACGAAGACGATCGCCGGAGCGTTCGCCTTGGCCTGCTCGAAGAGGTCGCGGACACGGGAGGCACCGACACCGACGAACATCTCGACGAAGTCGGAACCGGAGATCGAGTAGAACGGCACGCCCGCCTCACCCGCGACGGCGCGGGCCAGCAGCGTCTTGCCGGTACCGGGAGGCCCGTACAGCAGGACACCCTTGGGAATCTTGGCGCCGACGGCCTGGAACTTCGCCGGCTCCTGGAGGAATTCCTTGATCTCGTAGAGTTCCTCGACGGCCTCGTCCGACCCCGCCACATCGGCGAACGTCGTCTTCGGCGTGTCCTTGGTGATCAGCTTCGCCTTGGACTTGCCGAACTGCATGACCTTGGAACCGCCGCCCTGCATCTGATTCATCAGAAACAGGAAGACGACCACGATCAGTACGAAGGGCAGCAGGGAGAGAAGGATCGAGACGAACGGGGACTGCTTCGACGGCGAGACGGTGTAACCCTTCTCGATGTCACCGCTCTCGAACTTCTTCTGCAGCGTGTCGGCGAGCTGAACGCCCTGGTTGCCGATGTAGCTCGCCTGGAACTTGCTGCCGGACTCGCCCTGGAGCTTCTGCTTGTCCTTCAGCTCGATCTTGAGGATTTGTTCGTCACCGGTGGTCAGCTTGGCCTGCTCCACCTGGTTCTTGCTGATCGCCTGGATCACCTTGCCGGTGTCCACCGTCTTGTAGCCGCCGGACGAGCCGACGACCTGCATCAGCACGACCACGGCGAGGACGGCCAGCACGATCCACATGACCGGCCCACGGAAGTATCGCTTCACGTCCATCCATACGGAGCGAAGTCGCCCCGTCCCTCCTGCCCGTAGGTAAATGCTGCTGTGAGAAAAGAGTGTTCTTCGGACGGTACCCCAGCATTGTCACCCGCGACCGCAGGGGACGTCCGGCAAACCCGTCTTCGAAGGCTCCAACGGACCGAACGCCGCGAGTGTTCCCGGGAGTCCGGCCGGGTTCGGCCGGGCCCCCTGGGGCCCGGTGTCTCAGCCTCCGTAGACGTGCGGGGCCAGCGTGCCGACGAAGGGGAGGTTGCGGTACTTCTCGGCGTAGTCCAGGCCGTAACCGACGACGAACTCGTTGGGAATGTCGAAGCCGACCCACTGCACGTCGATCGCGACCTTCGCCGCGTCCGGCTTGCGGAGCAGGGTGCAGACCTCGAGGCTCGCGGGTTCGCGCGAGCCGAGGTTGGCCAGGAGCCAGGACAGCGTCAGACCGGAGTCGATGATGTCCTCGACGATCAGGACGTGCTTGCCCTTGATGTCGGTGTCGAGGTCCTTGAGGATCCGGACGACGCCCGAGGACTGGGTGCCCGCGCCGTACGACGAGACGGCCATCCAGTCCATGGTGACGGGGGTGGACAGCGCGCGGGCCAGATCCGCCATGACCATCACCGCGCCCTTGAGCACGCCGACGATGAGCAGGTCCTTGCCCGCGTACTCCGCGTCGATCTTCGCTGCCAGCTCCACGAGCTTCGCGTCGATCTCTTCCTTGGTGAGGAGCACCGACTGGAGGTCGGTGCCCATGTCCTTCTCGTTCACCCGCGTCTCTTTCTCTGCCTGCCGCTCCGGACTGTTCCCCGGGCCGGACCGGCGTCTCGCCTGCACTTCAGCCGCTTGCGCATCAGCTCTGCCGGATGACCAGTCTGCCACCCTGGCGCCGGACCTCGACGCGGCCGGGCAGGTTGATGCCGCCCTGGCCCCGCCAGCCGGTGATCAGCCGGTCGACTTCCTCGATGTGGCGGGCGAAGAGCGAACCCGCCGGTGACCCGGCGTCGATGACCGCCCGGCGCAGCACCCGGCGGCGGACCGCGGGGGGCAGGACCGAGAGCTTGGCGCACTCCAGCCGCCCGGCGTCGTCCAGGACCGAGCGGGCGGCCTCGGTGGCCCAGGTGTCGAGCGCGTCGGCGTCGTCGCGGGAGAGCTGTGCCGTGCGGGCGAGGGCCTCCACCACTCCCTTGCCCAGCGCCTTCTCCAGGGCGGGCAGGCCTTCGTGGCGGAGCCGGGAGCGGGTGTAGGCGGGGTCGATGTTGTGGGGGTCGTCCCAGACGGGGATCGACTGGACCAGGCAGGCCTTGCGGGCGGTCTGCCGGTCGAGCTGGAGGAAGGGCCGGCGGTAGCGGCCGGCGGGGCCGGAGGCGGCGGCCATCCCGGAGAGCGAGCGGATGCCGGAGCCGCGGGCGAGGCCCAGCAGCACGGTCTCGGCCTGGTCGTCACGGGTGTGCCCGAGGAGGACGGCGGCGGCTCCGTGACGCTCGGCGGCGTCGTCCAGGGCGGCGTAGCGGGCGTCACGGGCGGCGGCTTCCGGTCCGCCGTCGCGGCCCACCCGCACGGCGACGGCCTCGACTGGGTCGAGGTGCATCTCGGCGAGCCGGGCGACGACCTCGTCGGCCCGGAGGTCCGAGCCGGGCTGGAGGTTGTGGTCGACGGTGATGCCGCCGGCGCGGACCGGGAGTTTGCGCGACTCGAAGGCGAGGGCGGAGGCGAGGGCCATGGAGTCGGCTCCGCCGGAACAGGCGACGAGCACCAGCGGGGTGTCGGGCCGGTCGGGGAGCGCGGAACGCCTGCCGCCCGTGCCGGCCTCGGCGAGCTCGGCGTGGCCGGTCTGCCCGGCGTGACGGTTGTGTTCGGTGACGACGTCGTGGAGTACGCGGCGGACCGCCAGGCGTATCGCCGCGACCGCAGGATGGGGACCCATGTCCGGTGCCCTTCGGGTGAGGTTTTGGGGGGCGCCTCGGAGCGTGGCCGGGACGGGGTCCCGTCACTCAGAGTGCGTCGATGGTGACAGAGCCAAGCTGTCCATCGAGCATTGCACGCCTTCCCATGCCCCCATGGTCCCTCGGATGGGTGATAAGAGGGTCAATCTCGTGCATCCCGAGGGCCCGTGATCACGAATCCGTCCTACGGTGCACCCGCGCCACCCAGTCCGCCGGAGCGGCGATCTCGGCCTTCGTGGGAAGGGTGTTGGGCGACGTCCACACCCGGTTGAAGCCGTCCATGCCGACCTCCCCGACGACGGCCCGGACGAACTTCTCGCCGTCGCGGTACTGCCTCAGCTTCGCGTCCAGTCCCAGGAGCTTGCGCAGCGCCATGTCGAGCCGGCTCGCCCCGCGTGCCCTGCGCTGCTGGAACTTCTCCCTGATCTCGGCGACGGAGGTCACCACGTCGGGGCCCACGCCGTCCATGACGAAGTCCGCGTGGCCTTCGAGCAGGGACATCACCGCAGTGAGCCGCCCCAGGATCTCGCGCTGGGCGGGCGTCTGGACGAGCTCGACGAGGCTGCGGCCGCCGTCGTCGCCCTCCTCCCCCCGCTCGCCCTCGGGACGGCTGCCCCCGGAGAAGGTCTGCACGGCCTCCCGGAGGCGTTCGAGGACGGTCGTCGGGTCGACGTCGGTCTCGTCGAGGAAGGACTGGATCTCGCCCCGGAGGTGGTCCCGCAGCCAGGGGACCCCGGTGAACTGGGTGCGGTGGGTCTCCTCGTGGAGGGCCACCCAGAGCCTGAAATCGTGCGGGTCGACCCCGAGTTCACGCTCGACGTGGACGATGTTCGGAGCCACGAGCAGCAGCCTGCCGCCGCCCTTGGACGACGCGGGGAACTCCCGGGTGGCCGGGGCGAACGTCTCGTACTGCCCGAGGACCCGGGAGGCGAGGAACGACAGCAGCATCCCCAGTTCGACACCGGTCACCTTGCCGCCGACCGCGCCGATCACGGCTCCGCCGGGGCCCGTGCCGCGGCGGGTCTGCATCTTCGACAGCAGCGGGCTCAGCAGTTCGCGGAACCCCGCGACGTTGGCCCTGATCCACCCGGCCCGGTCGACGACCAGGACCGGCGTGTCCTCGGGCTCGTGGCCCTCCGGGATCATCCGCGTGAACGAACGGACGTGTTCCTCCGAGGCCTTGGCGTGCCGGCGGAGTTCGGCGACGACGGCGCGGGCCTCCTCACGGCTGATCTCGGGACCCGGCCGTACGAACCTGGTCGCGGTCGCGACCGCGAGATTCCAGTCGACCATCTCGGCACCACCGATGCTCGTCATGCGTCAACCGTACGTGAGGCGGTCGCCCCGTGGTGGGGTGTCAGCCGCTCACCGGGTGCCTTTGACGAGTGCGGTGGCCAGTGCGTCCAGGGATGCCTGTGCGCCGTCCGGCGACGTGGTGCCCGAGGCCAGGAAGGCGAAGGCGAGGAGCCGGCCCTTCGCGTCGACCACGGTGCCGGCGAGGCTGTTGACCCCGGTCAGGGTGCCCGTCTTGGCCCGGATCAGGCCGGTGCCGCCGGACGTGGGCGTGTAGCGGGCGCCGAGGGTCCCGCTGAATCCGGCGACGGGCAGGCCCGTGAGCACCGTGCGCAGCTCCGGGTGGCCGGGATCGGCCGCGCGGGCGAGCAGCCCGGCCAGGAGGCCCGCCGTCACCTTGTCGGCCCGGTCGAGACCGCTGCCGTCGGCGAGGGCGGCGCCGGCCATCGGCAGCCCGAGCGCCTTCAGCCGGGCGGTGACGGCGCGGCGGCCTCCGGCGAAGGAGGCGGGCTCCCCGGCCTTCAGGGCGGTCTGACGGGCCAGGGCTTCGGCGATGTCGTTGTCGCTGTTGGTCAGGGCGCGTTCGACGAGCGCGGACAGCGGCTTCGACAGGTGGGTCGCCACGGTCCGCGAGCCCGCCACCACCCGTCCGGGCGAAGGCGCGGAGCGGGTGGCGACGCCCGCCTCCTCCAGCGCGGCGGCGAAGGTGTCCGCGGTGTCACCGGCGGGATCGTCCGTGCGGGGCGCGGGTCCCCGGTCGCTGCCGTCGAGACGGCCCTCGTCGGTCATGAGTGCGCTGACGGGGGCGATGTTCTCGTTGGGGCCGATGGGGTGCAGCCCGGGGCCGGAGTAGCGCGAGGTGTCATACGTCAGCCGGACGGGTCCGGCCCCGGCGTCCCGCAGCGCGCGCGCCGCGTCGGCGGCCAGGGAGCGCAGGGCCGTCCGGTCGAGCGTGGGATCGCCGCCGCCCACGAGGGTGAGGGTGCGGGCGTCCGGTGACACCCGGACCGTCGTGGCGATGCGGTGGCCGGGCCCCAGGGCCGACAGGGCGGCGGCGGTCGTGGCGATCTTCACCGTGGACGCGGGGGTCATCGGGGTCCTGGCTCCGCGGGCGTACAGCTGTTTGCCGGTCGCCGCGTCGATGACCACCGCGGTGCGCACGGTGCCGAGGTCGGGTACGTCCAACAGGGGGGTGAGCACGGCCTCCAGGCCCTTCACCCCGGCCGGCGTGGTGAGACCCGCCGTGTCGCCCAGAGCGCTCAGGACGGCGGGGGCGCTGGCCGCGGGGGCGGGTCCGTCGAGCGGGTCACCCTGGTGATGTACGCCACCTGAGTGCCGCTCGACGGCCGCACGGTCCCGCTCGGCCTTACGCTGACCGGAGTCCCAGGGGCCTGCGGCCAGCACGGCACCGGCTGCGACCACCAGGCCGAGCGCCGCGGAGCCTGCGACGAGCAGACGGTCCCCGGACGCGCCCCCGCGCTTCAGGAAGTGCGGGACTTTCCACCCGCCCCACCTGTTCGGCGGTTCCTCCGTCGGTTTACGCACCGGCTCGGCCACCGTTGACCAGCCCCTTTCGCGAGCACTCGTCTGCGTGAGGGACACTTAACCACCAGTCGTATGTGTTGATCATGGAGGAGCCACCCGTGGAGTTCGACGTCACCATCGAGATCCCGAAGGGTTCGCGGAACAAGTACGAGGTGGACCACGAGACCGGTCGGATCCGCCTGGACCGTCGACTCTTCACCTCGACCAGCTACCCGGCCGACTACGGCTTCGTCGAGAACACCCTCGGCGAGGACGGCGACCCGCTGGACGCGCTGGTCATCCTGGACGAGCCGACCTTCCCCGGATGCCTCATCAAGTGCCGCGCCATCGGCATGTTCCGGATGACCGACGAGGCGGGCGGCGACGACAAGCTGCTGTGCGTCCCCGCGTCCGACCCCCGGGTGGAGCACCTCCGGGACATCCACCACGTCTCGGAGTTCGACCGCCTGGAGATCCAGCACTTCTTCGAGGTCTACAAGGACCTGGAGCCGGGCAAGTCCGTCGAGGGCGCCGACTGGGTCGGCCGCACCGAGGCCGAGGCCGAGATCGAGGCCTCCTACAAGCGCCTCGAGGCGCAGGGCGGCGCACACTGACGTGATCCTTCCGGTTCCGCTTGACGGCGGGACGGCAGGCATCGCGGAGCTCGGGCCCGACCAGGCCCGCTGACCGGGTTACCGACGGGCGGCACACCTTCACCGGTGTGCCGCCCGTCGTGCGTGACGGCCCATGTCCGTGCACATACTGGGCAGAAGCGCTCCCAGGACGGGCGGTCGAGAAGGAACGAGGTCGAGTGGTGGCGGAACAGGGCGGTCCTGAGGACCAGAAGCCCCAGTCCGACGAGGCACGCAGCGCCTTCGTCCCGCCGGCCGGTATGGAGCAGCCGACGGGCCCGCAGGACGACGACCACCCCACGTCGGAATTCGCCCTTCCGGCGGGTCTGCAGAACGATCCGTCGGCCTCGTCGGGATCAGGTCAGGGTTCCGGTTCCGGGCCGGGCGGCGGTTCGGCGTCCGACGCGCTGTCGTCCGCCTTCGTTCCGCCGAGCGGGTACAACGCGCAGCACCAGCCTCCCGCCTTCACTCCCGCGCACGGCATTCCGATGGTGCGGCTGACCAAGGAGGCCCCCTGGCAGGACCGGATGCGCACGATGCTGCGCATGCCGGTCTTCGACCGTCCGGCCCCCGAGATGGTGCAGAAGACCGACGACTCCGGTCCCGCCGTACCCCGGGTGCTCGACCTGACGCTCCGTATCGGGGAGCTGCTGCTCGCCGGTGGTGAGGGGGCGGAGGACGTCGAGGCCGCGATGTTCGCGGTGTCGCGCTCCTACGGACTCGACCGCTGCGAGCCGACGGTCACCTTCACGCTGCTGTCTATCTCGCACCAGCCGTCGCTGGTCGACGACCCGGTGACCGCGAGCCGGACGGTACGCCGACGGGGCACCGACTACACCCGGCTGGCCGCGGTGTTCCAGCTGATCGACGACATCACGACGGCGGAGCACGTCGAGGTCTCGCTGGAGGAGGCCTACCGCCGTCTCGCCGAGATCCGGCGCAACCGCCACCCCTATCCGGGGTGGGTCCTGACGGCCGCCGCCGGTGTCCTCGCCGGCTCGGCGTCGGTACTGGTCGGCGGCGGATTCCTGGTCTTCGTCGTGGCGGCGGCCGGCGCGATGCTCGGCGACCGGCTGGCCTGGCTCTGCGCGGGGCGCGGGCTGCCGGAGTTCTACCAGTTCACCGTGGCGGCCATGCCTCCGGCGGCGATGGGCATCCTGCTGACCCTCACCCATTCGACGGACATCCGGCCGTCCGCGGTGATCACCGGTGGCCTCTTCGCGCTGCTGCCGGGGCGGGCCCTCGTCGCCGGTGTGCAGGACGGACTGACCGGCTACTACCTCACCGCGGGGGCCCGGCTCCTGGAGGTCATGTACTTCTTCATCGGCATCGTGGCGGGGGTGCTGCTGATGCTCTACCTGGGTGTCCAGCTCGGCGCCCAGCTCAACCCGGAGGCACGGTTCGTGCCCAACGACCGGCCCGTGGTCCAGATCCTCGCCTCGATGGCCCTCACCCTGGCCTTCGCGATCCTGCTCCAGCAGGAACGCTCCACGGTCCTCGCCGTCACCCTCAACGGCGGCGTCGCCTGGATCATCTTCGGGGCGATGGCCCGCACCGGCGGCATCTCGCCGGTGGCGGCGACAGCGGTCGCGGCGGGTCTCGTCGGCCTCTTCGGCCAGCTGCTCTCCCGCTACCAGTACACCTCGTCGCTGCCGTACATCACCGCCGCGATCGGCCCGCTGCTGCCCGGTTCGGCGACGTACTTCGGTCTGCTGGGCGTGGCGCAGAACGAGGTGGACACCGGGCTCGCCTCGCTGTTCACCGCCGTGGCCACGGCGCTCGCCATCGCCATCGGGGTCAATCTGGGAAGTGAGATCTCCCGGCTGTTCATGCGCGTGCCGGGTGCCGTCGAGGGCCCGTCCCGCCGGGCGGCCAAGCGGACCAGGGGCTTCTGACGGACGAACGGCGCCCCGCTCCTGGGAGGGAGCGGGGCGCCGTTCACGGGGTGTTCCGGGTCAGCGGCCTTCCTGCCAGCCGTACCGGGCGGCGTCGTCCTGGCCGTCGCCGGGGCGCTCGCCTCGACGACCGGTGTCCTGGCCGCCGTAGGGACCGGCCTGACCGTCGCCGTACGGGCCGCTCCGGTCCGGGCCGCCGTACTGCCGGCCCGCGTCGCCGTACTGGCCCTGGGGACCGCCGCCGTACGGCGCTGCCTGGCCGTCGCCGTACGGACCCTGCTGAGGGGCGCCGTACTGACCCTGCTGGGCGCCGCCGTACTGGCCGCCCTGCCCGGCGGCGTACGGGTTCTGCTGCGGGGCGCCGTACTGACCCTGCTGGGGAGCGTCGTACTGACCCTGCTGGGGAGCGTCGTACTGACCCTGCTGCGGGGCGCCGTACTGGCCCGCCTGGCCGGAGCCGTACGGGTCCTGCTGCGGGGCGCCGTACGGACCCGGCTGGCCCGAGCCGTACTGGTCCTGCTGGGGGGCGGCGTACTGGCCGGCCTGACCCGAGCCGTACGGGTCCTGCTGCGGGGCGCCGTACTGACCCGCCTGGCCCGAGCCGTACGGGTCCTGCCGGCCTTGGCCGCCGTACTGGTCCTGCTGTCCGCCGCCGTACTGGCTGCCGCCGCTGCCGTACGGGTCTGCCGGGCCCGCGTCGTACCGGCCGCTGCCGTACGGGGCCGTCTGCCCGGCGTCGTACCGGCCGCCGTACGCGCCTGCCTGGGGGCCGCCGTCGTGCGGGCCGTTCCGGCCGTCGTCGAACGGGTCGGTGTGCCGGCCGTCCCCACCGTCGCCGTCCCCGTACGCGCCGTCGTCCGCGGAGCCCGCGCCGTCCTGCTGCCGCGCCGCGGCCTCCTTCCTGGACCGGCCGCGCGCCCGGAGGAACTCGATGATGATCGGCACCACGGAGACCAGGACGATCAGGATGAGGATCAGTTCGATGTGCTCGTGGACGAACGCGATCTTGCCGAGAGCGGCTCCGAGCAGCGTGACGCCGACGCCCCAGAGGACGCCTCCGATGATGTTGAACGTGATGAACGAGCGGTAGTTCATCCGGCTCACACCGGCGATGATCGGCGTGAACGTCCGGACGATGGGGACGAAACGGGCCAGCACCAGCGACTTCGGCCCGTACTTCTCGAAGAACTCGTGCGCCTTCTCGACGTTCTCCTGCTTGAAGAGACGGGAGTCCGGGCGCTTGAAGAGCGACGGCCCCACCTTCCGCCCGAAGAGGTAGCCGACCTGGTCGCCGATGATCGCCGCCAGCGCGACCAGCACGCAGACCAGCCACAGCGGGTACTTCAGATCGCCCGTGGTCACCAGGAGGCCCGTGGTGAACAGCAGGGAGTCGCCGGGCAGGAAGAACCCGATCAGCAGTCCGGACTCGGCGAACACGATGAGCAGGAGGCCCGGTAGCCCGAAGGTGTTGAGCAGGTAGTCCGGGTCCAGCCAGCTCGGGCCGAGCGCGATCGTATTCAAGGGTCCGGGCTCCAGGGTGGTCGGTGTGCGCGGCTGCGTGGCCGCCCCAAGTTATCAACGCCGCGGCGGACCCCTGGGTTCCACTGGCGTAAGCGAGGATGCGCACGGCCCGGACGGGAGCGAGGCTTTCCGCAGGAGGTGCCACATCATGGGCATTGAGGACTACGGCGGCGGACAGACGCCGCGGGCGGACGTCCTGGTCGTCACGACGAACGACGTACCCGGCCACCAGGTGACCGAGGTCATCGGGGAGGTGTTCGGGCTCACGGTCCGCTCACGCCACCTCGGCAGCCAGATCGGCGCGGGGCTCAAGTCGATGGTCGGCGGCGAACTCAAAGGGCTGACGAAGACCCTCGTCGAGACCCGCAACCAGGCGATGGAGCGACTCGTCGAGCAGGCCAGGACCCGTGGTGCGAACGCGGTGCTGATGATGCGGTTCGACGTGAGCGAGGCGGCGGACGTGGGCACCGAGGTCTGCGCCTACGGAACGGCGGCCGTGATCAACAGGATCTGACACCGCCCTCGCCCCCGCGGTTCGGCCGCGCCCCCCTCACCGGAGGTTCTCCGCATGCCCACGTCCGTCAACGTCGCCGTCGTGTACTACTCCTCCACCGGCACCATCTCGGCCATCGCCGACGCCCTCGCGAAGTACGCCGAGAACGCCGGCGCCCAGGTGCGGCTGCGCAAGACCGCCGAGCTCGCCCCGCAGTCAGCCATCGACGCGAACCCGGCCTGGGCGGCTCACGCGACGGCGACCGCCGGTGTCCGCGAGGTGACGCCCGACGACATGGTCTGGGCGGACGCGGTGATCTTCGGTACGCCGACGCGGTACGGCAACGTCGCCGCCCAGCTCAAGCAGTTCCTGGACACGCTGGGCGGCCTCTGGCAGGCCGGGAAGCTGGCGGACAAGGTCTACAGCGGCTTCACGGCCAGCGCCACGGCCCACGGCGGGCAGGAGTCGACCCTGCTGGCGCTCTACAACACGATCCACCACTTCGGCGGCATCCTCGTCCCGCCCGGCTACACCGACGCGTCGAAGTTCGCCGACGGCAACCCGTACGGCACCTCCCACGTGTCCGGTCAGGGCGACAACCCGGTCGGCGAGCAGACACTGACCGCCGCGCGCGTGCAGGCGGAACGCGTCGTGAAGTTCACCCGGGCCATCAAGGCCGGACTCGCGGCAGAGAACTGAAGGGGACGACTCACCGATGCCACTGCACCAGGGTTCGCACGGCAGGCCGGCGCCCTCCGAGGAGCACCGCAGACTGGCCCTCAACCCGTTCTACGGGGAGGCCGATCCGACCGCGCAGATGGAGGCCGCGCCGGCGACCCACCAGCTCCCGGACGGCCCGCTGCCCCCGCTGACCGCCTACCGGCTCGTCCATGACGAGCTGATGCTCGACGGGAACTCCCGGCTCAACCTCGCCACCTTCGTCACCACCTGGATGGAACCCCAGGCCGGCGTCCTGATGGGCGAGTGCCGCGACAAGAACATGGTCGACAAGGACGAGTACCCGCGTACCGCGGAGCTGGAGCGGCGCTGCGTGGCGATGCTCGCCGACCTGTGGAACGCACCCGATCCGATGGCCACGGTGGGCTGCTCGACCACGGGCTCCAGCGAGGCCTGCATGCTGGCCGGACTGGCGCTCAAGCGGCGCTGGGCCAAGAAGAACTCCGGCCGCTATCCGGCGTCGGCCCGGCCCAACCTCGTCATGGGCGTCAACGTCCAGGTCTGCTGGGAGAAGTTCTGCACGTTCTGGGAGGTCGAGGCCCGGCAGGTGCCGATGGACGGGGAGCGGTTCCACCTGGACCCGCAGGCCGCGGCCGAACTCTGCGACGAGAACACCATCGGTGTCGTCGGGATCCTCGGCTCGACCTTCGACGGGTCCTACGAGCCGATCGCCGAACTCTGCGCCGCGCTGGACGACCTCCAGGAGCGGACGGGGCTCGACATCCCCGTGCACGTGGACGGCGCGTCCGGGGCGATGGTGGCCCCGTTCATCGACAAGGACCTGGTGTGGGACTTCCGGCTCCCCCGGGTGTCCTCGATCAACACCTCCGGTCACAAGTACGGTCTGGTCTACCCGGGCGTCGGCTGGGCGCTCTGGCGTTCACCGGCCGAGCTGCCCGAGGAACTGGTCTTCCGGGTGAACTACCTGGGCGGCGACATGCCGACCTTCGCGCTGAACTTCTCCCGGCCCGGCGCACAGGTGGTGGCGCAGTACTACACGTTCCTCAGGCTGGGCCGGGAGGGCTACCGGGCCGTCCAGCAGACGTCCCGGGACATCGCGATGCGGCTGGCGGAGGGCTTCGAGTCGCTCGGGGACTTCCGGCTCCTCACCCGCGGCGACGAGCTTCCGGTGTTCGCCGCGACGACCAAGCCGGAGATCACGGCGTACGACGTCTTCGACGTCTCACGGCGGCTGCGGGAGCGCGGCTGGCTGGTGCCCGCGTACACCTTCCCGGCCAACCGCCAGGACCTGTCCGTGCTCCGCGTCGTGTGCCGCAACGGCTTCTCGTCGGACCTCGCGGAGCTGCTGCTGGACGATCTGCGGAGCCTCCTGCCGGAACTGCGTGCCCAGCCGGGCCCGTTGCAGCGCGACAAGGCGGCGCAGACCGCCTTCCACCACTGACCGCCCGCCGGGCCGGGTCCCGGTGACGGTCAGCCGAGGTCGCCGGGGTCGGGCGTGCCCGTCGCGTACGGGTTCTCCTGCCCCTCGGCGAGCACCCCGACGAAGGGCTCCCCCTCCCCGGCGAAGGTGTACGCACCGGCCTCGACCCGCGCGATGAGACCACGGGTCCACGCGGCGCCCGCGTCGGCCGAGTGGACCCACAGGTTCATGATCTCGCCGATGTGCCCGAGCGGTTCGGGTCCCTCGGAGGGCGTGTAGTGCTCGGTGACCGAGGCGCGCCAGCCCTCGATGGCGGTGATGCGCCGGCGCAGCAGCGCCACCGCCTCCTGCCGCTCCAGCTCGACGATGAAGCCGATGCCCGCCGAGAGCACGTCCACCCCGGGGTCGTAGGAGGTCAGGGCGGACCTCAGCAGGGCGAAGAACTCCTCGGTGCCCCGCTCGGTGACCTCGTACTCGGTGCGGGGCGGACCGCCTGCCGTGGACGGGGCGGTCTCGTGGGCGAGGAGCAGTCCCTGCTTCGCCATCTGCTTGAGCGCGTGGTAGATCGATCCCGGCTTGGCGTTGGACCACTCGTGGGCGCCCCAGTACTCCAGGTCGTTGCGCACCTGGTAGCCGTGCGCGCGGCCGTGCTGACGCACGGCGCCCAGGACCAGGAGACGGATCGCCGACATGCCGTCCACCCTACGTAGTCAGCTCCTGCCCGGGGAACCCGCCTCCTGGGCGACCAGATCGAGGGCCTTCCGGCCGTCCAGCGACTCGCGGAGGATGTCGGCGTGGCCCGCGTGGCGGGCGATCTCCTCGACCAGGTGGACCAGGAGCCAGCGCATGGAGCAGCGCTCGTTCTCCGGGTACCAGGGTGCGGGCGGCAGCGGGAAGGTGTCGTTCATGTCGCCGACCTCGTGGTGGATGAAGGTCTCGGTCTCCGAGGCGACCTTCTTCCAGAACTCGAGCATCCCGGGCACGGTCTCGTCGCCGACGAGGCGGAAGCCGTCGGCCCAGGTGGTCTCGTCCCGCTGCCGGTCGTTGGGGCGCCGCTGTGCCAACCGCAGCCAGTTCAGCTCCGTCTCGGCTGCATGCTTGAGCAGCCCGGACAGGGAGAAGTCGCTGACCGAGGGACGGCTCGCCGCCTGTTCCTCCGTGAGTCCGAGCACGGACCGGCGGATCGCGCCGCGCTGCGCCTCGACGAAGGCGAGGAGCATGCCCCGCTCGTCTCCGGGGTCGCCTGCGGGAACGTGCGTGACCATGCTGCCTGCCTTCGGTCGTACGTGACGGTGTGCCCCGCCAACGTACGGAACCCGGGGGCCGGATCCGCTCCCCGGCCGCGGGTGTCAGAAGGGAAAGACTGTTCGCCCGTGCTGCACCGAGATCCACTGCTGGGTGGTGAAGGCCTCCACCGCGGCCTCGCCGTTCAGGCGTCCCATGCCCGGCCTCTTCTCGCCCCCGAGCGCGACGAGTGGATCGTCCTGCACGGTGGGTCCGTTGACGTGGAACATGCCGCAGGTGATGCGCCGGGCGAACCGCACGCCGCGTTCGGCGTCCGCCGTGTGCACGGCGCCGCTCAGCCCGTACGGGCTGTCGTTGACGATGCGTACGGCGTCGTCCTCGCCGTCGAACGGCACCAGCAGGGCCACGGGGCCGAAGATCTCCTGCTCCAGGAGCGGTGAGCCCTCGGGCAGTCCGGTCAGCACGGTCGGTTCGACGAGTGTGCCGCGGGTGCGGCCGCGCACGAGAGCCGTGGCCCCCTCGGCGAGAGCGCCGTCGACCAGCGCCGTCAGCGCGTCCGCCTGGAACTCGCTGATGACCGGCCCGATCCGGGTGCCCGGATCGCGCGGATCGCCCACCTCCAGGGCGGACACCTCGGCCGTGAGAAGCGCCGAGAACTCCGCCTCCACGGACCTGTCGACCAGGATGCGGTCGGCGGCCATGCCCACCTGCCCCTGGAACAGGAAGCGGCTGAAGACGGCTGCCCGGACCGCGTGGCCGAGGTCGGCGTCCTCCAGGACGACCAGTGCGCTGTTGCCGCTGAGTTCGAGCACGGTCCTCTTGAAGAGCCCCGCCGCGGTGGCGGCGATGTGCCGGCCGACCCGGTCGGAGCCGGTGAAGGCGATCACCTTGGGCACGGGGTGCTCGATGAACGTGTCGCCGATCTCGGCGCTGTCGGTGATGAGGACGTTGAGGAGGCCTGCGGGCAGCCCGGCGTCCTCGAAGATGCGGGCGACCAGCGCCCCCCCGGCTATCGGGGCGTTCTGGTGGGGTTTGACGACGACCGCGTTCCCCAGGGCCAGTGCGGGGGCCACGGTCTTCATCGTCACCAGGAAGGGGAAGTCGAAGGCGCTGATCACGCCCACGACCCCGACGGGCAGCCGGTGGACGCGGTTCTCCTTGCCGTCCGCCAGGGAGGGCAGCAGCCGGCCGGAGGGGCGGAGCGCCTGCCCGGCCGCCTCGTGCAGGAACTCCTGCGCGAGGCGCACCTCGTACTCGGCGCGGTGACGGGTGCCGCCGAGCTCGTCGATGATCAGCTCGGCTATGTCGTCGGCGCGTTCCGCGACGAGCCGGGCGGCTTTCTCGAGAACGTCGCGCCGCCCATAGGGACTGGCACCGGCCCATTCGACTTGCGCGCGTTCCGCGGCTCGGTAGGCGCGGTCGACTTCCGCCGCTGTCGCCACGGTGACGGAACAGAGCTTTTCGCCGTTGAAGGGATTGAAATCAATGATGTCCCACGCACCGCCACCGGTCAGCCACTCGCCGTCGATGTACTGGTGGGCCAGTTCACTGAAGTAGGACATGCAATCCCTCACTGCAGGCGCCGACTCCTGTCAGTTCGTCATCGTACTGGCGATTCACGTCAGTTGAAGGAGTCCCCGGAGAAGATCCCGGCTCTCCTCCGCACCCGGGCTGTCCTCGTGGAGCCGCGTCATGGCCTTTTCGTACTGGGCGACTTCTTCGGGCTTGTCCAGATAGAGGGCACTTGTCAGCTGTTCCAGATACACGATGTCCGACAGATCGGATTCCGGAAAACGCAGCATGGTGAATGCCCCGCTCTCGCCGGCATGGCCGCCGAAACTGAACGGCATCACCTGGAGAGTGATGTTCGGCTGCTCGGACATGTCGATCAGGTGCCGCAATTGCGCACGCATCACTTCACGGCCCCCGTAGGGGCGGCGCAGGGCCGCCTCGTCGAGCACGGCGTGGAAGCGGGGGGCACGCTCCGAGACGAGCGCCTTCTGGCGCGCCAGTCGCAGCGCGACCCTGCGGTCGA
Source organism: Streptomyces sp. NBC_00178 (assembly GCF_036206005.1). Classification (NCBI taxonomy): domain Bacteria; kingdom Bacillati; phylum Actinomycetota; class Actinomycetes; order Kitasatosporales; family Streptomycetaceae; genus Streptomyces; species Streptomyces sp. NBC_00178. The sequence goes on from NZ_CP108143.1 coordinate 3,392,336, forward strand.
TCTCGGCCGGCGGGGCTCCGGGCATTCCGCGCGCGACGACGGCATGGGCGTAGGCCTCGGTCTGCAGCAGTCCGTGGACGAACTGCACCTCGTAGATCCGGATGAGCGAGGCCGCCCCCTCCAGACCGATGTATGTCTGGAACCAGCCGGGCAGCACGTCGCCGTAACTGTGCCACCAGCCCGCCACGTTGGCCTCACGCGCCAGACTGAGCAGGGAGTCCCGCTCCGCCTCGTCCGTGACTCCGTACAGCGTGAGCAGGTCCTCGACGTCCCTGGCCTTGAAGCTCACCCGTCCCAACTCCATGCGGCTGATCTTCGATTCGGAGGCGCGGATCGAGTAGCCGGCCGCCTCACGCGTGATGCCGCGCGACTCGCGCAGGCGCCTGAGCTGTGAGCCCAGCAGGATGCGCCGCACCACAGAACCACTCGACTCGCCTGCCGACACTGGCTTCCGACCCTCCCCATCGCTTCCCGTGCACCGGAGCTCCCCCGAACCCCGGAGCCGGATTCTGCCACCAAAACGCTTCAGCCCGTACTCATTCGATTACAGAGATGGCAAGGCTTTCCGAAAACCCCGGAACCGGGAAGCGGAAGAAATGAGTCAGAACCGTCACGCTACCGGGCACGTCCGGCGCGTGCACGTGCATCTGCCCTTGCATCTGCCGTGCGCATTGGGAACCATGGTCCTCGCGCACCTGCGTGCTCGTTCGTGTTGTGCCGCTGTACCCGCAGTGCCCGCTACAAGCAGTGTCGCTACAGCCGCGAATCCTGGGAGTGCCTCGCATGGGGACGAATGGATCGACGATGCTCGAGCCGTTACGGCAGGGGCTTCCACCCATCGACCCCTCGGCGGTCGCGGGATCGGCCTCCTGCTCGCTGCCGGCCCGGTACGAAGCTGTGGGCGGCGCACGGAAGTTCACCCGTACGACACTGACCTCGTGGGACCTGGGCGACCGCTTCGACGACGTCGCCCTGGTCGTGTCCGAGCTGGTCACCAACGCCCTCCGGCACGGTCTGCCGGACGAAGCGGCGCCGAGGCACCAGGACTCCTCCGTGCGTCTGCACCTCATGCGCTGGACCTCACGGCTGGTGTGCGCGGTGCGCGACCCGAGCGAGGCGAGTCCTGTCGCGGGCGAGGCACCCGATTCCGCCGAGTCCGGCCGGGGGCTGTTCCTGGTGGAGTCCTTCAGCGACTGCTGGGGCTGGCACCCCTCCCCGCTCCTCGGCAAGGACACCTCGGCCGCGGCGGGCCCGCGGGGCAAAGTGGTGTGGGCGCTGTTCCGGCTGACGGACCACGCCGTACCGGCGTACCCCGTGCCGGTGGACGCCTTCCCCGACAGTCTGTAGCCAGGGGGCCGGTCAGCGCCGCACGGGCGGCGCGCGCGACCACGCACCCCTCCGGCTCCGCCGGCCGCGTGCACCGCTCTCCGGGCCGTGCCGTTCCCGGGCAGGCCGCGGCGCGGCCCCGGGGTGCGGTCAGGCACCCGTCGCGAGATGGTCGAACTCCCCGTCCTTGACGCCCAGCAGCAGCGCCTCTATCTCGGCCGGCGTATAGACGAGCGCGGGCCCGTCGGGGTGGCGCGAGTTCCGCATCGCCACATTTCCGCCGGGCAGTTTCGCGAACTCCACGCAGGACCCCTGGGAGTTGCTGTGTCTGCTCTTCTGCCAGACGACTCCGCGGAGCTCTGTGGCCGCCATGCCGTTGTACACGTGGTGCACAGGACGCTCCCCGAGTTGCAAGGTGCAAGTGTCAACTAGCTCGGATCATAGCTGTGTTCATATGCCAATGCATGAGCAGATGCACGTGCACGGGCGGTGCGCGCGCGACTACAGCCTTTCCCTCTGATCCACTCCCCCAGGGCCCCTCTTCATCCGCCCCTATGGGAGAGAGACGAACGGCGCGCCAATTTGGCTCCCGTTTAACGGAGTTGTTCTGTCGCCACCCTCCGGGCGGGCGGGGGGATTCCAGGCTGTGAATCGGCAGGGGAAGTGCCGTCGTCCAGGATTGCGCAGTCCGGCACTCCGATCGCCGTCCTCCTGCCCGCCCCGCTCGCGTCGGACGGTTGCGACAGCGACGCCACGAAGGAAAGGATGCGGACGTGCGTGGAACAGCCCTCAGGGCTTCCCGGTGCCCTCCAGCGCCCGCGAGAAGTCCTCGAGGGCGTCCAGCAGCAGCAGCGCCCCGTCCCGCACGAAGGCGTCCGGCACGGGCCCCTCGGCGTCCCGGCGCCCCAGCTCGGCCCGGACAGGTTCCCAGTCGGGGACGCGGCGCTCCCGCACCGCCTTGGCCGCCTGCTCCGTGGTGCGCCGCAGCGCCACGGCCAGCCCGGCGGCCTCCGGGACCGGGGTCGCGGAGACAGCCGGCAGATGGGCCTCCATGAGCATCGCGACGCGGCCGAACTGGGCGAGGGCGTCCTCGGCGTCCGAAGCGGCCGTACGGGAGATGCCCCGGTGCCGCACGGGTTCGTGGCGGGCCGTCTCCAGGGCCTCCTGCCACGCCACACGCGCCTCCCGGGTGGTGAGCAGGGCCGTGCGCACGTCGTCGAGGCTCCGGGAGGCGGGATCGGCGTACCGGTCGAGGACCGTGGCGGCGTACCGCCCGTCCGTGACCAGCCAGCCGGCCAGCCGGTCCCGCAGTCTCGGGGTCTCCCAGGCCGGGTAGAGGGCGTACGCCACCATCGCGAGCAGCCCGCCCACGAACGTCAGCAGGACGCGCTCCGGGACGGTCTGGGCCCAGTCGTCCCCGGCCATGCCGAGCAGGAAGACGACGTAGGCGGAGACGCACACCTGGCTCACGGCGTAACCGGTGCGCATGAGCAGGTACATCAGTCCGGCGCTGATCACGGCGAGCGCCGCGGAGGGCCACGCCGTCGGGTGCGCGAGCTGCACGATCCCGGTCGCGAACCCGACTCCGACGACTGTCCCGCCGAAGCGGGCCACCGAGCGGGAGTAGGTCTGCGTGAACTCCGGGCGCATCACCATGACGGCGGTCATCGGCGCCCAGTACCCGTGGCCGAACGGCAGCACGAGGCCGATGAGATAACCCGACGCGGCCACCGCCGAGACCCGGACCGCGTGCCGCAGGACCGTCGACCCGAGGCGCATCTCGCGTCGCATGGCCCGGTACACGACGGGGACCAGCCGCAGCAGGGTGGGACGGCGGCGGTGCGGGACGAGGGGCTCCCCCGGTGTCGTGTCGTCCGTGCCGGTGCCCTCGGCGATCTCGATGACGTCGGCGAGGAGCGAGACGAGCCGCTCGGCCGCCCGGCGCGGCGGCCCCACGAGGATCACCTCGGTGTCGGGGGACTTCAGGACGGAGAGCGCCTCCTCGTCGAGCCGGACCGCGTCGCCGTGGCGCACGGCGTCGGCCGCGGAGTCGAGCAGGGAACCGGCGGCGCCCAGGATCTCCCGCGCCCAGTAGCGTTCCGGCCCCTCCGGGGGGACACCCAGCGCCGGATCGGCGAGCGAGGCCAGGACGGGCCGCAGGCGTTCGGCGACCCCGCGCGCCCCGTGCAGCTCGGCGGGGCGGCGCCGTGCCTGGCGCGGGGTGACGGCGGCCGCACTGCGCGCCGTCATCAGCGGTACGGGGTCGAAGGGCGCCACCGGGTCGTCCCGCAGCCTGCGGGCGTAGTCGGCCTCGGCCGCGAGGGCGTCGGCGAGCGCGTCGCGCTGGGCGCCCCATCTGCGTACGGGGAACAGCACGATGAGGGCCGCCTGGACGAGTCCGCCGAGCGCCATCATCCCGGCGTGCTCCGCCGCGTCGAGGACGGACGTGGGCAGGGTGATGGTGACCAGCATGATCGCGACGTTGGAGCCCGCGATGATGCCGGCGGTGGAGCCCACCGCCCAGGTCAGGCCGGCGACGAACGTCCAGAGCACCAGCAGCGCCAGGAACAGCATGGTGTGATTGACGGTGAGGTAGCCGATGAACGTCGACACGGCCAGGCTGACCCCGGAGACGAGGGCCAGCACAGGCCGCGGGCGCCAGCTGCGCTGGAAGGTCGCGATGGCCGCCTGGAACGCTCCGAACGCCGATCCGGCGGCGATCACCGGGCCGAAGAACGCCAGGCTCAGCCCCACGACCAGGGCCAGTCCCGCGGCTCCGCGCAGAGCGATGAGCGGTTCGAGACTCTGCCGCTCGATCGTCAGGCCCGAGCGGGCGGTCTCCTTCAGCGCCCGGAGCCAGCTCATGGGGCGAGCGTAGCCGGATTCCACCACCAGACCGATATAAGCCGCATGACGGTTTCTAGCGTCGGATTTCGGGCCCTCTCCCGCCCATCCTGGCCCGGTCGGCGGCGGCTGTGCCGTGGTCCCAGCCCTCGGCGTCCGTCGCCCCGCGCAGCCGGGTCGTGGTGGTCCGCGGGAACATCCGCTCGGCGGTGTCGGTGACGGCGACGTCCCTGGCCGCCAGGACCGGCAGCAGCGCGTCCCGTCCGCCGTCGTCGCCCTCCGGGCCGGGCCCGGCACCGGCCGCGGCGGTGACACGGGCGGTGTCCGCCGCGAGGCGGCTGCCCAGGCGCTGGGCGTACGCCAGCAGGAAGGACTGCCGGAACGTCTTGGTCCGCTTGCGTCCCGCCGCTCGCTGCCCGGCCTCCGCCTTCGTCATCGCGGCGGTGCCCTGGACGAGCAGTGAGGTGAAGAGCAGTTCCACGGCGTCGAGGTCCGGCTCGAAGCCCACGACCGTGGTGAACCCGAGGTCGCTGTTCCACACGGCACGGCAGCGGTTCGCCGACGCGACGGAATCGAGCAGGACCGCCTTGGCACTCTCGTACGGGGCGTCGACCCCGATCCGGCGGGCGCCCGGCGTCCCGGCGGCGTGCGTCCGGGCGGCGAGGAGCGCCTCGTCGATGCTGTGCCGGGCCATCAGCTCCTGCGCCTTGGTGGTGAGCGCCTCGGCCTCCTCGGGGAAACCGGTGGCCTCCGCCTTGGCGAGCAGCGCCCGGATCCTGGTCAGCATGCGGGGCTCGCCGTGGGCGGGCGGCCGGTGCGAGGCCTCGGCCGCGGTCCCGGGGGGCGGGCCGGTCGGCTCGATGGCGGGCAGCCGCAGCAGCACCCGGTAGAGCACGAGGATCTCCGAGGCGTAGGTGAAGCGGTCGGGCCGGTTACGGGGCACGGGGCCGGGCAGCGCGGCGACCTGGTCGGCCCAGCGCGGGGGCAGCTGCCCGTACGCGGCCGTCTCGGCCCTGATCAGCACGGCGGCCAGGGCCGCCCCGTCCTCGTCCAGCTCGCGCCGGACGGTCCGTACGACGTCCGCGGGCTGCCAGCCACGCGCCCACGCGCGGCGGACGAACTCCTCGCCCCGGCGGTGCAGCTCGTCGTCGGCGGACGGATCGGCGGCGAGGAGGGAGGCGCCGGTGTCCAGACCCGCGTCGTCGTCCGAATACAGGGCCGCGGCGCACGCCCGGTCGATCACCGATTCCATACGGCAAGCGTAGGCGGCGGGGTGCCGCTCAGTGCTCCCCGGGGAGCAGGACCAGTTTGCCGCGCACGTGCCCGGCCTCGCTCAGCTCCTGCGCCCTCGCCGCCTCGCGGAGCGGGAAGGTCCGCTCGACGGGGATCCGCAGGCCGCCGACGGCCGCCGCCTGCGCGTACTCGCCGAGCCGCCTGCTCTCGCCGGCGGCGCCACCGCCGCCCGCCGAGAACGCGACCCCGTGGTGCGCCGCGTCCGCGTCCGCGATGGTGACGATCCTGTCGGCGGTACCGCCGCGCAGTTCCACCGAGTCGGCGAGCACGCCTTTCCCCGCGACGTCGAACACCGCGTCCACGCCCTGGGGAGCGACCTCCCGCACCCGCTCCACCAGCCCGTCCCCGTACGCCACCGGAACCGCGCCGAGCACCCGCAGGTAGTCGTGATTGGCCGGTGACGCGGTCCCGACGACCGTGGCCCCCCGCGCGACGGCCAGCTGCACAGCGGCGGAACCCACCGCTCCGGACGCCCCGTGCAGCAGCAGCGTCTCGCCCTCGGACACCGCGAGCTCGTCCAGTACCCGGGCGGCGGTCCCCGTCGCGACCGGCAGCGCGGCGGCCTCGGGCCAGCCCAGTATCTCGGGCTTGCGGGCGACGGCGCCCACGTCGGCCAGCACGTAGTCGGCATACGCCCCGGTCGCGCTCCGGCCGAGTACCGCGTCCCCGACCGCGAACTCCGTCACGCCCTCACCCGTCTCGTCGACGACCCCGGAGAACTCGCTGCCCGGCACGGCGGGCAGCGGGGTCGGGAACGCCGCCTCCATCCAGCCGTTGCGGATCTTGTAGTCGACCGGATTGACCCCGGCGGCCCGGACCGCCACCCGGATCTGCCCGGGGCCGGCGTGGACGTCGTCGATGCGGGCCCGGCGCAGCACCTCGGGGCCGCCGAACTCCTCGTACACGATCGCTTCCATACCGGCTCCTCCGCGTCCTCGCCGCTCCCGGTGCGCGCGGCGCGCACCTCCCTCCGATCCTCGCCGCAGTCCGGCGCGCCCGCCCGCCGAGCCGGGGGCGCCGGACCTGGCGTGGGGGACGCCAGGGCGTGGCGGTTCCGGTCACCGGGCGGCCCGGCGAGCCCGGGTGCGCTGTCAGTGGCGGGTGCAAGACTCGGCCCATGACCGAACGTTGGGCTCTGGCCATCGCGGAGGGTGGCGGCGCACTCGTCGCGCCGCTGACGCGCGACGGCCTTCCCTCGGGCCCCGTCCTGGCCGAGCCCGACCTCGTGGAGGCGGTCCGCTCCCGCCCCGGGGTGACCCGTTGGGTCTGGCGCTCGACCGCGGCGGTCTACCCCCGGCTGCTCGCCGCCGGCGTCCGGGTCGAGCGGTGCTACGACATCGAGTGCGCCGAGCAGCTGCTGCTCGGCCACGAGGGAAGACTCGGCGAGCCCCGCTCCGCCCCGGCGGCCTGGGCCCGGCTGCGCAACGCCCCGGTGCCACCCGATCCGCCGCCCCGCTCCGCGGAGCCCGGTTCGCAGTCCTCCCTCTTCGAACCGCGCTCGGGCGCCGATCTGCCGTTCGAGGCGCTCCTGGAGGTCTACGCCGAGCAGCTGCGCCGCCACGAAGCGGCCGAACACCCGGACAGGATGCGGCTGCTCACGGCGTCCGAGTCGGCCGGCATGCTGGTCGCCGCCGAGATGAACCGGTCCGGCCTGCCCTGGCGGGCCGACGTGCACCGCGAGGTGCTGAACGACCTGCTCGGCGAGCGCTACGCGGGCGGGGGCGAGCCGCGCAGGCTGGCGGAGGCCGCGGACGAGGTCTCGGCGGCGTTCGGCAGACGGGTGCGCCCCGACCTCCCGGCGGACGTGGTGAAGGCCTTCGCCGGGGCTGGGATCAAGGTGCGGTCCACCCGGCGCTGGGAGCTGGAAGGGCTCGACCATCCCGCGGTGGAGCCGCTGATCCGGTACAAGAAGCTGTACCGCGTCTGGACGGCCCACGGCTGGAGCTGGCTCCAGGACTGGGTGCGCGAGGGGCGCTTCCGGCCCGAGTACCAGCCCGGGGGCACGGTCAGCGGCCGCTGGACGACCAACGGCGGCGGCGCCCTGCAGATCCCCAAGGTGATACGCCAGGCCGTCGTCGCCGACGAGGGCTGGCGGCTGGTCGTGGCCGACGCCGACCAGATGGAACCGCGCGTGCTGGCGGCGATCTCCCGCGACCGGGGGCTCATGGAGGTGGCGGGTCATGACGCCGACCTCTACAAGACCCTGTCCGACCGGGCGTTCCACGGCGACCGCGACCACGCCAAGATCGCCCTGCTCGGCGCCGTGTACGGACAGACCTCGGGCGACGGCCTGAAGAACCTGGCGGCGCTGCGGCGACGCTTCCCCCACGCCGTGGCGTACGTCGACGACGCGGCGAAGGCCGGCGAGGAGGGGCGGCTCGTCCGCACCTGGCTCGGCCGTACGAGCCCGCCCGCCGCCGGGGCGGACGAGGACGGGGAGGCCGGCATCCCGCAGGAGAGCGAGGAGCCACCTGCCGGGGGGAGTGCCGACGGGTACGGCGTCACCCCGGGCTACGCCTCGTCGAACGCCCGTGCCCGGGGCCGCTTCACCCGGAACTTCGTGGTCCAGGGAAGCGCGGCGGACTGGGCCCTTCTGCTGCTGGCCGCCCTGCGGCGGACACTGGCCGCGCAGGGGATGCGTGCGGAGCTGGTGTTCTTCCAGCACGACGAGGTGATCGTGCACTGCCCGGAGAAGGAGGCACCCGCGGTGGTGGAGGCGATCCGCGAGGCGGGAGAGCTGGCGGGGCGGGTGGCGTTCGGCGAGACGCCGGTCAGGTTCCCGTTCACCACGGCGGTCGTCGGGCGCTACTCCGACGCCAAGTAGCCCTGTCCGAACGGCCGATCCCGTCGCACCGCGACCGCGGCGCCCGCCGTTCGTCGGCGGACACGGCCTGCGACGTGAGGCCGCCGGGGTGCCCCCGCGGGCGGGTCCGCACCGGTCCGGCGTCCGCGGACACGGCCCGCGACGTGAGGCGCCGGGATGCCCCCGCGGCGTGTCCGGTGCCCCGCTCCGCGCGTTGCGGGGCGCCCCGGGGAGCGCCCCCGGCGCACCCACGTCCGAACGGGAAAGGGCCCGTACCCCGCTATAGGCTCCGGCCATGGCGACGCACGAGCACGAGATCACCGAGCCCGTCGACCTGTGCCTGCCCGACGGCAGCCTGAACCCGGCGGCGGTCGGCTGGTCCAGGAAGCCCTTGCACCGCGCCAACCTGCGGGGCTGGGGCCGGACGAAGCGGTGGGAGCACTGGTGCGTGACGACGCCCACCCACCTGGTCGCCCTGACCGTCAGCGATCTCGACTTCCTCGCGCTGAACAGCGTCTACGTCCTGGAGTTCGGACCCGGGGGGCGGGAGTTCGAGTGCTCCGCGATCGTGCCCGCCGGGCGGGGCGTCAGCCTGCCCGACACCATCGCGGGGTCCCCCGGCTCCCAGGACGTGGTGGTCGGGCCCGCCCGGCCGACGGGCGGCAGGGTGCGCGTCGAGATCCGTGACGAGAACGCCGGGACCCGCCTGCGGGCCCGCTGCCTGACGCCGGAACGCCTGCCCCTGGAGGTCGACATCCTGGTCGCGCGGCCGGAGGGCCACGAGTCGCTCTCGGTCGTCGTTCCGTGGAGCGGGCAGCGCTTCCAGTACACCTCCAAGCACACGGCGCTCCCCGCCGCCGGGCGGGTCCGCGTCGGCAGGGACCTCCTCGTCTTCGGCGGGGCGCACGACGACACCTGGGCCGTCCTCGATCACGGGCGCGGGCGCTGGCCGCGCACGGTGGACTGGAACTGGGGGGCCGCATCCGGACGTGCGGGTGGACGGACGATCGGCCTCCAGTTCGGCGGACGCTGGACGAAGGGCACGGGGGCCACCGAGAACGCCCTCTGCGTCGACGGCCGGCTCACCAAGATCGGCGAGGAGCTGGACTGGCGGTGGTCGATCTCCGACCCACTGGCCCCCTGGACGATCCGTACGCCCGGATCGGACCAGGTGGACCTGACGTTCGTCCCCTTCCACAACCGCTCCGCGCACACGGACGCCGGCCTGATCGCCAACCGCACCGACCAGCGCTTCGGCCACTACACCGGCACGATCCGCACCGACGACGGCGAGCGCATCGCCGTGCGGGAGCTCCTGGGCTGGGCCGAGGACGTCCACATGCGCTGGTGACTCCCCCGCGCGGGGCGGCGCGGGTAGGTTTCCCGCATGCATATAGGCCCACTCCTGGGCTCGGGCCGCACCGCCGACGTGTACGCACTCGAAGGTCCCTGGGTCCTGCGCCGCTACCGCGACGGCATCGACGCCGCCGGTGAACTGGCCGTGATGTCCTACCTCTCGGCTTCGGGCTTCCCTGTCCCGCGCATCGGTCCGCGCGCCGAGGGGGCGCTGCCGACGGACCTGGTGCTCCAGCGGCTGACCGGTCCGACCCTGGCCGAGGCCATGCTGACGGGGGTGGTGACCGCCGCGGAGGGGGCGGGGCTGCTGGCACGGCTCCTGCGCGAACTGCACGCGATCCCGCCCCGGCTCTCCCTCGACACCGGGGACACGATCCTGCACCTGGACCTGCACCCCGAGAACGTGGTCCTGGACCCCGAGGGTCCCAGGGTGATCGACTGGCTGACGGCGGCCGAAGGGCCTCCCGCCCTGGACCGCGCCATGTCCTGCCTGATCCTCGCCCAGGTGGCGCTGGACCCGTCGTTCCCCGCCGGCGCACCCGTCCGCGACCTCCTCGAAGCGTTGCTCCGGCGGATCGACGAGGACGGCGGCGTACCCGCGGAGGCCCTCGCGCGGGCGACGTCCCTGCGCGGACGGGATCCCCGGCTCACCGCGCACGAGCGCGCGGTGCTGGACGAAGCGGCGGCGCTGGTGGCAGCGCTCGGCGGCTGACCCGGCGGCGCCGGACCGTGCGGATCACTTCCGCAGGTAGGCCAGGACCGCCAGGACGCGGCGGTTCGTCGCATCGGTCAGCGAGAGGTCGAGCTTGGTGAGGATCGAGCCGAAGTGCTTGCTGACCGTGCCCTCACTGACCGTCAGCGCCTGTGCGACCGAGGCGTTCGACCTGCCCTCCGCCATCAGGGCCAGCACCTCCCGCTCACGGGCGGTGAGACGTTCCAGCGGGTCCCGCCGGTGCCTCAGCAGCTGGCGGACCACCTCAGGGTCGACGACGGTTCCGCCCTCGGCCACCCGGCGCAGCGCGTCGACGAACTCCTCGACGCGGCCCACGCGTTCCTTGAGGAGATAGCCCACGCCCACTCCGTCGCACGAGTCGAGGAGTTCTTCCGCGTAGGCCCGCTGGACGTACTGGCTGAGCACCAGGACCGGCAGCCGGGGCCGGGCCTCACGCAGGGCGACGGCCGCCCTGAGCCCTTCGTCGGAGAAGCCGGGCGGCATCCGTACGTCGGTCACCACGACGTCCGGGACGTGTTCGGCCACGGCGGCGGTGAGTTCCCCGGCGGTACCGACGGCCGCGGCCACCTGGTGGCCGAACCTCTCCAGCAGCCCCACGAGGCCCTCCCGCAGGAGCACACTGTCCTCGGCCAGCACGATGCGCAGCACGGAATCCTCATTCGGCCGGGTGGGCGGGCACCCGGGGCACGTCGAGCCGCAGCACGGTCGGCCCTCCGGGCGGGCTGGACAGTAGCAGGCTGCCGTCGAGCACGGACAGCCGGTCGGCGACCCCCTGGAGCCCGGTCCCCCCGCTGGTCGCGGCTCCGCCGTTCCCGTCGTCCCGCACCTCGACGGTAAGCCGCCCGCCGTCCGCCCGGCCGGTCACCCGGGCCCGGCTCGCCCCGCTGTGCCTGGCCACGTTGGCCAGGGCCTCGCAGACCGCGAAGTACACGGCACTCTCCACCGGTTGAGGCAGCCGCGGCAGGGGGAGGTCCACGTCGACGGGTACCGCCGAGCGGTCGGCGACGTCCTCGACCGCCGCGGCCAGACCCCGGTCGGTGAGAACCCGCGGGTGGATGCCCCGGATGAGTTCCCTGATCTCCACCAGGGCCGCCCCCGCCTCGTCGTGGGCCCTGGCCAGCAGACCGCCCAGCGGCTCGGCCGGACTCTCCAGCCTGGCGAGGCCGAGCGTCATGGAGAGGGCCACCAGCCGCTGCTGCGCCCCGTCGTGCAGATCGCGCTCGATCCTGCGCCGCTCGGCCTCGAAGGCGTCGACCAGCCGCATCCGGGACCGCCCCAACTCCTGGATGCGGGCGTCGAGTCCACCGGGCTCCGACGGCAGCAGCACCCGGGTGAGAGCCGCCCGCCCGACGGCCGCCCAGCCCAGCGGATACGCGGACAACGGCAGCAGCGCCACCCCGAGCAGGGCGACGGCGAACGCCTGCGGATAGGAATCGGCCAGGTACAGCTTCAGCACACGCACCTCCCCGCCCCCGGTGACGGCGGCCATGACGACGGGAGTCGCCGACAGGGCGCCGCAGACGGCCAGGACCCCACCGGCCAGCAACGCCTCCAGGGGCCACAGAACCCCCGCGAACAGCACCGCGTACCCCAACTCCCGCCAGGTGGCCGGCTCCCGCAGCCGGGTGCGCAGCCAGACCGCGAGCCCGGGACGCTCCGGCGCCCGGTGCGGGTCGCCGAGGCGTACGGGATCGATCAGTCGCAGCCTGCGCCGCTCCACCGCGGCGACGGGGATTCCGATGAGGACCAGCGTCAGCAGGAGGGGCAGACCCACGAGTACGGGCGTCAGGGCGGCGCCCGTCGCGGCCAGCAGCACGACGGACACGAGGAGCACCAGTCCGGCCGGAACGCTGCTCAGCAGGTACAGCGCCGCGCGCCACGGCCAGGCGCCGAGCAGGTAGCGGCGCCGCACGAGGGCCTGCCGGAGGGTGAGGGAGCTCATGGACCGCACGGTAGACAGGGCGGACCACCGGCCACCACCCGGCAGGCGGGGGCCCCGTGGTGGAGCTGTCTCCACCACGACGACTCCCCCTCGCTGCGATGTGCCCGCGGTCCGCGGGCGGTTGGCTCGACACCATGAATCAGCGACCAGCCGAAGCCCCGCCGGCCGTCCGGCTCGACACCGTCACCCGGTCCTTCGGGAAGGGCGGGGACACGGTCACGGCCCTGGACGGCGTCAGCCTCACCGTTCCCCGCGGTTCCTTCATGGCGATCATGGGACCGTCCGGTTCGGGGAAGTCGACTCTGCTCCAGTGCACCGCCGGCCTCGACCGGCCCACGTCCGGCCGGGTGTTCCTCGGCGACACGGACCTGACGGAGCTGGGCGAGCGCCGGCTGACCCTGCTGCGCCGCGAGCGGATCGGCTTCGTCTTCCAGGCCTTCAACCTGCTGCCCGCGCTCACCGCCGAGCAGAACGTGGCACTCCCGCTGCGGCTGGCGGGCCGCGGGCCCCGGCGCCCGGAGGTGCGCGCGGTGCTGGAGCGGGTCGGCCTGGGCTCCCGGGCGCGGCACCGGCCCGCCGAACTGTCGGGCGGGCAGCAGCAACGCGTCGCCCTGGCCCGTGCCCTGGTGACCCGGCCCGAGGTCCTGTTCGCCGACGAGCCGACCGGCGCACTCGACTCCCGTACGGGCCGCGGGGTCCTGGAACTGCTGCGGTCGATGGCCGACGACGGCCAGACGGTGATCATGGTGACGCACGACCCGGTCGCCGCCTCCCACGCGGACCGGGTGGTCTTCCTGGCCGACGGATCGGTACGCGACGAGCTCCACGCCCCGGCTCCGGAACACATCGCCGCGCGCATGACCTCCCTGGCGGTGGTCCCGTGCTGAGCACCGCGCTGCGTTCGATGCGGACGCGCTGGGTCACCTTCACCGGCTCCTTCGTCGCTCTCACGCTGGGCGTCGGGCTGACCGCCATGACGGGACAGGCCCTGGCCTCGACGTTCGACGCCCCCGAGCGCGCTCCGGAACGCTTCGCCGCGGCCCCCGTGGTCGTGGCGCCCTCAAACACCCTCCGGGTCGCCACCCCCGTCGGGGAGCGCACGGCCCCCCTCACCGACCCCCGTCCGGTGCCGGAGGCTCTGGCCGCCGGTCTCGCACGGCTGGGCCGGACGGCCGAGGACCGTACGTTTCCCGTGGAGGCGGCCGGGAGAGAGGCCGTCGGCCATCCCTGGTCCATCGCCGCCGCCACCCCGTACCGCGTCGTCTCGGGCCGTGCCCCCGCCGCTCCGGGTGAGGTCGTCGTGACGGGCGGCGCGGGCCTCCGGACCGGGGACCGTATCCGTGTCGGCACTCCCGGCGGAGCCGGAACCCGGACCGTCGTCGGCACCGTCGCGGACGCGGGCTTCGAGTCGGCCGTGTTCTTCACCGACGCCGAGGCCGCCCGCATCCGTCCGGCGGTCGACGCGGTGGCCGTGCACGCGGACCCGGCCGCCGTACGGGCGCTGACCCGCACGGTCCCCGGGATGAGCGTCCTCACCGCGGACGAGCGGCGCCGGGCGGACCCCGGTCCGGACCGGGACCGCGAGGCGCTGACCGCGGTCAACGCGCTGCTCGGGACCGCGGCCGGCATCACCGGTTTCGTCTCCGTCTTCGTCGTCGCCTCCACCTTCTCCTTCGCGGTGGCCCAGCGACGGAGGGAGTTCGGGCTGCTCCGCACGGCCGGCGCCACACCGGGCCAGATCCGCCGCGCGGTCGTGGCCGAGGCACTGGTGGTCGGGGCCCTCGCCTCGGCGGCCGGCTGCCTGCTGGGGGAGGCGGCCGCACCACGGCTGGCCGCCCGGCTTGCGGCTCAGGGGCTCGCACCGGCCTGGTTCACGATCGGGGACGCGGCCTGGCCGCTGCACACCGCCTTCTGGACCGGGCTGGGTGTCGCACTCGCCGGTGTCGCCGTCGCCTCGCACCGGGCAGGCCGGGTCCGGCCGGCCGAGGCGCTGCGGGACGCCTCTGTGGACGAGAGCAGCATGCCCCTGAGCCGTCTGCTCGGGGGCTCCGCCGTCCTGCTGACCGGGCTCGGGCTGCTGGGGTGGGCCCTGCTCACCGACCCCGGCGACCTGCTGAAGCGGAAGACGTACCTCCTGCAGCCCTTGTGGATCATCGTCGGTGTCGCGCTGCTCGCGCCGCTGTTCTCCCGCCCGCTCACACGTCTGCTCGCCTGGCTGCCCGCCCGGCTGCCGGGGGCGACCGGGCTGCTGGCCCGGCAGAACGCGTCCGCCGGCGTCCGCCGTACCGCCGCGGTCGCCGCACCCGTCCTGATCACCGTCGCGCTCGCCGCGTCCCTGCTGGGCACCGTGGCCACCATCAACGAGGGCAAGGCGTCCGAAACCGCGGCGGTCCTGTCGGGCGCGGACTTCCGGGCGGGCGGGGACGGCCCTCTGGACCCCCGCTTCATGCAGCGCGTGCGGCACATCCCCGGCGTCGTGACGAGTGCGTCCCGCTCGACGGGGGTCACCGTCCTGGAGGACGGCACGGCGCTCGTCTCCTCCGAGGCCAGGGCGGCCGAGCCGGCGGGCCTGGCGGCGACGGGCCGGCTCCCCCTCGTGTCGGGCCGGCTCGCCGACCTCGACGACGACTCCATCGTCGTCAACGAGGAGTGGGAGACACGGACGGTGGGCCGCCGCGTCGGCGTCTGGCTCGGCGACGGCCGCAGGGTGTCGCTCCGGATCGCGGCCGTGATGCGTGTCGGCACCGGAGGCAACGGCGTGTACGTGACCCCCGCCAACGCTGCGGGTGCCGCCGTCGACCGAGTCGACGTCAGGCTCCGTGCGGGCGCCGACCGTTCGGCCGTACGCGCCCTGCTGGAGGAGGCGGGGCGCGACACGGGCACCCCGGTACTGACGGGCGAGGCATGGGTGGCGGCGCACCACCCGTCCGCCGGCGGCCACACCCGTGCCGGCCTGCTGCTCGTCCTGGGCATCGCCCTGCTGTACAGCGGGATCTCGCTGGCGAACACCATGGTCATGGCCACCTCCGACCGGGTCCGTGACTTCGCGGTGCTGCGCCTCACCGGAGCGACGAAAGCCCAGGTGCTTCGGCTGGTGGCCGTCGAGGCGCTGCTGGTGGTGGCGGTGGGTGCGGTGCTCGGAGCGGCCGTGGCCGGGCTGGACCTGCTGGGCGTGCGGGCTGCTCTGGCCCTCCTCTCGGTGGACTCCCCGGTGGCGGTCCCGTGGATCCCGGTCGGCGCGGTGGTGGCGGCCTGCGCCGTACTGGCCGTGGTCTCCGCCGTGCTGCCGGCCCTCGCGGCGATGCGCACACGGCCGGTGGAGTCCGCGGGCACCCGAGAGTGAGCCGGACGGGGGCGACCACGGGGCGGACCGACGGGGTTGCGGGCCGCCGTGGGCACGTACGGACCGGGCGGCCTCCGTACGGGGCCCGGAGGCGGTACGGACCGGGCGGCCTCCGTACGGGGCCCGGAGGCGCGGGCGGCCGGAGCGACGGTGATCCGCTCGGGCGGGGTCAGGCTCCGTCGTCGCCGGCGGGATTCGGGCCCGTCACGACCGGTCGGTCCGACGGCAGACCCCACTCGCCCCACGAGCCGTCGTACACGAACACGTCGCGGTACCCGGCCAGTTCGGCCCCGAGCGCCAGGACACACGCGGTGACGCCCGATCCGCAGCTGACGACGAGCCGCTCCCGGCTCCCCGCCGACGCCGTGAACGCCGCGCGGAGTTCGTCGGCGGGGAGCATCAGGCCGTCACGCTGGATCTCGCCGAACGGCAGGTTCACCGACCCCGGCATATGGCCGCCGCGCAGGCCGGGCCTGGGTTCCGGGGCCGAACCCGCGTACCGCTCACGGGACCTCGCGTCGAGCACCGCCGAGCGGGCGTCGCCCAGGGCCTCGGCGACATCGTCGGCGCCGGCGAACATCCCGGGGCGGGGGCGGGCGGTGAAGTCACCGGCCCGCTCCGCGGTCCCGAGCTTCGCGGTGCCGGGCTCCCGGTACTCCACCGGGAGCCCGGCGGCCTCCCAGGCGGGCAGGCCGCCGTCGAGCACCGCGACCCGGTCGAAGCCCATCGCCCTGAGCATCCACCAGGCGCGTGCGGCCGAGTAGATCCCCGCGGTGTCGTAGACGACCACGGTGTCGCCGCCGTCGACGCCGAGGGCCCGCATTCCGGCGGTGAACTGCTCCGCTCCGGGCATCGTGTGCGGCAACGGCACGGCAGGGTCGGACATCGCGCCGTCGATGTCGAAGCGCAGGGCACCGGGGACGCACCGCCCGGTGGCACGGTGGGCACCCACGGACGCGTCGAGGACCACCATCCAGGGGAGAGCCAGACGCCCGGCGAGCCACTCCACCCCGACGAGCGGGCCGGGCAGCGCGCCCGCCTCCGGCGCCGTCCCCGCGTGCCCGGTCATGTTCTCCCTCTCGTCGGCGCCTGCGCGGTCGCGGGTGCGGACGTGCTCTCGCTGCGAAACGGGTCCGCGTCGAGAGGCACGTCCGCACCCGCGCCTGGCCGGCATCCTGATCCGCTGCTCCGGGAAAAGCAGAAGCCCCAGGTCACGGCGAGTGAGTCCTGGGGCTTCGGCAGGGCCGCCTTCGGGATTCGAACCCGAGACCTACGCATTACGAGTGCGTTGCTCTGGCCAGCTGAGCTAAGGCGGCACGCCCTGTCGCACCGTGGTGCGATCAGCAGCGACGCCAAGTCTACACAGTTTCCGGGGGTGCTCCGCACCGCCCGCCCTTGGCGGCATAAACGCAGGTCAGGCGCACTTCTTCCCGTTCTTGGGCGGAGTGCCGTCCAGCAGGTACCTGTTGATCGCCGTGTCGATGCAGTCGCTGCCGCGGCCGTACGCGGTGTGCCCGTCGCCCTCGTAGGTGAGGAGGACGCCGGAGGACAGCTGGGCCGCGAGGGCCTTGGCCCACTTGTACGGGGTGGCGGGGTCCCGGGTGGTGCCGACCACCACGATGGGGGCCGCCCCCTCGGCCACGGTGCGGTGCGGGGCACCGGTGGGGTCGACGGGCCAGGCGTCGCAGTTCAGCGCGGCCCAGGCGAAGCCCCTGCCGAAGACCGGGGACGCCTTCTCGAAGGCCGGGACCGCCTTCTCGACCTCTTCCGGGCCCGAGAAGGCGGGGGCCAGGTCGAGGCAGTTGACGGCCGCGTTGGCGAACATCAGGTTGGCGTACTTACCGCTCGGCTGCCGCTCGTAATAGCTGTCGGCGAGCGCGAGCAGGCCGGACCCGTCGCCGCGCTTCGCCCCGGCGACGGCCTCCCGCAGCTGGGGCCAGGCGGCCTCGTCGTACATCGCGGCGATCACCCCGGTCGTGGCCAGGGACTCGGTCAGCTTACGGCTCTCACCGGTCGGCACCGGCTCGGCGTCCAGGTCGGCGAAGAGCCGCTTCAGCGCGGTCGCCGCGTCGGCCGTGGACGTGGTGCCGAGCGGGCAGTCCGACTGCTTCACGCAGTCCGCGGCGAACGACTGGAACGCCTTCTCGAAGCCCGCGGTCTGATCCCGGTTGATCTCCTCCGCGGGGAGCGACGGGTCCATCGCCCCGTCCAGGACCAGACGGCCCACCCGGGCCGGGAACAGGTCGGCGTAGGTCGCACCGAGGAACGTGCCGTACGAGGCGCCGACGTAGTGCAGTTTCTCGTCACCGAGCAGCGCGCGCAGGATGTCCATGTCCCGGGCCGTCTCGACCGTGGACACGTGCGGGAGGATCCGGCCGGAGCGCTTCTCGCAGCCTTCGGCGAACTTCTCGAACGCCTGGTTCAGCCGGTCGGCCTCGCCCTGGTCGTCGGGGGTCTGGTCCACCTGCGTGTAGGCGTCCATCTCCTTGCCCGTGAGGCACTCGACGGGCTCGCTGCGGGCCACCCCGCGCGGATCGACGGCCACCATGTCGTACCGTGCGCGGACGGGGGCGGGGTAGCCGATGCCTGCGTAGCCCTGGAGGTACCCGATGGCCGAGCCGCCCGGACCGCCCGGGTTCACCAGGAGCGAGCCGATCCGCTTGCCCGGACCCGTGGCCTTCGTACGGGACACGGCCAGTTTGACGTCCCCGTCGCCCGGCTTCGCGTAGTCCAGCGGGGCCTTCATCGTGGTGCACTGGAAGCCCTCCACGCCGCAGTCCCGCCAGCGCAGCTTCTGCGCGTAGTACGGCTTCAGCTCCTCGGTCGCGGCCGAGCCCGTCGCCGAGGCGCTGGGCGCCGAACCGCCACTGCTGCAACCGGAGACGAGCACGCCGGCAGTGCCGAGCGCGGTGGCGAACGTACGGAGCAGGCGCCTGGTGTCCATCCCAGGAGCGTAGCGGCAGGGTGACGAGTCGATCGATTTCCAGCTCATACGGGTGAATTCGCTCATCCCGTAGACATCTTGACGGGACGTCAGGATGCCTCGCCCACCCGCGCGCGCAGGACGGGGCCACTCCCCGGCCCCCGGATTCAGCCCGCGCGCAGTGCCACGGCCATCGCCTCGACGGCGAGCAGCGGGGCGACGTTGCGGTCGAGGGCGCGACGGCAGGCGATCACGGACTCGATCCGCCGCAGGGTGCGCTCGGGCGTCGACGACTCGGCGACCCGGTCCAGCGCTTCCCGCACGTCCATGTTGGCCAGGGCGATACGGGAGCCCAGCTGGAGCGCCAGCACATCGCGGTAGAAGCCGGTGATGTCGCTGAGCGCGAGATCCAGGCTGTCGCGCTGCGTACGCGTCCTGCGGCGCTTCTGCCGGTCCTCCAGCTCCTTCATCGCCCCCGCCGTGCCGCGCGGCATGCGCCCTCCAGCGACGCCGCCGAGCGCCGCCTTGAGGTCCTCGGTCTCCTTGACGTCGACCTCCTCCGCGACCTGCTTGGCGTCCTCCGTGGCCGTGTCGATCAGTTCCTGGGCCGCCTTGAGGCAGCCACCGACGTCGTGGACGCGCAGAGGGAGCTTCAGCACGGCCGCACGGCGGGCGCGCGCCCGCTCGTCCGTGGCCAGCCGGCGGGCCCGGCCGATGTGCCCCTGCGTGGCGCGGGCGGCGGAAGCGGCCCGCTCGGGGTCGATGCCGTCCCGCCTGACCAGCACGTCCGCGACGGCCTCCACCGGTGGCGTGCGCAGGGTCAGATGGCGGCAGCGGGAACGGATCGTGGGCAGCACGTCCTCGATGGACGGTGCGCACAGGAGCCACACCGTGCGGGGGGCGGGCTCCTCCACCGCCTTCAGCAGGACGTTCCCCGCGCCCTCGGTCAGGCGGTCGGCGTCCTCCATGACGATGACCTGCCAGCGGCCCACGGCCGGCGACAGCTGGGCACGGCGGACCAGTTCACGGGTCTCCTTCACACCGATGGACAGCAGATCCGTGCGGATCACCTCCACGTCCGCGTGCGTCCCGATCAGCGCGGTGTGGCAGCCGTCGCAGAATCCGCAGCCCGGCGCGCCCCCCAGCGCCCGGTCGGGGCTGGTGCACTGGAGCGCGGCGGCGAAGGACCGGGCCGCCGTGGACCGGCCCGATCCGGGCGGGCCGGTGAAGAGCCAGGCGTGGGTCATCTTCGAGCCGGGCGGCACCGCCCCGCCCTCGGACTGCGCGGTGACCAGCGCGTCGGCGTCCCGGGCGGCGGCACCGAGCTGCTCCTGCACCCGGTCCTGTCCGACCAGGTCGTCCCATACGGTCATGGTCACCGCCCTTCCGATGGCGTGTGGTGCGGCAAAGCGGGTGGTTCGGGAAAGCGTGTGGTGCCGGAGACCGCGCGAGACGGAAACCGGCTTCCCCGTCGGACTCCCATTGTGCGGGACGGGTCCGACAGTCCCGACAGTCCTGGTGTTCCGGCTGCCGGGCCCCTCGCACCCGGGCCGTCGCGCCCCCGTCCCGTTCCGGCCGCCGAAGTGGTCGGGCCGCCGCGGGGAGACCGCGGCGGGACGGCCGCAAAAGCGCCGGGCCCGCCGCATCACCGGTGACCGGTGGTGCGGCGGGCCCGGCGCCGGACCGTCAGCGGCGTGGCGGACGGCCGCCGGAGCCGCGTTCGTCGTCGTGCTCGCCGAGCAGTTCGTCGGCCAGCGACGGCAGATCGTCGAGCGGTGTCTCCTCGGCCCAGTCGGGCCTCGGCCGCTTCCGCTGGGCGGAGCCGTCCTGCGCCGACCGCCCCGCCTGCGGGTCCTCGGCGACCTGGGGCAGCTCGCGGGTGCGCTCGTTCTCGCTCTCGGCCGACCGGTCGCGGGGCTCGTCGCGGAAGACGCCCGGAGGTACCCGGTCCGACGGCTTCTCGTCCCGGACGGGAGGCAGGACCGCCGTCTCGTCCGCATCCCGCAGGGACGGCAGGACCGTGGTCTCCTCCGCGTCACGGGAAGGACCGTCGGGCCGTGCGACCGGCACCGGCTGGGTGATCTCGTTCGGATTGACGACCGGGGTCGGCACCGTGAGCTCGTTGTCCGGTGCGGAGGAACCGGATCCGGACCGCTCCGCCTCGCGGGAACGCTTCGCGGCGGCGGCGGCAGCGGCCTCCTCCGCCCGTGCGGCGGCCTCGCCCTCGGCCCGGCGACGCGCCTCCTCGGAGCGGATCAGCGCCTCCTCGGCCTTGCGCTGCTTCTCCAGGCGGAGTTCCTCGGCCTCCTTGCGGAGCCGCGCCTCCTCCTGGGCCTGCAGGCGCAGCCGCTCCTGTTCGGCGTCACGCACCCGCTCCTCGGCTTCGAGGCGGGCGCGCTCCTCCTCCGCCCGGCGGCGGGCCTCCTCGGCGCGCTGCCGGGCCTCCTCCGCCTGGCGCTCGGCCTCACGCTGCCGGGCCTCTTCCTCCTCGCGGCGCCTGCGCTCCTCCTCCTCGGCGCGGAGCTTGGCGAGCTGGGCCTCCCGCTCGCGCTCCAGCCGCTCCTCCTCGGCCTTGCGCGCCGCCTCTTCCTCGGCCTTGCGGCGGGCTTCCTCCTCGGCCGCCCTGCGCGCCTCCTCCTGGGCCTTGATCTCGGCCTCGGAGAGCGGGAGGAGCCGGTCGAGCCGGTGGCGCACGACGGTGGTGATCGCCTCCGGCTCCTGTCCGGCGTCCACGACCAGGTAGCGGGCCGGGTCGGCGGCGGCGAGGGTCAGGAATCCGGACCGCACCCGCTCGTGGAACTCGGCCGGCTCGGACTCCAGCCGGTCGGGGGCCTCGGTGAACCGTTCCCTCGCGGTCTGCGGGTCGACGTCCAGAAGCACCGTGAGATGCGGTACGAGTCCGCTCGTCGCCCAGCGCGAGATACGGGCGATCTCGGTCGGGGCGAGGTCCCGTCCGGCGCCCTGGTAGGCGACCGACGAGTCGATGTAGCGGTCGGAGATGACGATCGCGCCGCGCTCCAGCGCCGGGCGGACGACGGAGTCGACGTGCTCCGCGCGGTCGGCGGCGTACAACAGCGCCTCGGCCCGGTTCGACAGTCCGGCCGACGACACGTCGAGCAGGATCGAGCGCAGGCGCTTGCCGATCGGGGTGGCCCCCGGCTCGCGCGTCACGACGACCTCGTGCCCCTTGGCGCGGATCCAGTCGGCGAGCGCCTCCACCTGCGTGGACTTGCCGGCCCCGTCGCCGCCCTCGAGGACGAGGAAGAAGCCGTTGCCGGCGGGCGAGACGGCGGGGTCGCCGCCGCGCAGCGCCTCGCGCAGGTCGCGGCGGAGCGGCACCCCGGCGCGGTCGTCGGTCTTGGCCAGGACGATCACCGCGACGGGCAGCAGCAGCGCGCCGATGAGCATGAGCGCGAACGCCGCTCCGCCGTGCGCGAAGACGAAGTCGCCCGAGCCGAGCCGGTGGCGCCCGATGGCGGCGGCCAGCAGCGGGCCTCCCACAGCTCCGAGCGCGACCAGCACCCGGACGACGGCCTGGAGGTGCTCGGTGTTCCTGGCCTGGCGGAAGGCCTCGGTCTCCTGGTCGATGACCGCGTGCCCGATGTGGGCGGCGACACCGGCGGCGTAACCGGCGACGAGGGCGATCAGGATCCCGGTCGCCGTGTCGGGCACCAGGCCGAGGGCGAGGAGGGCCACACCCGTGACCGCGGTGGCCAGCGCCAGCAGCCTGCGTCGCGACAGGGCGGGCAGCACCTTCCGCGCGGTACGGATGCCGAGCGCGGTACCACCGGTCAGGACCAGGATCAGCAGCGCGAAGGTGACGGGCCCGCCGTCGAGGTCCGCGGCATGCAGCACGGACACGGACGCGGCGGCCGAGATGGCCCCGGCGACCGCGGCGGACGCGGCGACGACCAGCGGGATGCTGCCGGTGCGGCCCTTGTCCGAGCCCGATTCGGCGGTCGGACGCCGCAGTCCTTCCAGGGGGGACCGGGGCCGGGGCGTCTGCGTGCCCGGGAAGTGCAGGAAGTACAGGGTCGAGATCGAGGCGGAGAACAGCCCCGCCGCGACGTACGAACCGAGGGCCGCCTGGTGGAAGGAGAACCAGTCCAGGCCGGTCCCCAGCAGTTCACCGATCAGCGCCGCGACGACGAGGACCGCCGCGGCCGCCGGGACGGCGAGGAAGTTCGTGCGCAGGGACAGCCTGCGCAGCGCGTCGAGGTGGTCGGGCAGCGGGCGCACGGCGGCGCCCTCCGGCGGCGGGGCGGGGAGCAGCGCGGGAGCCGCGCTCTCCTTGGCCACCGCCCACAGCCGCTCACCCGCACCGGTCACGAACACGGTGATGAGGACCATCAGGAGTGCCTTGTCCGGCATCCAGTCGATCCAGAGGGGCGCGACGACGAGCAGGGCGAGCCGGAGCCCGTCCGCCCCGATCATCAGCCAGCGGCGGTCGACCGGCCCGCCGGGCGAGGTGAGCGCCGTCAGCGGCCCCAGGAGTACGGCTCCGAAGAGCACGGTGGAAAGAATCCGGGCACCGAAGACGGCGGCGACGGCAAAGGCCGCCCCGCGGTATCCGGCCCCGAAGGAGCCCTCGACGACCGCCGCCTGCAGCGACAGCAGCACAAGCACGAGAAGGGCGAGTGAATCGCCGATACTGCCGACGACCTGGGCGCTCCACAACCGCCTGAGCGGGGGAACACGCAACAGGGCTCGTACGGCGCGCTCGCGTGAGTCTGCGGCAAGTGTGTCGGAGGTGGGGCTCACGACCGGTGGCTGCTCGGCTCGCGTCATCCGCCCAGCCTATCGGGAGCGGTGCGGTGGCCGGGGGCCCGGTCCGAACATATGCCCGCGGGAATGCCCTCACCGCACGCACGAACGCCGGAGGAGCTGGTCGTCCCATCTCCTCCGGCGTTCACGCACGGCCCGTGGCCGAAAGGTCAGCTCTCGTCCTGCGAGGCCGGAGCCGCCTTCCGCGCCGCGGCGGTCGCCCGCTTCGCGGGCGCCTTCTTGGCCGTGGTCGCCTTCTTCGCCGCCGTCGTCTTCGTGGCGGTCGCCTTCTTGGCCGTGGCCGCCTTCTTCGTCGCGGTGGCCTTCTTGGCCGGGGCCTTCTTCGCCGTCTTCTTCTTCGCCGGCCCCTTGGCGCGCTTCTCGGCGAGCAGCTCGTAGCCGCGTTCCGGCGTGATGTCCTCGACGCTGTCGTCGGTCCGCAGCGTCGCGTTCGTCTCGCCGTCCGTGACGTACGCGCCGAAGCGGCCGTCCTTCACGACGACCGGAGCACCGCTCACGGGGTCTGTGCCCAGTTCCTTCAGCGGCGGCTTGGCGGCGGCCCGCCCGCGCTGTTTGGGCTGGGCGTAGATCGCGAGCGCCTCGTCGAGGGTGATGTCGAAGAGCTGGTCCTCGGACGTCAGCGAGCGCGAGTCCGTGCCCTTCTTCAGGTACGGGCCGTAGCGGCCGTTCTGCGCGGTGATCTCGACGCCCTCGGCGTCCTCACCGACGACGCGGGGCAGGGACATCAGCTTGAGCGCGTCGGCCAGCGTCACCGTGTCGAGGGACATCGTCTTGAAGAGCGAGGCGGTCCGCGGCTTCACCGCGTTCTTCCCGGTCTTCGGGGTGCCCTCGGGCAGCACCTCGGTGACGTACGGGCCGTAGCGGCCGTCCTTCGCGATGATCTGGTTGCCGCTGACCGGGTCGGCGCCGAGCTCGAAGTCGCCGCTCGGCTTGGCCAGCAGCTCCTCCGCGAGTTCCACGGACAGCTCGTCGGGTGCCAGGTCCTCGGGCACGTCGGCGCGCTGGTGGCCCTCGGAGTCCTTCTCGCCGCGCTCGATGTACGGCCCGTAGCGGCCGACACGGAGCTTGATGTCGTTGCCGACGGGGAACGACGAGATCTCGCGGGCGTCGATCGCGCCGAGGTCCGTCACCAGTTCCTTGAGACCTCCGAGGTGGTCCCCGTCGCCGTTGCCCGCGTCGGACGCCGCCCCGGCACCGGCCGTGTCGTCACCGGCTCCGAAGTAGAAGCGCCGCAGCCACGGCACGGACTGGGCCTCGCCCCGCGCGATGCGGTCGAGGTCGTCCTCCATGCGCGCGGTGAAGTCGTAGTCGACGAGCCTGCCGAAGTGCTTCTCCAGCAGGTTGACCACGGCGAACGAGAGGAACGACGGCACCAGGGCCGTGCCCTTCTTGAACACGTACCCGCGGTCCAGGATCGTCCCGATGATCGACGCGTACGTCGACGGGCGGCCGATCTCGCGCTCTTCGAGCTCCTTGACCAGCGATGCCTCGGTGTAGCGGGCCGGCGGCTTGGTGGCGTGCCCGTCGACGGTGACCTCGTCCGCCGTCAGGGCGTCGCCCTCGGCGACCTGCGGCAGACGGCGCTCGCGGTCGTCGAGCTCGGCGTTCGGGTCGTCCGCGCCTTCGACGTACGCCTTCATGAAGCCGTGGAAGGTGATCGTCTTGCCGGACGCGGAGAACTCGGCCTCACGGCCGTCGCTCGCCCGGCCCGCGATCTTGACGGTGACGGAGTTGCCGACCGCGTCCTTCATCTGGGAGGCGACGGTGCGCTTCCAGATCAGCTCGTACAGCCGGAACTGGTCGCCCGTGAGGCCCGTCTCCGCCGGGGTGCGGAAGCGGTCGCCCGAGGGACGGATCGCCTCGTGCGCCTCCTGCGCGTTCTTGACCTTGCCCGCGTAGGTGCGCGGCTTGTCCGGGAGGTAGTTCGCCCCGTACAGCTGCGTGACCTGCGCCCGGGCCGCGGAGATCGCGGTGTCCGAGAGGGTCGTGGAGTCCGTACGCATGTAGGTGATGAAGCCGTTCTCGTACAGCTTCTGCGCCACCTGCATCGTGGCCTTGGCCCCGAAGCCGAGCTTCCGGCTCGCCTCCTGCTGGAGGGTCGTGGTGCGGAAGGGCGCGTACGGCGAGCGGCGGTACGGCTTCGACTCGACCGACCGGACCGCGAACGCGGAGTCGGCGAGCGCGGCGGCCAGGGCGCGGGCGTTCGTCTCGTCCAGGTGCAGCGTCTGGGCGGAGCCCTGCTTGAGCTGCCCGTCGGGGCCGAAGTCCCGGCCCTGGGCGATACGGCGCCCGTCGACCGCGCTGAGGCGGGCGATGAGCGTCGAGGGGTCGGAGGCGTCACCGGTGCGGCCGGTGGCGAAGGTGCCGGTCAGGTCCCAGTACTCGGCGGAACGGAAGGCGATCCGCTCGCGCTCCCGCTCGACGACGAGGCGGGTGGCGACGGACTGCACCCGGCCCGCGGACAGCCGCGGCATGACCTTCTTCCACAGGACCGGCGAGACCTCGTAGCCGTAGAGGCGGTCGAGGATGCGGCGGGTCTCCTGGGCGTCGACCATCCGCTGGTTGAGCTCGCGGGGATTGGCGACGGCGGCCCGGATGGCGTCCTTGGTGATCTCGTGGAAGACCATCCGGTGGACCGGGACCTTGGGCTTGAGGACTTCCTGCAGGTGCCACGCGATGGCTTCGCCCTCGCGGTCCTCATCGGTGGCGAGGAAGAGTTCGTCGGATTCGGCGAGGAGCTGCTTGAGCTTCCTCACCTGGGCCTTCTTGTCGGCGTTGACGACGTAGATCGGCTGGAAGTCGTTCTCGACGTCCACACCGAGGCGGCGGACCTCACCGGTGTACTCGTCCGGCACCTCGGCGGCGCCGTTCGGCAGGTCGCGGATGTGCCCGACGCTCGCCTCGACGACGTATCCCGGGCCGAGGTAGCCCTTGATCGTCTTCGCCTTGGCAGGCGACTCGACAATGACGAGTCGGCGGCCTGCGGTCTCGCTGGTCGGGGACAACTTCGCTCTTCTCTCCGGTCGGCACTCGTGGGCATCCGGGCAGCGCTCTGCGCTGCCTGCGGTGCTGTCGCTGCGGAGTGTGACGGTACAACCCGCCCCCGTGTCAAACGGCAAAAGCCCGCAACGGCCACTCGAACGGTAACCCGACTTCCGCCATTCCTGCCGCCCGGACCGCCCGGTCCGCTCTTCGCAGTGCCGCCGTCTGCGGCTTTCGGGCCACCGCCGGGAAGGACGCCCGGCGGATCTCCGGCAGGTGGCCGGACCGGCCGGCGAAGTGGATCAGATGCGGGTGAAGCACCACACGCCGAGGACGAGGAAGAGTACGCCGAAGAGCGTGGCGAGGGCGGTGGAGGCGACGGGGCTCACACCGAGTGCCACCGGCGCGCGCTGGATGGTGCGCGCCCCCGTCCAGACGAGGAGGGCGGCGCCGAACAGGGCGAAGGCCGTACCGGCGAAGAACGCGGCGGTGCTCTCCATGTCCGTACCCCTCGTACTCGTCCCAGCGGCCGCCGAGGCACGGCGAGTCCCGCGTGCGCCCGGCAGAGGGGAGGCTGCCACCCCCGGACGTCCCCGGCACGAACCCCGGATGAACGCCGCACAGCGCGCCGGGGAACGCCCCGGCCGGAATCCCGGGGCACATCCATGGCCCCGCTTCGCCCGCACCAGCGGGCGTGCGGTGCGGGCGGGGGACGCGGCCGGGACAGGTCTTGGCAGCCTGGGCGGCGTCCATGAGCCCGCTTCGCCCCGCACTCCTTGCGCCGCTGGGGGCATACGGATGGACGGGTCGGCGGACGCGGAGAAACGGAACCCAGCGGAAGCTCTTCCAGGCAGGCCGGGGGCCGGCCGGATCAGCGCAGCGGAACGCCGTCGCCGCCCACCGGGTCGAGGAAGCCCTCCTCGACCAGGAGCCGGATCGCCTGCGGCGTGCGGTCACGCAGCAGAACCGGGTCCTCGGCCATCAACTGGGCGATGGCGTCCAGGATCCGGCCGGCGGGGAGCGAGCCGTCGCAGACCCCGGCGAACCCGGCACCCACCGCGTCGACCTTGGTCGCCCTCCGCATCCCGCGGTTCTGACGCAGCACCACATGCTCCGGGTCCTCGGCGCCCGGCATCCCGACCTGCTCCTGGACGACCTCCTCGGACAGCGTGAAGTGCGCGGCGAGCAGGGCCGCGTCGTCGTGCTCGCGCAGGTAGTCCTGCCGCGCGAAGTGCGCCTCCACAGCCGGTCCGAGAGGCTGCTCCACCGCGTGCGGCCATTCCTCGGCCACCACGGAGGGATGCCCGGCGGCCGCCGACGCGGATTTCCGGAGCGTGATCCAGCCGAAGCCCACGGCCCTGGTGGCGCGCGCCTCGAACTCGTCCAGCCAGGACTCGTAACGCTGGGCGTACTCGTCGGGGTCGGTGCGGTGATCGCCGCTGTCGCGCAGCCACAGTTCGGCGTACTGCGTGACGTCCTGCACGTCGCGCTGCACGATCCAGGCGTCACAGCCCGCCGGCACCCAGGAGCGGACACGGTCCTGCCACTCCTCGCCGTCGACGTGCTGCCAGTTGGCGAGGAACTGCGCGTAACCGCCTTCGTTCAGCCGGTCCCCGGCCTGACGCACGAGAGTGCTGCACAGGTCGTCGCCGCCCATGCCTCCGTCGCGGTACGTCAGCCGTGCGCCGGGCGAGATGACGAACGGCGGGTTGGACACGATCAGGTCGTACGTCTGTGTGCCCACCGGCTCGAAGAGGGAGCCCTCCAGCAACTCGGCCGGCGCCGCGCCCGACAGGGCGAGCGTCAGACGGGTGAAGTCCAGGGCGCGCGGGTTGACGTCGGTGGCCGTGACGCGGGTGGCGTGCTGGGCGGCGTGCAGCGCCTGGATGCCGGAGCCCGTACCGAGGTCGAGGGCGGAGGCCACGGGCCTGCGGACGGTGATGCCGGCCAGTGTGGTGGACGCGCCCCCGACACCCAGGACGACGCCTTCCTCGCGCGAGCCGATCCCCCCGGCCCCGCCGACCGCGCAGCCCAGGTCGGAGACGATGAACCAGTCCTGGGCCTCGGGTCCGCCGTAGGGGCGGACGTCGACCGTCGCCCTGACCAGGTCGTCCTCGCGGACAACCCAGCCGTCCTCGACGCACTCGTCGAGGGGCAGGGCGGCGGCGGCCGCGGCGGCCGGGACGGAGCGCTGGAGGAGGAACAGCCGCACCAGCGTGTCGAGCGGCGATTCCTCGCGGGTGGCCCGGAGCGCGGGGACGGTCTCGCTGCGGGCCAGCGCGGCGTACGCGGGCGCGCCGAGCTGTTCGAGGAGGCCGTCCGCGGTGAACGCGGCGGCGATCAGGGCTTCGCGGAGCCGGGGGGCGCGGTGGGATGCGGGAAGGCTGGTCGTACTCACCCGCCCATTGTGGCCGCTCCCGCCGACAACGGCAGCGGCCCGGTGGCCACACATGCCCACCGGGCCGCTTCACGCGCTTCGTCCCGGCTCGGCGCGGGGCAGAACGGAAGCGGGGGCACCGGCAGGAACCCGAAGCGGTCGTCGGGGGCGAGGCGGCCGTGTCGACCGCCTGACGCCTCCGAACGCCGCCCGATGGGACCGCCCACCCGTGCACCCTCGCTGCGCTGCGCCGGGCCTGAGGTGCCGGGCCTGAGGTGCCGGGCCTGAGGCGCCGGCCCCTTCGCCACCTGCTTTCGCTGCGGGCAGCGCGCTGCCCGTCCTCCGCCCTCAGCCCCTCGTTGTCCGCCCACCGACGGTCGGGCCTTCGCGGTAGGCCCGACACGGTCAGGCCCCAGCGGGCAGGCATTCCGGGTTCGGGCTTTCCGCGTTCATGCCTTTCGGCCTTCATGCCCTTCGGGTCAGGCCTTCGGGTCAGGCCTTCGCGGTCGCGGAGGCCGAGGGCGACGCCTGCTTGGACGCGGGAGCGGGAGCGGACGGCGCGGAGGCGGGCGGCGCGGAGGCCGTCGGCTTCTGGCAGCCCTTCTGCTTCGCCATCGCGGATCCGACCTCGCCGGACTGCAGCTTCTTCAGCGCCTGGTCTCCGTTGGTGCTGATCTTGTTCAGCTCGTCGGCGATGCCCTTGAGACCGTCGGCGAACTTCGCCTGGTCCTTCGTGTCGAGCGCGTCGACCTTCGTCTTCAGGTTCGCGTAGGCCACGGAGGAGGCGTTGAGCTCCTTCACGGCCTCCTTCTGCGTGGTGTCGCCACCGTCCACGGGCGGCGCGCCCGCCGACTCGACGGCGGAACCGAGTGCCTTGTACGCCTGCGAGATCTGCTGGAAGGCCGCCGAGTCCGTCTTCTGGACGTCGACGGGCTTGCTGTTGTCGGCCGTCTGCTGCTGGATCGCGGCATTGGCGTTGGCGATCTTCTGGAGCTGCGGCTGAACCTGGTCGCAGACCTTCTTCGCCCAGTCATTCACCTTGTTGTCGCTGTCGTCGCTGCAACCCGACAGTGCCAGTACGAGTACCGCACTGCCGGACAGTGCGGCTGCAAGCTTCTTGTTCACCGGTCTGGATCCCTTCCAAGGCTCTCGGCCCCGGAACTTACACGCCATGTGGGCGACATTCAGGCGCCCGGCATCCGATATGCATTCTTTTGCAGCCATTTGCACCAAGGGAAATGAGGGAGATACAACTCACCCGCCGAGTCGGACATGCGCCTGGTTCCGCGACCTTCCGACGACACCCGCCGCGCACGGCAACGGCGGACGACACGTCAGTTCACGTCGTCCGCCGCGGCACTGAACAGGCGTCACTCAGGAACTGCTTCCCCGCGACACCGAATCCTCATGAAACGGATCCTCATGAAAGGGCGGCGGGATCGGTGGATACGACCGGGCCCTCCCCGCCGCTGTTGCCGCCCCCGCCGGAATTGTCGTCGTCCCCCACGGTGACGCCCCGGCGCTTGGACACGTAGACCGCGCCGACGATCACGGCGATCGCGATGACGGCCACGAGCGCCCGGATCCACGGGCTCGCGTCATCTCCGTAACTGAACTGCACCACCGCCGGGGCGATGAGCAGGGCGACGAGGTTCATCACCTTGAGAAGCGGGTTGATCGCCGGGCCCGCCGTGTCCTTGAACGGGTCGCCGACCGTGTCCCCGATCACCGTCGCCGCGTGCGCCTCACTGCCCTTGCCGCCGTGATGACCGTCCTCCACGAGCTTCTTCGCGTTGTCCCAGGCTCCGCCGGAGTTGGCGAGGAAGACCGCCATGAGCGTGCCCGTGGCGATCGCCCCCGCGAGGTACGAGCCGAGAGCGCCCACACCCAGGGTGAACCCCACCGCGATGGGAGCCAGAACGGCGAGGAGCCCGGGCGTGGCCAGCTCGCGCAGCGCGTCCTTGGTGCAGATGTCGACCACACGGCCGTACTCCGGCTTCTCCGTGAAGTCCATGATTCCCGGGCGCTCGCGGAACTGCCGTCGCACCTCGTAGACCACGGCCCCGGCGGAACGGGAGACCGCGTTGATGGCCAGCCCGGAGAACAGGAAGACGACCGCGGCTCCGAGGATCAGGCCGACCAGGTTGTTCGGCTGCGAGATGTCCAGACTCAGCCCGAGCTCCCCGGCCCGGGCGCCCACGTCGTCGACCGCCGTCGCGATGGCGTCCCGATAGGAACCGAAGAGCGCCGCGGCCGCCAGGACGGCCGTGGCGATGGCGATGCCCTTGGTGATCGCCTTGGTCGTGTTGCCCACGGCGTCGAGGTCGGTCAGGACCTGGGCGCCGGCGCCCGTGACGTCTCCCGACATCTCGGCGATGCCCTGGGCGTTGTCCGACACCGGGCCGAAGGTGTCCATCGCGACGATGACGCCCACGGTGGTGAGCAGACCGGTACCCGCCAGGGCCACCGCGAAGAGCGCCAGCATGATCGACGTCCCCCCGAGCAGGAACGCCCCGTAGACCCCGAGGCCGATCAGGAGCGCCGTGTAGACGGCGGACTCCAGGCCGATGGAGACCCCGGCCAGGACGACGGTCGCCGGGCCGGTCAGCGAGGACTTCCCGATGTCCCGGACAGGGCGCCGGGTGGTCTCGGTGAAGTAGCCGGTCAGCTGCTGGATCAGGGCCGCGAGCACGATCCCGATGGCCACGGCGACGAGGGCGAAGACACGCGGGTCACCGCCGTGCGAGGAGACGGCGGCGTCGGTGACCCCGTCCAGGCCGGCGTACGAGGACGGCAGGTAGACGAAGACCGCGACGGCCACCAGGACCAGGGAGATCACGGCGGAGACGAAGAACCCGCGGTTGATGGCGCTCATCCCGCTGCGGTCGGTCCGCCGGGGCGCCACGGCGAAGATCCCCACCATCGCGGTGATCACACCGATCGCCGGAACGATCAGCGGGAAGGCGAGCCCGGCATCCCCGAAGGCCGCCTTGCCCAGGATGAGCGCGGCGACGAGCGTGACGGCGTACGACTCGAAGAGGTCGGCCGCCATTCCCGCGCAGTCCCCGACGTTGTCGCCCACGTTGTCCGCGATGGTGGCGGCGTTGCGCGGATCGTCCTCGGGGATGCCCTGCTCCACCTTGCCCACGAGGTCGGCACCGACGTCGGCGGCCTTGGTGAAGATTCCGCCCCCGACCCTCATGAACATCGCGATCAGCGCCGCACCGAGGCCGAACCCCTCCAGCACCTTGGGCGCGTCGGCGGCGTACACGAGGACCACGCAGGAGGCGCCCAGCAGCCCGAGGCCCACCGTGATCATTCCGACCACGCCACCCGTGCGGAAAGCGATCTTCATGGCCTTGTGCGAAACGGCGGTCAGATCTTTGTGCGGTTCTCCTTCGGCGGGAGTCGCCTCACGCGCGGCGGCGGCCACACGCACATTGCTGCGTACGGCGAGCCGCATCCCGATGTATCCGGTGGCCGCCGAAAAGAGCGCACCCACCAGGAAGAACAAGGAGCGCCCCACACGCTGCGACCAGTTGTCGGCCGGGAGGAGCATGAGCAGGAAGAACACGGCGACGGCGAAGACACCGACGGTTCGCAGCTGCCGGGCCAGATAGGCGTTGGCACCCTCCTGGACGGCTGCCGCGATCTCTTTCATGCGTTCGGTGCCCTCGCCGGCCGCCAGGACCTGGCGTACGAGCAGCTGGGCGACGATCAGCGCGGCGAGGGCCACCACCGCGATGACCACGACGATCAGCCGGTTGCCATCGGTCAGCACAGCTGCCGCGAGTGGGTTGAGCCGGCCGGAAGGTACGGAAACGTGCGCCAGTTCTGCCATTGGGGTGTTGAAGAACTCCGCCATACGTCCTCCTTGACGCTCAGCGCTCAAGTCGTGGACGGATTGTAGGGAGCCGGGGCTGATCAAAACAGTGGGTGGTCAATGAAATCGACTTTCGTCCACCCAATGACAAATGATCTCCTCCCGGAGGGGACCCGAATGCAGTAATGGGGTCGGGGCATGACACCCGCGCATTCCTGGAGATCGCCGATCAGGCAAGCCTGTAATTCCCCTGTTCACCGGGGTTGATAAACGTTCGCCGGGACCGGGCCGGCCGTGGGGCCTGCTGGGGGCCTGCCGTGCCGGGAACGAGGAAACAGCACCACTACGCCGCGCCGCCGAGTCCGCGCGAAGCCGAGCACCGGCCGGCAGACCGCTTCGCTCCGGCGGCCCCGCGAGCGCCCGGGCCCAGGTGTCTGCGCGGCCCTCTCCAGCCTCGCCGACGGACAGTTCGATGAGCCGGTGATCGGGCCGCACCTCAAGCGAGCCGGCCGGACGGCCCCTCTCGGACGCAGGCGACGAGGTGCAGGCGCAGGCAAGGTGCATCGCGCGCGTCCGGCAGATGCGCGCCGCCCCTGCCTAGTGCCGGATCAGGCCGCCGACCGGGATGGGCGCGACGTGGCCGGTGGCGGGAAGGGCCTCGGCCAGGGTGAGGCCGACGTCGACCAGTGATGACCTGCGCAGGCCGGCGACGTCGGCGGCCTTGGTCCACACCGTCTCGGCTATCTCGCCGTTCAGCTCAGGCCGCAGCCGACCACCGGTGATGCGGACCCGGTAGAAGACGCCGACATTCTGATGCTCTACTCCCGCACGCGCTTCGGCCGCTGGAATGATCCGTGAGTCGATGCCCAGCAGCCGATCCACCACGGCGACACAGCCGGTCTCCTCGGCAACCTCCCGAATGACCGCATCGAACGGATCTTCGCCGTGCTCCACACGGCCGCCCGGCAGGGTCCAGGTGCTTTCGCCCATCGGCGGTACGTGGCGGGCGAGCAGCACCCACCCGTTCTCGACACACACGGCGTACGCCGCCAACCGAAAACGCATCCCCCACCTTCCTTGCTGCTACCTCGATGGCCCGGCCGGATACTGTCCCACGCCCCCTCCGGAGCAGCGCACGGTTGCTCCACGAGGCTCCGGTGCGCCAGAGCGCGGGAGGCTACGACGGTGGCGCGCGAGCCCGTTGGCCCATTGCGGGCATCGCGTCGGCCCATTGCGGGCATCGCGTCCGAAGCATGGGGAAGGCATGGCCCGCGCAAGCCAAGGCCACACGGCCCTCATGGCTGCACTTGCGGCATGGGGCGGGCCTGCGGAGGGGGCACTGGGGGCGTGTGGCGGTGGACCTGCGGATGGCTGGGTGGCCTGCGGCACGGGCCTACGGGATGGACTGGGTGGCCTGCGGGGCGGGCCCTCGGGATGGACTGGGTGGCCTGCGGGGCCCTCGGGATGGACTGGGTGGCCTGCGGGATGGACTGGGCAGCGCCCCGTCAGAGCCGGCCGCACCACGGGGGCGTCTGAGCCCATTCGAGGTGGGCCGCGCCTGTGGGCCGGCCGACGCCCGGTGGGTGAGCCGACGCGTGGGGGGCCGCGATACACCGGGTGGAAGCTGCGGGCTCGCGATGCGGAGTCTTCCGCTTCGGGGCTCAGGGGCAGCCCGCGCGTCGGCGCAAGCGAGTGTTCCGGCCGGCGGGTGTCACATGGCTCCATGCCGCGGCCTGGGGTCTGCGGGGGCAGCCGGCCAAGGCGGGCGACGCGGCAGCAGGAGCACGGGGGCTCCGGAGGGAGGCGGCCAGGGCTCAGCTCGGGTCGACCCTGCTGGCCACCAGGAGGCGCAGCGGGGCCTTGCGTACTACCCGTCTAAGCTGCGGCGCGCGCAAGTGAAGGGCGGGGAACGAGCCAGCGGCACCAGGCCACCGCTTCGGCTGAAGGCCGTTCCTCAGTGGCAGGGACTCCAGGGAAGAACGGTGGCAGGGACTCTAGGGAAGAACAGTGGCGGGAACGGTAGGCCAGGTCATGCGAATGACGCCGCCGTCCTCGCCCGAGAGTACTTCCATGTCGTCGACCAGCCCGCTGATGACGGCAAGGCCCATCTCGTCCTCACTGTCGGCGTCGGCCTCCGGATCATCGGGGCCCCCACCGCTGGAAGCACCTGAGGACGTGGCTGCACCGCCCGAGCTGGACAGTCCGTCGCCGACCTCGATGGAGAACGCTTTCTCCTCCTCGGTCAGGATGACCGTCACCGGCGCGGTGATGTCATGGCTCCGATGGAGACCGACAGCACGGCTGCATGCCTCACCGACGGCAAGTCTGACCTCGTCGAGCACCGCCTCGTCGACGCCTGCCCTACGTGCCACGGCGGCCGCCACAAGGCGAGCCGTCCTGACGTGTTCAGGCTGGGCGCTGAAGCGGAGTTCAACGGTTGGCATGCCATCCCCCTCGAACGTACGGGCGTGCTTCTCAGGGGCCCGGGCCTTGCGCCCGGTACCCCTGCTCTCATTCTCTCCGGCAACCGACGAAGCCGGCAGCCGACCACATGGTCGACCACCTGCTCATGGCGGCCCGAATGCTGCCGCCTGCCGGCCTGTCACCGCATGCCGGCCGACCCGGTGGGGCCGACCGGCGCCGACCGCTCTAGTCGGTCGCCGCGACAGCCTCGTCGACCGTGGTGTGGATGGGAAACACCTTGGTCAGACCAGTGATCCGGAAAATCTTGAGAATGCGCTCCTGGTTGCACACCAGGCGCAGCGAGCCCTCATGGGCCCGGACACGCTTCAAGCCGCCCACGAGCACGCCGAGTCCGGTGGAGTCGAGAAAGTCGACGCCTTCCATGTCGACAACCAGGTGGTAGCTGCCGTCATTCACCAACTCGACCAACTGCTCGCGCAGCTTGGGCGCGGTATACACATCAATCTCGCCACCGACCTCGACGACCGTACGGTCGCCACCAGGGCCGGACACATTGCGAGTCGACAGGGACAGGTCCACGGATCCTCCAGCACCTTGCTATCGAGCGGTCGCCCCTCGGTCTCCCCGACGGAGGTCAGGGGACGGATCGCCAGCCGCGATGGCATTCAATCACTTACCAGGAGCCATGCACGACGCCTTGGGACCATTGTCCGTCATGCCAGTGACACACTCGATGCCGATGGCCAAGAATCACCGCCCCAGTCGACCACCCGAGAACGCGGGCTCGCGCCCCTCTCCGTCGGTGGTTCTCGACCGGCTCGCCGCAGGGGCGAGCCGGGCAACGCGCATCACTCATACGGAGCACTTGCCCCCACGTGCCGGAACCCATGCCATCTGGCCGGATCGCATCCGGCCGGAAGTGATCTCGGCGATCGGCAGGGCCGGAATCGACCATCCGTGGACGCACCAGGCCACGGCGGCCGAGCACGCCTTGGACGGCGAATCCGTCGTGATCGCCACCGGGACCGCGTCCGGCAAGTCGCTCGCCTACCTCGCGCCGGTACTGAGCGCCCTCGTCGACGGCTCCGAAGCACCCACCGGCCGCGGCACGACCGCCCTGTACCTCGCCCCCACGAAGGCTCTCGCAGCTGACCAGCGCCGGGCGGTCAAAGCGCTCGCGGCCCCCCTCGGCACAGCGGTCCGCCCCGCGGTCTACGACGGGGACACCCCGGTCGAGGAACGCGAATGGGTGCGCCAGTACGCCAACTACGTCCTGACGAACCCCGACATGCTGCACCGGGGCATACTCCCGTCACACCCTCGGTGGGCCTCCTTCCTGCGTGCCCTCCGTTTCGTCGTCATCGACGAGTGCCACACCTACCGGGGCGTTTTCGGATCCCATGTGGCCCAGGTACTGCGCCGACTCCGCCGCCTGTGCGCCCGCTACGGCTCCGATCCGGTCTTCCTCCTCGCTTCCGCCACCGCGGCACACCCGGCTGTGGCAGCGGGACGTCTGACGGGCCTGCCGGTCCAGGAGGTCGCGGATGACGCTTCTCCCCGGGGGGAGATGGTCTTCGCCCTCTGGGAGCCCCCGCTCACCGACCTGCACGGGGAGAAGGGCGCCCCCGTGCGCCGCACCGCCACGGCCGAGACGGCCGACCTCCTGACCGACCTGACCGTCCAGGGCGTCCGGTCCGTCGCCTTCGTGCGCTCACGGCGTGGCGCCGAGCTCGTCTCCGTCATCGCCAAGGAGCGTCTGGCCGAGGTGGATCGCTCCCTGCCCGGGCGCGTCGCCGCCTACCGGGGCGGCTATCTGCCCGAAGAGCGGCGCGCCCTGGAGCGCGCCCTGCACTCCGGCGAACTGCTCGGGCTCGCCGCCACGACCGCCCTGGAGCTCGGCATCGACGTCTCCGGCCTGGACGCCGTCGTGATCGCGGGTTACCCCGGCACGCGCGCCTCCCTCTGGCAGCAGGCCGGCCGCGCCGGACGGTCCGGGCAAGGGGCCCTGGCCATCCTCGTCGCCCGGGACGACCCGCTGGACACGTATCTCGTCCACCACCCCGAAGCGCTGTTCCAGCAGCCCGTGGAATCGACCGTCCTGGACCCGGACAACCCGTACGTACTCGCTCCGCACCTGTGTGCCGCCGCCGCCGAACTGCCGCTCACGGAAGCCGACGTCGCACTCTTCGGCCCCGCGGTGCCCGACCTGCTGCCTCAGCTGGAGGCCGCGAAGCTCCTGCGCAGGCGGACGACGGGCTGGCACTGGACCCGCCGAGAGCGCGCGGCAGATCTGACCGACATCCGCGGCGGGGGCGGCCGGCCGGTCCAGATCGTCGAGGAGGGCACCGGCCGGCTCCTGGGCACGGTGGACGAGTCGGCCGCGCACACAAGCGTTCACGAGGGTGCAGTCCACCTCCATCAGGGCCGGACGTACCTGGTCCGGAAGCTCGATCTGGAAGACGCGGTCGCCCTGGTGGAGGAAGCCGCCCCGCCGTACTCGACCAACGCGCGGGACACCACCGCCATCGCCGTCCTGGAGACCGACACCGAGATCCCGTGGGGCGACGGCCGTCTGTGCTTCGGCTCGGTGGAGGTGACGAACCAGGTCGTGTCCTTTCTGCGTCGGCGGGTGATGACCGGCGAGGTCATGGGCGAGACCAAGCTCGACCTGCCACCCCGGACTCTGCGTACCCGCGCCGTGTGGTGGACGGTCACCGAGGGTCAGCTCGACGCCGCCCGGATCAATCCCGAGATCCTCGGAGGCGCCCTGCACGCGGCTGAGCACGCGTCCATCGGGATGCTGCCGCTCTTCGCCACCTGCGACCGGTGGGACATCGGTGGCGTCTCCGTCCCTCTGCACCCGGACACCCTCCTTCCCACGGTCTTCGTCTACGACGGCCATCCGGGTGGCGCGGGCTTCGCCGAACGGGCCTTCCACACGGCCCGCACGTGGCTGACGGCAACACTGCAGGCCATCGCGTCCTGCGAGTGCGAGGCGGGTTGCCCGTCCTGCATCCAGTCGCCCAAATGCGGCAACGGAAATGAACCACTGCACAAGCGCGGCGCCGTACGCCTCCTGAACGAGTTGCTCAGAACCGCACCACCGGACCCCGAGGCGGACTCCGAGGCGGACTCACGAGTGACACCCGGGGCCGACTCGCGGCCTGACGGGATGACCGACCGTCGGCCGACAGGGGCGGAAGGACCCTGACCGAGGATCGCTGAGTGCTGCCCCTGCGGGGCTGCACCGGGGTGTCCACCGACGCCGGTGACGACAGGTGATCTGCATGCCCCACAGCCCCGGGAGGCCCTGCTCGCGCCCTGACTTCCGGCTTGTAGGGGCCGAAATGCGCACGGGCCGTCACGTCGGCGATCTCGCCCTCGATCGAGCACCGCACAAGTTCCGCTTCCTGGGCCGCGGCGACCTCGCCCGCTGCGCCACACGCCTCGGCGGGACCGCTCAACGCACGGTCGGCCGCGGCCAACGCGGCGAGGTCCGCCGCACCGCCGGCCCTGTGCCGGGCAGACACGACCTGCCCGAGGGCCAGCACCACTGCGAACACCACGCAGAGGCTCGTCGTCGTGATGGCCGCCCAGACCGTAGCCAGCCCCTCGTCCTCGGCGGAGCGAAGCCGGCCGTACCTCCTCCTGGCTCGCGACCAGCCGACCCTCGGCCTCACGGTTCCAACCCTGCCGCGCCTCACGGTTCCGGTCCCCCTCTGCCTCCTGGCTCCTCCCCTACCGTGTCCTCCGCCAACGCGACCGCTTCCGCGCTCAACATCAGGCTCAGCGGACCAGGACCCGGCGTCGGCGCATCCACCCGGACGCGCCACGAATCCCCGACCCGCCGCACCTCCACCCGCGCACTGTCCGGTGCCGACTCCTTCGCCACCAGCCGTACAGCCGTCTCCGGTTCGGATCTGGCCGCAGCCCTCGCACCCGCCCGTGCAGCGTCCACACACCGAATCTGGTCCGAAGCGGCGACCAGCGCCCAGACGAGAACCATGACGAATGCCACCAGTACAGGCAGCACCATCGCGGCCTCCGCCGTCACCGCACCGCGGTCCCCAGAACCCTGGTTCGCCTTGGCCGCCGCCAGGTTGAGCGTCCTGTGCACCGTGCGTGCTTCAGAACTTCGCATCGAGAGCGTCCTTGATCAACGACTGCAGGGCCGACAGCACTGCCCCGCTGGTCACCACCTTGTAGAGCACGGCCGCGAACGCGCATGCGGCGATGGTTCCCACCGCGTACTCGGACGTCGTCATCCCCCGGTCGCAGCCGCCGGCGCGGCGCCTGACCACCAACATCTCCCAAGCGCGACGACTTGCGCTCAGCGCCCGCCGGATGCTGTTCCTCTTCATCTCTACCTCCATGATCTCGTTACGTTGGGCTGATGTTGTTGCGCTCGCTCGTCAATGCCGGCGAACAGCGCTGCTCTGCCCCGGACTTCGACGGGTGCAGGTGCGGGCTCGGCCGCGGTCACGGCTCGGGCACTGGCCCCGTGGCGGGCCAGCCACCGGTCGCGGCGGCAGGATCGGCCCCGGGCCGGGGTTCGCCGCAGGGCGGGATCGACCGCGGGCGGGATCTGCAACGGAGCGGGACCGGCCTGAGAGCAGGCCGCGCACCCGGTATCGGCCTGGGCCGGAGCAGATCCACACGGGCGCTCTCCATATCGGCCTGGACCGGAGCGGATCCACACGGCCGCGCCTATTCGGCGGCCGCGGTGGCCCCGGGTCCGCCCGGGCACGTGCGCACGCTCGGGAACGCGTGCGGCCCTCCCCGAACTCCCCGAACCTGCACTTCGCCTCTCGCCCCCGGCCCTCAGCGCAATCGGCCAGACATACAGCGAATGCGCCGGCTCAGGCTCTGACCTTCCCTACGCAGTAGCTCAGTTGCGATGCAGCAGGCCGGACGCAAGCCCGATGACCACAGGCGCAACGCCGACCGCCAAGAAGGCGGGCAGGAAACAGAGGCCGACGGGCGCGGTGATCAGAACACCCGCCCGCTGGGCACGTGCAACGGCCGCGCTTGCCTGCCCCGCGCGCATCTCGTCAGCAAGTCGGGCTACGGGCTCCGCAGCAGGCGCCCCGGTCGTGGCAGCCCGCTCCAGGCAGTGCGCCAGGGACGCGGCACCCGGTATCTCAGCGAACCGCCCCCATGCCTCGACCGGGTCGCCTCCCAGCCGGATCTCGGCTGCCGTCCGGGCCAATCGGTCACCGAGTGGTCCTCCCATGGACTCTCCCACCGCTTCCGCGGCATCCCGAGGCCCGGCTCCGGCAGAGATGCACGACGCCAGAAGGTCTGCGGCAAGGGGCAGTTGTCGGCCGATCCGAGCGGACTCGCTCTGCTCACCACTCTCTTCCCTGCGCTTCGAAGAATGCCGCCACCCTCGGACGCCATACGCGGCCACCGCGCCCAGTACGCAGCCCGTCGCACCACCGACCAGAACCCATCCGGTCGCCCAGGCCGCGAGGGGCGCGCCCCAGCGCCGAGCCTGACGCCACCCAGCCCGCCGCAGATCCAGTCCACCCCGCCCCTTCCTGGGCGATGAGGACATGGTCAGGAGCGTCCCTCGTCTGCGTATCACCCGCGCGTGCCGGCCCTCGGCCACTGTGAGGGCCATGTACGCAGCGGCGCCGAGCGCCGCTCCCACCACACCCGCCGTTCCGAACACTTCGCCGGCTTCAGGCACACCGCTCACGTCGCCTCTCCCGCCCTCACGATCCGCGCTGCCCAGAGAAGTCCAGCAACCTCGAGCAGGCCCCCCGACATCAGGCAGACCAGTCCCCCCGGGGTGTGCAGGAGGATGTGCAGGGGATCCGCTCCAAGCGCCGCGCCGAGTCCGAGGCCGATCAACGGAAGCAAAGCCAGCACCGAAACCGTCGACCACGCTCCTGCCAACTGGGCCCGCAATTCCTCTCGCCGGCGCCGTTCGGCCCGCAGCGAACCCTCCAGGCGCGCCAACCCCGCAGCAAGGCCGGCTCCCCCGTCGACCGCTACCCGCCAGCAGGCCGCGACTCCGGCAAGCCCGTCAAGACCGGGGCCGGCCGATGCCCGTCTCAGCGCACTCGGCACGTCGCCGCCGAATCGCGCAGCCGCCAGCACCGCGGATTCGGCGACACCCAGCGCACCGGCATTCCGCCCAGCAGCCAGCAGAGCCTGTCCAGGCTCTCGCCCTGCCCGCAGCTCACCCACCACCGCTGCGCAGAGCGCCGTGACCGCGTCGGCGGCTTGCTCACGCTCGCGACGCCGGGCTCTCCGACGCAGCCAGCGCCGCACCAGCGGGATCGCCACCGCCCCCACGATCAGGGGCAGCACCGAATCCCCCACGACAGCAAGGCAGACCGCTACAGGGGCACACAGCCATTCGCGCCGCCGATTGGCGAACGTACGTACCACTGCGCACGCCACCGCAGCGTCCGGCCAAGACGCCCGTTTCCTCACGAAGAGCGCCCTCGCCCGCCGTACGCCCTGGTCGCGGGTCACGGCCAGGCCACCAGCCACTCCCGCGCATACGGCCATCACCCATGCAAGTCCGCTCATGAGCGGGTCATCGCCCGCCGCGATCACAACTGCTCCCCGGTCAGCGCGCCGAGCCGCTGCCACCCGCGCTCCCGGATGAACCCCTCGGGGCCCCACCTCAGCGCGGGCACGGTGACCACAAGGCCCGCCCCGTCTCTCTCGATCACATGCACCTCGGCCAGCCGGCGCCTTCCCCCGCGGTCCCTCGCGAGATGGAGGACAACGGAGAGTGCCGCGGCCAGTTGGCTGTGCAGGGCAGCCCGGTCGAGGCCAGCAGCAGTCCCGAGGGCTTCCAGACGCGCCGGGACGTGCTCGGCCGCATTCGCGTGCACCGTGCCGCACCCGCCTTCGTGCCCCGTGTTCAGCGCCGCCAGCAACTCCGTCACCTCGGCACCTCGCACCTCGCCCACCACAAGGCGGTCAGGACGCATGCGCAGCGCCTGCCGCACCAGATCCCTGAGTGTCACCTGGCCCGCTCCCTCCTGGTTGGCGGGGCGGGACTCGAGGCGCACCACATGCGGGTGGTCGGGGCGCAGTTCCGCAGAGTCCTCTGCGAGCACGATGCGTTCGCGCTCGCCGACCGCCCCCAGCAGGCTCGACAACAACGTCGTCTTCCCGGCGCCGGTTCCACCGCTGATCAGATAGGACGCCCGAGCCTCCACCAAGGCCTTCAGGAGCCGGTCACCGCCGGACGGGACCGTTCCCGCCTTCACCAGTTCCGCCAAGGTGAAGGCCTTGGGCCGCACCACACGCAGAGACAGACACGTCGAGCCGACCGAGACCGGTGGCAGCACGGCATGCATCCGCGTGCCGTCGGGCAACCGCGCGTCCACCCACGGCCTTGCGTCGTCCAGCCGGCGACCGGCCACCGCGGCAAGGCGCTGAGCCAGTCTCCGGACCGCAGCCGCATCGCGAAAGGTCACGCGGGTGAGTTCGAGCCCGCCCCCACGGTCCACCCACACCCTGTCCGGTGCGGACACCAGTACGTCGGTCACCGCCGGGTCTGCGAGGAGCCGCTCAAGGACCCCCGTGCCGACCAGCTCACCACGCAGCTCCTCTGCTGCTCCCAGGACTTCGGTGTCCCCGAGAAGCCTGCCCTGTTCCCGCAGCGCGGCAGCGACCCCGGCCGGAGTGGGCTCCGCCCCGCTGCGCGCCAGCCGCTGCCGAACCGCGTCGAGAAGCGCTTCGGTCATGGCGTGCCTCCCTGGGAGTGCCCGGCCGGGATGCCGGCCGAGGTACCGGCGGCTGTCCAGAAAGCCGCACAGAAGCGGGCGAGAGCTCCACGGGGGTTGCCGCCGGGCGGCATGCCGCCTGCCTGGGCCGCGAACAGTTCCGCATCCACGGGCAAATCGCCCACGAGCGGCAGCCCCAGCGCCTGCGCCACCCACTGATCGTCCAGTCCTGGCCCATACGGGCCGCGCGCGACAACTCGCAGGTCCTCGACGATCGTTCCCACTGCGGATGCCACACGCTGGGCCGCTGCCACCGCTCTCAGTTCCCCGGGGACCACCAAGAGGCCGACGTCCAGCTGCGCGATCGCTTCCGCCACGCTTTCATCGACCCGCCGCGGCAGGTCCACCACCACCGCTCCGCCGAGTCGGCGAGCCGCGGCGAGAACCGACCGCATGGCCCGAGGCGGAATGACCACCCCGTCGTCCCGGCCCCAGCTGAGGACGCGCAACCCATGCAACTCGGGCAGGGAATCCTCCAGCGCGCCTCCGCCGACCCGCCCTTGCGACCGCGCGAAATCCGGCCACCGCGAGCCCTTGGATCCCTCACCTCCCAGGAGCACGTCGATGCCGCCGCCCAGCGGATCACCGTCGATCAGCATCGTCCGGCGGCCGGACCTGGCCGCGGCGACAGCCAGCGCGCAGGCCAGTGTCGACGCGCCGGAACCGCCCCGGCCCCCCATCACTCCTACGGTCAGCGCCGTCCGGCCCACGCCCTCCGCCGCGTTGGCGATCTGATCGACCAGCCAGCCCTCGGAGTCCGGGAGCCGCAGCACGTACTCGGCCCCGATCTCCACTGCACGCCGCCACACCTCGGGGTCGTCCTGATCCCGCCCGACGAGCAGGACGTCCCGCCTGCGGGTCAGGCCCCGGCACCGCGCCGCCGCGTCATCCCCCACCAGGACGAGCGGAGCCCGCTCCCACTCACCTCTTTCATCCGGGGGGCCGTGGTGCACCTCGGGCACGGCTCCGGCAGCGGCACACAGCCGGAGCAGATCATCGAGGAGATCCACGTCCCCCGTCACGATCATGGGTCCGCCCCCTGCTCCCCCGACGCTCGGCAGCGCCACGTCCGCGATGGATCCAGCCACGATCTCCGCCTCCTTCTCCGGTCCCTCCCGTGCGGATTCGCGGCGGCTCGACAGCTCCCGAGACGCGCGATTCCGGAACCCGCGGTCTTCACGGGTGGAAACAACATGCAACGCCTCGGAAAAACATGTGGATCTTGCTCAAAAACTGTGGACAACCACAGCATTGTGAATAACTCGGTAGCTCGTACAGGGGACATTCGGAGCGCAGCCCTACCGCTACACCGAGTAACCAGGCATGATCGAGACGACCCGTCCCGCGAGGGGTCAGCGGACCGCGCGACAAGCGGGAAGAGGCCTGGATCGTGAAGCCGGAAATGCGTCCGGACATGCGACGACCCCCGCCGGGGGGGAGAGCGGGGGTCGTCCCCACGGCCGACTCGGGGGGGGAGGAGCCGGACCGGGTTAGCACGGTCGCGAACGATCCGTGACTTCCATGGTGTACCCGAGCGCCTTCTCAAGCAAACCCACCCACCGCGGTTTACGCCGAATGGCGGGCCCCTATGCTCACCTTTGTGGAAAACTGCTTCTCGCCGCGTACCGCAGCCTTCTTCGACCTGGACAAGACGGTCATTGCGAAGTCATCGACACTGACCTTCAGTAAGTCCTTCTACCAGGGCGGGCTGATCAACCGCCGCGCCGTACTGCGCACCGCGTACATCCAGTTCGTGTTCCTCGCCGGGGGCGCCGATCACGACCAGATGGAGCGAATGCGCGAGTACCTCTCGGCGCTCTGCAAGGGATGGAACGTCCAGCAGGTCAAGGATCTCGTGGCCGAGACCCTGCACGACCTGATCGACCCGATCATCTACGACGAGGCAGCGACCCTCATCGAGGAGCATCACACCGCCGGGCGCGACGTCGTCATCGTCTCGAGCTCGGGAGCCGAAGTCGTCGAACCCATCGGGGAACTGCTCGGCGCGGACCGGGTCGTGGCAACCCGGATGGTCGTCGGCGACGACGGCTGCTTCACCGGTGAAATCGAGTACTACGCCTACGGCCCGACCAAGGCGGAGGCGATCAGGGCCCTCGCAGAATCGGAGGGCTACGACCTTTCTCGTTGCTACGCCTACAGCGACTCGATCACGGACGTGCCGATGCTCGATGCGGTCGGCCACCCGTACGCCGTCAACCCGGACCGAGC
Source organism: Streptomyces sp. NBC_00178 (assembly GCF_036206005.1). Classification (NCBI taxonomy): domain Bacteria; kingdom Bacillati; phylum Actinomycetota; class Actinomycetes; order Kitasatosporales; family Streptomycetaceae; genus Streptomyces; species Streptomyces sp. NBC_00178. The sequence continues at coordinate 3,437,273 of NZ_CP108143.1, forward strand.
CCTGCGGCGGGAGGCCGCCCTCCGCGAATGGCCGGTTCTCGCCTTCGACCGCCCCGTCCGCCTCAAGCAACGCCTGCCCGCCTTCTCCATGCCGCCGCGTCCGGCTCTCGTAGCCGCCGCAGCCGTGGGCGCCGCAGCTTTGACCGCGGGGCTGGTCTGGTACACCAACCGCCGACGCGCTGCCGCACTCACCACCTGACGGTCGGGGATACCGCCGAAGCCGAGACCCGAAGCGCAACTGCCGGCACGACGATGCGGGTCTGGGGGTCGCGGGGCCGCACCTAGAAATAGCCGATTCGCCCCATTTGAAAGCAAAAGTAAAGAAGTCCGCCCAGGGGTTCCTCGGCACTGGATCCTGGAGTAGAAAGGGATTACCGGCCCGCGAGACCAGGGACATCCGGGAGGATTACCCTTTCACGCACGAACGGCCCCACGGACCGCGCACGAAAGCCGGGTACCCACGCGACGTCGACCCGTCGATTACGGGCCTGCCGCACCAGGTGACGGGCAATGAACCCGACCTGATGGGCGCACCTCGAGGACGCCTGGTAACCCGGCGGACGTGCCAGCGGCGGTACCGGATCCGGTACCGCCGCAACCCTTCCCGGCACGACGCCTGAACCCGGCGCCACGATGGACCATTTCAGCGCTAGGCCGCGCCCCGCTGCAGGGCTTCGCACACAGCGGTGGATTCCCTGACGCCCAGCTCCACGGACCGTCCACAGTGGGCGATCCACGCCGCCATTCCTTCGGGACGGCCCGAGAGATACCCCTCGAACGCCGCGACGTAGGACGCCCGCCCCTGCTCGGCGTGACCGACTTCGGCGGGACAGATCGACTTCGGATCAAGACCGCTGCCGATCAGCACGATCCGCTCGGCGGTCCGCGCCACCAGACCGTTGTGGGAACCGAACGGCCGCAACGCCAGCAGTTCACCGTGGACGACCGCGGCGGTCACGAGCGCGGGCGCCGCACTCCCGGTGATGATCAGACGCGACAGCCCTTCCAGCCTCCCCGACACTTCATTCGCGTCGGGCAGGGGCGCCTCGATCACGGGCTCCACCACCGGCTCACCCGGCAGTCGCGGCCGGCCCACACCGTCGTCGGGAGCGGCCCCACCGGCTGCGACGAGATGCAGACGCGCGAGCACCCGGAGAGGCGACTGCCGCCAGATGGAGAGCAGCTGCCCCGCCTCCGCCGTGAGCCGCAGAGCGGCACCGACAGTGCGAGCCTCCGGATCACCGCTGAAATCCGTACGCCTGCGTACCTCTTCGAGATTCCAGTCGGCGCCCGAGAGGGCCGCCGAACCTCTGGCGCCGCGCAGGGCCGCTTCCGCGGTGACCTCGTTGCTGCGGCGTCGCATCACTCGATGGCCGTAGACCCGGTCCACAGCCTTGCGAACGGAGTCCACCGCGCCGGTGACTCCCGGCAGGGCGCCCAGGGCGGCAAGCGGGTCCGAGGAAGTCGTACTCATAAGTAGGGAGGCTACGCGTCCCCCGCGCGGATGCCGCCGCGGAGTGTCCTTCTTCACGAACTGCGGACACAAAGAGCGATGGTGCAGCTACCCTAGGTGAACATGAAGATCGCTTTCGTGGGGAAGGGCGGCAGCGGCAAGACAACGCTGTCCTCGCTCTTCATCCGCCATCTCGCCGCCAATGAAGCCCATGTCGTCGCAGTGGACGCCGACATCAACCAGCATCTCGGAGCCGCTCTCGGCCTGACCGAGGACGAGGCGTCCGCACTTCCCGCCATGGGGTCCCAGCTCCCCCTCATCAAGGACTACCTGCGCGGAAGCAATCCACGTATCACCTCAACGGCCACCATGATCAAGACCACGCCGCCCGGGCAGGGATCGCGGCTGCTGCGCGTCCGGGAGGACAACCCCGTCTACGACGCCTGCGCCCGCACGGTCGCGCTCGACGACGGTGACATCCGGCTGATGGTCACCGGCCCGTTCACCGAGTCCGACCTTGGAGTGGCGTGCTACCACTCGAAGGTCGGGGCGGTCGAGCTCTGCCTGAACCACCTGATCGACGGCCCTGACGAATACGTCGTGGTGGACATGACGGCAGGTTCGGACTCCTTCGCGTCCGGGATGTTCACGCGCTTCGACATGACCTTCCTCGTCGCCGAGCCGACGCGTAAGGGCGTCTCCGTCTACCGGCAGTACAAGGATTACGCGCGCGACTTCGGCGTCGCGCTGAAGGTGGTCGGCAACAAGGTGCAGGGCCAGGACGACCTCGACTTCCTGCGCGCGGAGGTCGGCGAGGACCTGCTGGTCGGGGTCGGCCATTCCAACTGGGTACGGGCGATGGAGAAAGGGCTGCCCGCACCGTTCGACCTGCTGGAGGCGGACAACAGAATGGCCCTTCAGGCGCTGCAGGATGCCGCGGAGGATTCGTACGAGCTGCGCGACTGGGAGCGCTACACCCGGCAGATGGTGCACTTCCACCTGAAGAACGCCGAGAGCTGGGGCAACGAGAAGACGGGCGCCGACCTGGCTGCCCAGGTCGACCCCGCCTTCGTCCTGCATGAGCGCCACGCGGGTGCGGGCGCCGCACAACCGGCCTGACCGCACGGAAAGAGCCCGGGTGGTTCAGTTCAGTCCTGGCCGGCCCCCTCCCCGGCACCCGTGCCGGCCGGCCGTCCATCCGGCCCGGCGGGCACGGGACTCTCCGAGGCGTTGGCCTGCGCCGTGCCCGCCATGAAGGGCGCCCAGCCGGGCTTGGGCGCCTGGCCGACCTTCAGCGTCCCGAGCTTCTCCAGCGTCGCGGGGTCCTGAGCGTCCAGCCAGTCGGCGAGCTGACGGAAGGACACGCACTGCACGTCCCGCTGGGTGCACACGGTCTTGATCGTCTCTTCGATCGCACGCATGTACGTGCCACCGTTCCACGATTCGAAGTGATTGCCGATGATCAGGGGAGCCCGATTCCCGTTGTAGGCGCGGTCGAAGGCCTGGAGCAGGCCGTCGCGCATCTGGTTGCCCCAGTACGCGTGCTTGGCCTGATCCCCCTGCGTCGTGCCCGACTGGTTGAACATGAAGTTGTAGTCCATCGACAGCGTCTCGAACGCCCGGCCCGGCACGGGGACCAGCTGAAGCGGGAGGTCCCAGAGACCGTCCTTCTTCGAGGGCCAGACCTGGTTTCCGATACCGCTGGAGTCGTAGCGGAAGCCCATAGTCCGCGCTGCCGCGACCATGTTCTTCTGGCCTTCGAGGCAGGGAGTGCGGGCGCCGACGAGTTCCTTCTCGTAGTCGAACGGCAGGGGCGCTTCGTTCTTGAGGGCCGGAACGTTGGTCTTCCAGCTCTTCACGAACGACTTCGCCTGACTGATCTCGCTCTTCCACTCATCCACGGACCAGGTGCCGACACCTCCGTCCGGACCGCAGAAGTGCCCGTTGAAGTGGGTGCCGATCTCGTTGCCGTCGAGCCACGCGGCCCGGAGCTCCGTGAGGGTGTCACGGATTCCCTCGGCGTCGTTGAACCCGATGTCGGAGCGCCCCGCCGAGTGCTGAGGCGGGTCGTAGAGCGCCTTCTTCTCCTCGGGCAGGAGATACACACCGCTGAGGAAGTACGTCATCTTGGCGTCGTACTTCTTGGAGACGGCCCGGAAGTGCGAGAACAGCTTCTGGCTGTCCTCACCTGCTCCGTCCCACGAGAACACGACGAACTGCGGCGGCTTCTGACCAGGCTTCAGCCGCTTCATCGTGGGGAGCTTCGGCTGAGTACCGGTGAACGCGGTGGAGCCGTCCCCGATGAGGGTGACCGCCGCCTTCGGCGCCGCAGCCGGCGAGTTGCCCTCCGCCGGCTTCTTTCCGGGACCCGCGGCTCCCGTACCGAGGCCCGAGCAGCCGGACAGGCCGGCGATCAGTGCCGTGACCACGGCACCCAGGGCAATCCGCTTCGTGGCGGCCATCATCCGTCCACCCTCTTCCTTGCAGGAGGTCGCGCTCCGTAGCGCCGACACGGCGCGGCCAACCTCACACGCGGGGGAGGGAAACCAGTACTACAAACTGAATGAAAAGCTGCTTATTCACTTAAACGAGTGACCAAATGGGCTATTTGCTCGAAAACATGGACACCACTCTTTACCCTCCATTACGATTCGTTTACTGAGCGTTGAAGATCCCGCCGCTTCACCCCCACCGCCGCACGCCGTGATCCACGGCCGCCGTCACTCACATACCGCGACCGCGCTGCCCCGGAGGAGACGGGAACATGTCTGCCTGCGTCCCTACCCGCGATGACCATTCATCCCGCAGTTCGCGCCTCTCTGAGGCGTCGGGCTTCAAGCAGCCCCACAGTCCGCCACCTCGCCGCGGACGCTTCCGCGTCTCCGGTGCCGACCTGTCCGCATCCATCACCGTCTTTCTGATCGCCGTGCCCATGTCGCTCGGGCTTGCCGTGGCCATGGACGCCCCCCTCGCGGCCGGACTCGTCTCGGCGGCAATCGGCGGCATCGTCGCCGGGCTGCTCGGAGGCACACCCCTCCAGGTCAGCGGCCCGTCCGCGGGACTGACCGTCGTCACGGCCGAGTTGATCCAGATCTACGGGTGGCGGACCACCTGTGCGATCACCGTCGGAGCGGGCCTCCTGCAGATCCTGCTCGGCTCGCTGAGAGCCGCCCGCAGCGCTCTGGCCGTCAGCCCCGCCATCGTGCACGGGACGCTCGCGGGCATCGGGGTGGCGATCGCCCTCGCCCAAGTGCACATCGTGCTCGGCGGAGGTCCTCAGAGCTCCGCACTCGACAACGCCCTGGCGCTCCCTGCCCGCCTCGCACAGTCCGAGCCGGCCGCCCCTCTCATCGGCGCGCTGACGATCCTTCTCCTCATCGTGTGGCCACGCCTGCCCGGCCGCATCGGGTCGACGATGGGAAGAATTCCGGCCGCGCTCGCCGCCGTGGGTGTGGCAACGGCGGCAGCCGCCGCGGCGACACCGGGAATCGCGCGGGTCGACCTTCCGTCCTGGCGCTCCCACGCCCTGCCCGAGGTGCCGCACGGCCCGGTGGCCGCTCTGGCCACGGCGGTGTTCACCGTCATGCTCGTCGCGAGTCTGGAGTCCCTGCTGGCCGCCGTCTCCGTGGACAAGCTGTCGGCCGACCGGGCGATGTCCGTACCGAAGGACGGGGCCGCACCGCTTCCGCCCGTCGAACGCTCGGATCTCGACCGGGAACTGCGAGCCCAGGGCGTCGCCAACACCTTGTCGGGACTTGTCGGGGGCCTGGCGGTCTCCGGTGGCGCGGTGCGCAGTTCCGCGAACGTTCGAGCCGGTGCGGAGACCCGTGCTTCCACGGTGCTCCACGGCGTATGGGTGCTGCTGTCGGCCGCGCTGCTGGTCACGGCACTCGAATGGATTCCGCTGGCCGCGCTGGCCGCACTGGTGATGGTGGTCGGCATCCAGATGGTCAACTTCGCCCACATCCGCAAGGTGCACAAACACCGCGAGTTCCTGGTGTACGGAGCCACCATCAGCGGCGTGCTCCTCGCCGGTGTGCTCGAGGGGGTGGCCATCGGCATCGTCGTGGCGGTGGCGGTCGCACTCCACCGACTGGCCCGCACACGCATCACCGTGTCGGAGCAGGAGGGCCGCTATCTCGTGGCCGCTCGCGGACAGCTGACCTTCCTCGCGGTGCCACGACTGAGCCGTGCCCTGGGACGGCTCCCGCACGGAGTCGACGCCGTGGTCGAACTGGACGGCTTCTTCATGGACCACGCGGCATACGAGACCATCCAGGACTGGTACGCGGCTCAGACCGCGATGGGTGGGCGGATCGAGTTCACCGGGCGTTCCGGAGGCCGCATCGCCGAGCCCGCGTCGGCGGCCCACTCCTGCTGCCGCCCATGGACACCATGGCGCAACCATCACTGCCACGACCGTGTGCAGGAGACCGTGCCCACGCCCGCCGCCGCGGTCCCGCCCGTGGTCCCGGAGAATCCGCCGGCGGCCACCTCGGTCAGCGACCCGTCCGAGCGAAAGGGCGGGCATCGCCTGCTCAGCGGTCTCAGCTCCTTCCAGCGCAACACGGCACCCCTGGTCCGTGAGGAACTGGCCCGCCTGGCGGCCGAGGGGCAGCGACCCTCCCAGCTCTTCATCACCTGCGCCGACTCCCGTCTGGTCACGAGCATGATCACTGCCAGTGGACCGGGTGATCTCTTCACCGTGAGGAATGTCGGCAACCTGGTGCCGCCGCCGGGCGCCCCGGAGGCGGGCTCCCAGGACGACTCGGTCGCAGCCGCTGTGGAGTACGCCGTGGACGTTCTGGGGGTGGAGTCCATCACCGTATGCGGCCACTCGGGATGCGGTGCCATGCAGGCCCTGCTGGGGGCGGCCCCGGAAACACCCCGTACGCCTCTGTGGCGTTGGCTGCGCCATGGGCTGCCGAGCCTGGACCGGATGCGTTCGCGCCGGCACTCCTGGGCTCGCATCGCGGGCAGGATGCCCACCGACGCGGTCGAACAGCTCTGCCTCACCAACGTGGTCCAGCAGTTGGAGCATCTACGGGCACACGAGTCGGTGGCCCGCAGACTGGCGACGGGCTCCCTGCAGCTACACGGCATGTACTTCCATGTCGGTGAGGCGCAGGCCTATCTGCTGACCGAGGGCGTCAGTTCCGGGACGGGACCCGATGAGGTCTTCGCCAAGGTCGCTCCCGGGGCGGAGGAGACGGCGGAAGACGGCGCCGAGATCCTGGACCTCGCACCCGGCACCGCGGTCCGCGCCTGAACCGCTCGCGCATCCGGTCCGTGAGACCTGGTGGTCCCGCTTCTGCTCGGCGCACGTCGCGCCTCGCGGAGGCGGGACCCGTAGCTCCATACACGAAGCACAGGTCTAAACCAATTCCCGGCAGACACTTGTCACCTGGCCCGCAGCCTGATGAGCTGTCCCCCGGGACACAACGGACACCCTGGGAATGGGAGATGTCGTGAGCAACGAAAGCCTGGCCAATCTGCTCAAGGAGGAGCGGCGGTTCGCACCGCCTGCCGATCTGGCCGCGAACGCCAACGTGACAGCACAGGCGTATGAGCAGGCCGAGGCGGACCGGCTGGGCTTCTGGGCCGAGCAGGCCCGTCGCCTGACCTGGGCCACGGAACCGACCGAAACACTGGACTGGAGCAATCCGCCCTTCGCGAAGTGGTTCGCGGACGGCAAGCTCAACGTCGCCTACAACTGCGTGGACCGCCACGTCGAGGCGGGCAACGGCGACAGGGTCGCCATCCACTTCGAGGGCGAGCCCGGCGACAGCCGCGCGCTCACGTACGCCGAGCTGAAGGACGAGGTCTCCCGCGCCGCCAACGCCCTCATCGAGCTGGGCGTCTCCAAGGGCGACCGGGTCGCGGTCTACCTGCCGATGATCCCCGAGGCCGCCGTCGCGATGCTGGCCTGTGCCCGTATCGGTGCCGCGCACTCGGTGGTGTTCGGCGGCTTCTCCGCGGACGCCATCGCCGCCCGCATCCAGGACGCGGACGCCAAGGTCGTCATCACCGCCGACGGCGGCTACCGCCGAGGCAAGCCCTCCGCGCTCAAGCCCGCTGTGGACGCCGCCGTCTCGCGCATCGACAGCGTGGAGCACGTCCTCGTGATCCGGCGCACCGGGCAGGACACCGCGTGGACGGAGGGCCGGGACGTCTGGTGGCACGAGATCACCGCACGGCAGTCGGCCGAGCACACTCCCGAGGCCTTCGACGCGGAGCAGCCGCTCTTCATCCTGTACACCTCCGGGACCACGGGTAAGCCGAAGGGCATCCTGCACACCTCCGGCGGCTACCTGACCCAGGCGGCCTACACGCACAACGCGGTCTTCGACCTCAAGCCGGAGTCGGACGTGTACTGGTGCACCGCCGACATCGGCTGGGTGACCGGACACTCCTACATCGTCTACGGGCCGCTGGCCAACGGTGCGACCCAGGTCATGTACGAGGGCACGCCCGACACCCCGCACCAGGGGCGCTTCTGGGAGATCGTCCAGAAGTACGGCGTCACGATCCTCTACACCGCGCCTACGGCGATCCGTACGTTCATGAAGTGGGGCGACGACATCCCCGCCAAGTTCGACCTGTCGTCCCTGCGCGTCCTGGGTTCGGTCGGTGAGCCGATCAACCCCGAGGCGTGGGTCTGGTACCGAAAGCACATCGGGGCCGACGCCTGCCCGGTCGTGGACACCTGGTGGCAGACGGAGACGGGCGCGATGATGATCTCCCCGCTGCCCGGCGTCACGGCGACCAAGCCCGGTTCGGCTCAGCGTGCCCTGCCCGGCATCTCCGCCACCGTGGTCGACGACGAGGCCAACGAGGTACCGAACGGCGGGGGCGGCTATCTCGTCCTCACCGAGCCGTGGCCGTCGATGCTCCGCACCATCTGGGGTGACGACCAGCGCTTCATCGACACCTACTGGTCGCGCTTCGAGGGCAAGTACTTCGCAGGCGACGGGGCCAAGAAGGACGACGACGGGGATATCTGGCTGCTCGGCCGGGTCGACGACGTCATGCTCGTGTCCGGGCACAACATCTCCACCACCGAGGTCGAGTCGGCCCTCGTGTCGCATCCGTCGGTCGCAGAGGCGGCGGTGGTCGGTGCCAACGACGAGACGACCGGTCAGGCCATCGTCGCCTTCGTCATCCTGCGCGGCACCGCCACCGCTTCCGAGGAACTGGTGGCCGAACTGCGCAACCACGTCGGAGCCACACTCGGACCGATCGCGAAGCCCAAGCGGGTCCTGCCGGTCGCCGAACTGCCCAAGACCCGCTCCGGCAAGATCATGCGCCGCCTCCTGCGCGATGTCGCCGAGAACCGCGAACTGGGCGACGTCACGACGCTGACCGACTCCTCGGTCATGGCGCTCATCCAGACGCAGCTCCCCACGGCGTCCTCCGAGGACTGAACCGGGCCTGAACGCCGGTACGTGACACCGGTGAATGAACACCGGTGAATGAACACCGCTGCGAGGGGCACCCGGCACTGCCGGGTGCCCCTCGTGCTGTCCGCGGGCACCGGCAGGGCGGGGCAGAGGCACGGAGGCAGCCCGCCCGCCGCGCCACGGACACCCGGGGGAACTCCACGCCCAGCCGGCCGGACGACGCCGGATACCGTGCGCGACCACACGGTGCAGTGGCGGATTCCGCCGACGGGGGCGTGCCACGCGTCCGCTTCCGCCGGACGCGCCGGACGCGCCCGTCGAGAACGTACTCACGCGGGCATACGCGCCCTTTCGGGCGACGAGCGTTACGATCCACTCGAGCGCGCACACGCGGGAATCGCACCCGCGCCGTGCCCACGACGAGCCGCACGCACAACGAACGGCGACACAAACGGCGGGCAAGCACAGCGCCAAGTGCCGGGACAACTTCATAGGACATCTTCATAGGGGCGCCGGGAAGTCTGGTCGGCAGGTGAATCCGCCATGCCATCACTGCCGTAATCCGACCCGGAGGTTCTCTCGTGGCCCCGCCCGCTCCCCCGACCGACCGCCGCGGCACTCTCTTCGGCAGGCTCTCGCTGCCCGAGCGGAACTACCTCGCCGAGGCGCTGCGCACCGAGACGGTCGGCGGCGTCATCCTGCTGGCCGCCGCCGTCGCCGCGCTGATCTGGGCCAACACCTACGACGCGGGCTACACGGCGGTCAGCGGCTTCCACTTCGGCCCGGAGTCCCTCGGCCTGCACCTGTCCGTGGCCCACTGGGCGGCCGACGGGCTCCTCGCCGTCTTCTTCTTCGTCGCGGGCGTCGAGCTGAAGAGGGAGTTGGTCGCCGGTGAACTCCGTGATCCCCGCGCGGCGGCCCTCCCCGTCGCGGCGGCGCTGTGCGGCATGGCCGTCCCCGCGGTCGTCTACGCCCTGACCGCCGTGCTCGGTGGCGGGACCGCCGCAGGCTGGGCCGTGCCCACCGCCACGGACATCGCGTTCGCGCTCGCCGTCCTCGCGGTCATCGGCACGTCGCTGCCGGCGGCACTGCGCGCCTTCCTCCTGACACTCGCGGTCGTCGACGACCTCTTCGCCATCCTCATCATCGCGGTCTTCTTCACGGAGGACATCGACCTCCTCGCCCTCGGCGGCGCGTTCGCCGGCCTCGTCGTCTTCCATCTGCTGCTGCGCACCGGTGTGAGGGGCTGGTACGTCTATCTTCCGCTGGCGCTGGTGGTGTGGGGGCTGATGTACAACAGCGGCGTCCACGCCACGATCGCGGGCGTCGCCATGGGCCTCATGCTCCGCTGCACCCGGCGGGAGGGCGAGGCCCGGTCCCCCGGGGAACGCATCGAACACCTGGTCCGCCCTGTGTCGGCCGGGGTCGCGGTTCCGCTGTTCGCGCTCTTCTCCGCCGGTGTCGTCCTGAAGGGCGACGCCCTCGCAGGTGTGTTCACCCGGCCGGAAACGCTCGGAGTGGTGCTCGGTCTCGTCGTCGGCAAAACGGTGGGCGTCTTCGGCGGCACCTGGCTCGTCACCCGTTTCACCAGGGCGCGACTGAACGAGGACCTGGCCTGGGCCGACGTCTTCGCGGTGGCCACCCTTGCCGGCATCGGTTTCACCGTGTCACTGCTCATCGGGGAGCTGGCGTTCGCCGGCGACGAGGACATGATCAACGAGATCAAGGCGGCGGTCCTCATCGGTTCCCTGATTGCCGCCGTACTCTCCGGTGTACTGCTCAAACTCCGGGTACGCAGATACAGGACCCTGTACGAGGCGGAGGAGCTCGACGAGGACGGATCGGGGGTCCCCGACGTGTACGAGCAGGACGACCCCGAGTACCACCTGCGCATGGCCGCGCTCTTCGAGCGGAAGGCCGCGGAGCACCGCCGCCTTGCCGAACGGGCGGGGGCAGCGAGCAGTGAGCCGGACAGTCCGGCATGATCTGACATCGGATGTACGCAAAAGGAGAGGGAGTCAGGGATGAGCGACCCCGGCAACTACGCGGGCAGCACCGACCGTAGTATCGGCCAGCTGTTCGCTTCGGCGACGGCCGAGATGTCCGCGCTGGTGCACGACGAGATCGCGCTGGCCAAGGCCGAGGTGCGCCAGGACGTCAAGCGCGGCGTGATCGGCAGCGTGGCGTTCATCGTCACAGGCGTGCTGATCCTCTTCGCCATTCCCGTACTGAGCTTCGCCGCGGCCTACGGGATCCACAACCTCGGTCTCGGCCTCGCGTGGTCGTTCCTCATCGTGGGCGGTGCGTTCATCCTGTTGGGCGTGCTGCTCGCCCTCTTCGGTCTGGCCAAGTTCAAGAAGGTCAAGCCGCCGGAGAAGTCCATCGCTTCGGCCAAGCAGACCGCTGCGGTGCTGCAGGGCGTCAAGCCGCACCCCCGCCCCGCCGTGACCACCGTGGCGATCGAGCAGACGAAGGGCAGCTCGATCGCCGACCGGGCGATCGAGGGCCGTCCGGTCCTGGACAAGCCTGCCGCTGTGACACGCTCATCCACATGACCGACCCCGATTTCAGCGCATCCGGCCCGGTTGGCCCGTTGGGAGCGGCCGCCAATTCCGGTGGCCCCGTCCGTATCGATGGGCCCTGGACCCACCGCGACGTGGCGGCGAACGGCGCGCGCTTCCACATCGCCGAGCTCGGTGACGGGCCGCTGGTGCTGCTGCTCCACGGCTTCCCGCAGTTCTGGTGGACCTGGCGCCATCAGATGACCGCACTGGCCGATGCCGGCTACCGCGCGGTGGCGATGGACCTGCGCGGGGTCGGCGGCAGCGACCGTACGCCCCGGGGCTACGACCCGGCGAACCTGGCGCTCGACGTCACCGGGGTCATCCGCTCGCTCGGCGAACCGGACGCGGCGCTGGTGGGCCATGACATGGGCGGTTACCTCGCCTGGACGGCGGCCGTGATGCGCCCCAAACTGGTGCGGCGGCTCGTCGTGTCGTCGATGCCGCACCCACGCCGCTGGCGCTCCTCGATGCTCTCCGATCTCGCCCAGTCGCGGGCCGGGTCGCACGTGTGGGGTTTCCAGCGCCCATGGGTGCCGGAGCGTCAGCTCGTCGCCGACGACGCCGCGTTGGTTGCAAAGATGATCCGCGACTGGTCGGGGCCGCGCACCCCGGACTTCCCCGACGACGCGACGGTGGACGTGTACCGCCGGGCGATGTGCATCCCGTCGACGGCGCACTGCTCGATCGAGCCCTACCGCTGGATGGTCCGCTCCCTGGCCCGTCCGGACGGTGTGCAGTTCAACCGCCGGATGAAACGCCCGGTGCGCGTGCCGACGCTGCACCTGCACGGTTCGCTGGACCCGGCGATCCGGACGCGCAGTTCCGCGGGATCGGGAGAGTACGTCGAGGCGCCGTACAGGTGGCGACTTTTCGACGGTCTGGGGCACTTCCCGCACGAGGAGGATCCGGTCGGTTTCTCGACCGAACTCATCAACTGGCTCAAGGACCCCGAGCCCGACCGGTGACCGATCCGCACGTCTGTCTGACGAACAGCCACTTGCCTGCCGCATAAGCCAATTGGCTGACTCGCACGCGATTACCGACCATGGGTCAGGGGCAGACGTCGGGGTATGGGCTGGACGCGCGACTTCAGTGACGCAGCACGCAACCGCCGCTCGACCGCTCCTGCTGGTCCGAGCATTCACGAGGGGGGCGGCTCCCGGAGCCGGGTGCACGATGTGAGCGAATTCCACGATCTCCGACTGGGGATTCCGCGCATTCTCACGCGCCGGGCGCGCTGGGTGTCCGCGCGGCTCCGTCATACCCGCGGGTGACGAACGCACCTGGATGACACACCGCAGGCGCGGGATACCGGACCGGTCGGTTCCGGATCCTGGGCGCGGGGGTGCGCCGACACACACCTGCTGGCGGCGCGGCCGCCGCACGTGCCGACGGCCGGCCTCCCCGCCCGCGATTCCTCCACGGCGCACACGCGGCGCTTTCCTGCATCCGCACGTGCCCTCCCCGGATCCGGGGAGGGCATACGGGCCCTCAGAGGGCGCAGCCCTGGCTGTCGACCTGCTGGGACGAGGTCTTGCCGAGGTCGATGTCCTGGCGGATCTCGTCGGCCGTCAGTGCGTACCCCGTGTCCGGGTCGTCGAGGGACTTGGCGAACACCACCCCGTAGACCTTGCCGTCGGGGGTGAGCAGCGGTCCGCCCGAGTTCCCCTGGCGCACGGTCGCGAACAGGGAGTACACATCGCGCCGCACGGTGCCCCGGTGATAGATGTCGGGGCCGTTGGCGTCGATGCGGCCCCGGATGCGCGCGGAGCGGACGTCGTATGCGCCGTTCTCCGGGAAGCCGGCGACGATGGCGCTGTCGCCGCTCTCCGCGTCGTCGTCCTTGCCGGTGAAGCGGAGCGGCTCGGCGTCGAGATCGGGGACGTCCAGTACGGCGATGTCGCGCTGCCAGTCGTAGAGGACCACCTTGGCGTCGTAGAGGCGGCCTTCACCGCCGATCTGCACGGTCGGCTCGTCGACGCCGCCGACCACGTGCGCGTTGGTCATCACCCGACGTCCGGAGAACACGAATCCGGTCCCTTCGAGGACCTTCCCGCAGCCCGGTGCCATGCCGACGACCTTGACGATGGACTTCTTCGCGCGGGCGGCGACCTCGCTGCCGGCCAGCGCCGGATCCGGAGGCTCGACCTCCGTGATCGGCTCGTTGGCGAAGGGGCTGAAGACCTGTGGGAAGCCGTTCTGCGCGAGGACGGAGGAGAAGTCGGTGAACCAGGTGGACGCCTGAGAGGGCATCACCCGGGAGACCCCGAGCAGCACCGAGGAGCTGCGGACCTCCTTGCCCAGGGTCGGCAGGGACGTACCCGCCAGCGCGGAGCCGATCAGCCACGCGACAAGCAGCATGGCCACCACGTTGACCAGGGATCCGCCCGTGGCGTCCAGGGCGCGGGCCGGCGACCACGTGATGTACCGCCGGAGCCGGCTGCCGAGGTGCGTGGTGAACGCCTGGCCCACCGAGGCGCACACGATCACGATCACGACCGCGACGATGGCGGCCGTGGAGGAGACCTCGGACCCGTCGGTCGCCTGGTCCCAGATGACCGGCAGCAGGTAGACGGCCGCCAGGCCGCCGCCCAGGAAGCCGATCACGGACAGGATGCCGACGACGAAACCCTGGCGGTAACCGATGACCGCGAACCACACGGCGCCGACGAGCAGCAGGATGTCGAGCACGTTCACCGTCTATAGCCTCGCAGATTCGTCACCTGGCCCGTCCGGTCGGACGGGGTCCGGGCCAGGCCCGGACCGCGCAGCACGGGAGTCAGCCTGTCATGCGCGCCAGTCGAGCGGCACCTGCTTGGTCCTGTCCCAGGGGCGTTCCCATCCCGCGTAATGCACAATCCTGTCGATCAGACCGGCTGTGAAGCCCCATACGAGTGCGGATTCGACCAGGAATGCCGGACCTTGGTGACCGCTCGGGTGGACCGCCGTCGCCCGGTTGGCGGGATCCGTGAGATCCGCCACGGGGACGGTGAAGACCCGTGCCGTCTCCGCCGGATCGACGGCGTCCACCGGGCTCGGAGTCCGCCACCAGCCGAGGACCGGCGTGACGACGAACCCGCTCACCGGGATGTAGAGCCGGGGAAGCACTCCGAAGAGCTGGACGCCACCCGGATCGAGGCCCGTCTCCTCCTCGGCCTCGCGCAGCGCGGCCCTGAGCGGTCCGGTGGTCGTGTGGTCGCCGTCCTCGGGATCGAGTGAGCCGCCGGGGAAGGACGGCTGGCCGGCGTGGGAGCGCAGGGAGCCGGATCTCTCCATCAGGAGCAGTTCCGGACCGCGCGGGCCTTCGCCGAAGAGGATCAGGACGGCGGACTGGCGTCCCGCGCCGCTGGCCGGCGGCAGGAAGCGGCTGAGCTGCTGGGCACGAACGGTCCGCGCGGCGTGGGCGACCGGGTCGAGCCAGCCCGGCAGCCCTTCCGTGGTGACGGCGATCGCGTCGTCGCTGGCCGTGTCCGTCTCCTCTGCGGCCGCCTGGCCGGCGGCCCGTGTCTTTTGTGCGTGCGTCATGTGCACCCCCGCCGGTCCAACGCGTGCCGTCGGTCGATTCGTTCCGCAGGTGCCCCGTCCGGCGGGTCCGCCGAGGCCGGACTCACCCGGCTCCCAGGGGCGGAGCGGGGCGGCCCGGGTAGTCCGGGGGCGGGCTGAGGCGCTGCCCCGGGTAACCGCCCATCTCGTACTTCAGGAGCTTCTTCGCCTTCTCCGGGTCCGTCTCGCCCACACCGTAGGAGGGACAGAGCGAGGCGACGGGGCAGGCGCCGCACGCCGGTTTGCGGGAATGGCAGATGCGGCGGCCGTGGAAGACCACACGGTGCGAGAGCATGGTCCACTCGCTCTTCGGGAAGATCGCGGCGATCTCCGCCTCCACCTTCTCCGGGTCCTCCTGCTCGGTCCACTTCCAGCGCCGGACCAGCCGGCCGAAGTGGGTGTCCACCGTGATGCCGGGAACTCCGAACGCGTTGCCGAGGACGACGTTGGCCGTCTTGCGTCCGACGCCGGGCAGCTTCACCAGATCGGCGAGGCGCCCCGGCACCTCACCGCCGAAATCGTCCCTGAGGGCCGCGGACAGACCCATCAGGGACCGGGCCTTGGCCCGGAAGAAACCGGTCGGACGGATGACCGCCTCCAGTTCCTCGGGAACGGCCGCGGCCATGTCCTCCGGGGTCGGATAGGCGGCGAAGAGCGCGGGGGTGGTCTGGTTGACCCTCAGGTCGGTGGTCTGGGCGGAGAGGACCGTGGCGACCAGGAGCTCGAAGGGGTTGCGGAAGTCGAGCTCCGGGTGGGCGTACGGATAGACCTCGGCGAGCTCGCGGTTCATCCGCCTGGCGCGGCGGACCATCGCGAGATGCGACTCCTGCTTCGCGGGCTTGGCCGCCGATGCCCCGCTCTGCCCTTTTGCTGCATTTCTGCCACTTCGTGCACCCTGTTCGCCCACGGCGGAATTCTCGTCTCCCGACACCCCATCAGCCCCCTTGGCCTGCGCTGTCACCGGCGTTCCGGACACCCGGCCAGCCTAGAGCCCGCCGCCGACATCCGCCCCGGTCACCGCGCATCCGCGCCCGATCGGCCCCCTGCCGTAGGGTCCGGCACGCCCGTGCGTCAAACTGGTTTGTGATCGATCGCACTGTTTTACCGTCCGGCATCATGGAAACCACGCTTCCCTGAACAGGCCGACAAGGAGAGAACTCGTGGACGACGTTCTGCGGCGCGCCCCGCTTTTCGCGGCGCTCGATGACGAGCAGGCCGCGGAGCTCCGCGCCTCGATGAGTGAGGTGACCCTCGCGCGCGGCGACGCGCTGTTCCACGAGGGCGACCCGGGCGACCGCCTGTACGTGGTCACCGAGGGCAAGGTGAAGCTTCACCGCACCTCTCCCGACGGGCGGGAGAACATGCTGGCCGTCCTCGGCCCCGGTGAGCTGATCGGCGAGCTGTCGCTCTTCGACCCCGGCCCGCGCACGGCGACCGCGACCGCGCTCACCGAGGTCAAGCTCCTCGGCCTCGGCCACGGGGACCTCCAGCCCTGGCTGAACGCGCGTCCCGAGGTGGCCACCGCGCTGCTCCGCGCCGTCGCCCGCCGACTGCGCAAGACCAACGACCAGATGTCCGACCTGGTCTTCTCCGACGTGCCGGGCCGTGTCGCCCGCGCGCTCCTCGACCTGTCGCGCCGTTTCGGCGTGCAGTCCGAGGAGGGCATCCACGTCGTGCACGACCTCACCCAGGAGGAGCTGGCCCAGCTGGTCGGCGCCTCCCGCGAGACGGTCAACAAGGCGCTCGCGGACTTCGCGGGACGCGGCTGGCTGCGCCTGGAGGCGCGTGCCGTGATCCTGCTCGACGTCGAGCGGCTGGCCAAGCGGTCCCGCTGACGCTCCGGCGCGTGCGCGACACCCGGACGGGCCACCCGGCCGCCCGTCCGCCGGCAAGCCCCGGGAGCGGCCGTGACCGTCGAGGAAGGCCCCACCGCACGGTGGGGCCTTTTCCGTGCAGCCGACGGTCAGATCAGGCCGTGTTCCGTCAGGTAGTCCATCTGGGCCCGCACCGACAGCTCCGCCGCGGGCCACAGGGAACGGTCCACGTCGGCGTACACGGCCGCCACGACCTCGGCCGGCGTCCGGTGCCCCGTCTCCACGGCCGTCTCGACCTGCGCCAGGCGGTGGGCCCGGTGCGCGAGGTAGAACTCGACCGCACCCTGGGCGTCCTCCAGCACGGGCCCGTGCCCGGGGAGGATCGTGTGCACGCCGTCGTCGACCGTCAGCGACCTCAGCCGCCGCAGGGTGTCCAGGTAGTCGCCGAGCCTCCCGTCCGGGTGGGCGACCACGGTCGTACCGCGCCCGAGGACCGTGTCGCCCGTCAGCACGGCCCCGTCGGCCGGCAGGTGGAAGGACAGCGAGTCCGACGTGTGCCCCGGGCTGGGCACCACCCGGAGTTCGAGTCCGCCGGTCGTGACCACGTCGCCCGCCGCGAGCCCTTCGTCGCCCAGGCGCAGCGCCGCGTCCAGGGCCCGCACCTTCGTACGCGTGAGCTCCGCGAAGCGGGCGGCCCCCTCCGCATGGTCGGGGTGCCCGTGCGTGAGCAGGGTGAGCGCCACACGTCTGCCCGCCCGCTCCGCTGTCTCGATGACGGCCCGCAGGTGTGCGTCGTCGAGCGGCCCCGGGTCGATCACGACGGCGAGGTCGGAGTCCGGTTCCGCGACGATCCAGGTGTTCGTCCCGTCCAGGGTCATCGCGGAGGGGTTCGGGGCCAGGACGTTCACGGCGCGGGTCGTGGCGGCACCGGAGAGCACCCCGCCGCGTGGCTGCCCCGGCAGCGCGGCCGCGTCGCTCATACGGGTCCCCCGCCCGGGGTCGCGGCCGGCGAGGCGGGTGCCGGCCCGTCCCCCGCCGGCACGTGCTTGGTGAACTCCTCGTGCCCCGGCCAGGTCAGCACCAGCTCGTCACCCTCCATGCGGGCCTCTGCGAGTACGGGAGCGAGGTCCTGGGATTCCGCGGCCTTCAGCGCCTCCCCGGCCGTCCCGTACGGCCTCAGCGCCCGCAGGGTGGCCACGGTGGGCGGCATCATCAGCAGTTCGCCCCGGTCGTAGCCGTCGGCGGCCTCACCGGGGCTGATCCAGACCGTGCGGTCAGCCTCGGTGGAGGCGTTGCGGGTGCGCTGTCCCTCGGGAAGCGCGGCGACGAAGAACCAGGTGTCGTACCGGCGCGGTTCGAACGCCGGGGTGATCCAGCGCGCCCACGCCGCCAGCAGGTCCGAGCGCAGCACCAGGCCCCGGCGGTCGAGGAAGCCGGCGAAGGACAGCTCACGGGCGACGAGAGCCTCGCGGTCGGCCTCCCAGTCGGCGCCCGTGGTGTCGCTGACGACCGTGCCGGCGCTCGGTCCGGCCAGCAGGACACCCGCCTCCTCGTACGTCTCCCGGACCGCCGCACAGACGACTGCCTGCGCCTCGGCGGCCGTGCCCACACCGAGCCGCTGCGCCCAGCTCTCCAGGGACGGCCCCGCCCAGCGCACGAGCAGGTCGTCGTCGCGCGGGTCGACCCCGCCACCCGGATAGGCGTACGCGCCTCCCGCAAAAGCCATCGAGGTGCGCCGTCGCAGCATGTGGACGGCCGGCGACGCCGCACCCGGGCCGGACGGGTCGTCCCGGAGCAGCATCACCGTGGCCGCCCGCCGAGGCGTGACGGCCGTCAGCTCGCCGCTGGCGAGGGCCCTGATGCGGGCGGGCCATTCCGGTGGGTACCACTGACCGTTGGGCATGGCCGGAGGCTATCCGGAACCGCGCCGATGTTCGAGGGGTGCCGGGCACCGCCGGCCGCCCCGTACACGCGTGATCCCGCCCGGTCGGAGGACCGGGCGGGATCAGGGACATGCGACGGATCAGGCCTCGGTGAGCTCGACCTGGATCTCGACCTCGACGGGCGCGTCCAGCGGCAGCACCGCCACACCGACGGCGCTGCGGGCGTGCACACCCTTGTCGCCCAGGACGGCGCCCAGCAGTTCGCTGGCGCCGTTGATCACGCCCGGCTGCCCGGTGAAGTCGGAGGCGGAGGCGACGAAGCCCACGACCTTCACGACGCCCGCGATCCGGTCCAGGTCGCCGGCGACCGACTTCACGGCCGCCAGGGCGTTCAGCGCGCAGGTCCTGGCGAGCTCCTTGGCCTCGTCCGCCGTCACCTCGGCGCCGACCTTGCCCGTCACGGCGAGCTTGCCGTCCACCATCGGGAGCTGGCCGGAGGTGTACACGTACGCCCCGGACCGGACCGCCGGCTGGTAGGAGGCCAGCGGCGGCACGACGTCGGGGAGCGTCAGGCCGAGTTCGGCGAGCTTCGCCTCGACGGCGCCCGCCACTAGCCCTTCTCCCGCTTCAGGTAGGCCACGAGCTGCTCGGGGTTGTTCGGGCCGGGAACGACCTGGACCAGCTCCCAGCCGTCCTCGCCCCAGGTGTCCAGAATCTGCTTGGTCGCGTGCACGAGAAGGGGCACGGTCGCGTATTCCCACTTGGTCATGAGCCGACTGTAATGCCTGGCACATGCGGCCTCGTGCGTAGCCTGCCTGCCGACTGGTTAGGCTCGAAGACGTGAGCAGGTTCCAGGTCGTCAGCGGCAAGGGCGGGACCGGTAAGACCACGGTCGCCGCCGCACTCGCGCTCGCCCTCGCGACCGAGGGCAGGCGCACCCTCCTGGTCGAGGTCGAGGGCAGACAGGGCATCGCCCAGCTCTTCGAGTCCGAGGCCCTCCCCTACGAGGAACGCAGGATCGCGGTGGCGCCCGGCGGCGGCGAGGTCCACGCCCTCGCCATCGACGCGGAACGCGCGCTCCTGGACTACCTCCAGATGTTCTACAAACTGGGCAGCGCCGGCCGGGCGCTGAAGAAGCTCGGCGCGATCGACTTCGCCACCACCATCGCCCCGGGGGTCCGGGACGTCCTGCTGACCGGCAAGGCGTGCGAGGCCGTGCGGCGCAAGGACAGGCAGGGCAGGTTCGTCTACGACCACGTGATCATGGACGCCCCGCCCACCGGGCGCATCACCCGCTTCCTCAACGTGAACGACGAGGTGGCCGGGCTGGCCCGGATCGGCCCGATACACAATCAGGCACAGGCCGTGATGAGGGTCCTGAAGTCGCCCGAGACCGCGGTCCACCTCGTGACGCTCCTGGAGGAGATGCCGGTCCAGGAGACCGCGGACGGCATCGCGGAGCTGCGGGCCGCGGAACTGCCCGTGGGCCGGGTCGTCGTGAACATGGTGCGGCCGCACCTGCTGGACGAGGACGCGCTGCGCACCGCGTCGGGCGGCCGCCGCAAGGAGATCGCGAAGACGCTCACCCGCGCGGGCGTGACGGGTTCCGCGGCACTCGTGCGGCCCCTGGTCGCACAGGCGGCCGAGCACGCCCAGCGGGTCGGCCTGGAACGCGAGCAGCGTGCGGTACTGGCCGGGCTGGGACTGCCCATGTCCGAGCTCCCGCTGCTGGGCGAGGGCGTGAGCCTGTCCGGGCTGTACGAGCTGGCCGAGGAGTTCCGCAAGCAGGGCGTCGGAGACGGGTCGGCGGACGAGGCGGGGCAGAAGCCCGGGGCCGGCGGGCCACGCGCAACGGGAGAAGGGGCGGAGTCATGACGCTGGACACGGACATCGCACCGGGACTGGACACCGACGCGCTCCTGGACGATCCCGGGATCCGCATCGTCGTGTGCTGCGGTTCCGGGGGCGTGGGCAAGACCACGACCGCGGCGGCCCTCGGCGTGCGGGCGGCGGAGCGCGGCCGCAAGGTCGTCGTCCTCACCATCGACCCGGCCCGGCGCCTCGCGCAGTCGATGGGTATCGACCGGCTGGACAACGTCCCCCGCCGGGTCGAGGACATCGAGGGCGAGGGCGAACTGCACGCCATGATGCTCGACATGAAGCGGACCTTCGACGAGACGGTCGAGGCGCACACGGACGCCGAGCGGGCCCGCGCCATCCTGGAGAACCCCTTCTACCAGTCCCTGTCGGCCGGCTTCGCGGGCACGCAGGAGTACATGGCGATGGAGAAGCTGGGGCAGCTTCGGGCACGCGACGAGTGGGACCTGATCGTCGTCGACACCCCGCCGTCCCGGTCCGCCCTCGACTTCCTGGACGCGCCGAAACGCTTGGGATCGTTCCTGGACGGCAAGTTCATCCGGGTGCTGATCGCCCCGGCGAAGATGGGCGGCCGGGCGGGGATGAAGTTCCTCAACGTCGGGATGTCGATGATGACGGGAACGCTCGGCAAGCTGCTCGGCGGGCAGTTCCTGCGCGACGTACAGACCTTCGTCGCGGCGATGGACTCCATGTTCGGCGGATTCCGTACCCGGGCCGACGCGACGTACAGACTGCTCCAGGCGCCCGGTACGGCGTTCCTCGTGGTGGCCACGCCCGAGCGGGACGCGCTGCGCGAGGCCGCGTACTTCGTGGAACGCCTGGCCGCGGAGGAGATGCCGCTGGCCGGCCTGGTCCTCAACCGGGTGCACGGCAGTGAGGCCTCACGGCTCTCGGCGGAGCGGGCTCTGGCCGCCGCAGAAAATCTTGAGGGCGGCGGCATTGTGGATCAGGCGGCCGGGAAGGCTGGCCTTGGTGACACGGCGGACCCGGCGGCCGCAGTCACGCCCGAAGCCCCTGAGCCACCGCTCTCCCCCGAGCCCGGCAACGAGCCGCACCGACACGAGCCGACGCAGGACGACGGGACGTCCCGCGAAGGCGAATCACGCGGCGGCGCATCGTCCGCCCCGTCCACGCACAGCAAAACAGACCGGCACGACACGACCGCCACGGACGACGTGTCCGTCGAGCAGCTGACGGCAGGCCTGCTCCGGCTGCACGCCGAACGGATGCAGGTCGTCGCGCGCGAACAGCACACACGTGACCGCTTCACGACGCTCCACCCCGAGGTCCCGGTGACCGAGGTGGCCGCGCTGCCGGGTGACGTGCACGACCTCTCAGGCCTCAGGGCCATCGGGGAACGGCTCGCGACCGGTTCCGCCCCGGCCGGAGCTGCTTAGGGCCTTCGCCGGGCCTCCCCTCAGGGAAGCCCGCGTGGCACTACCCCACAGCGGCGAACGTCTCGTGCAGTTCGTCGTCGTGCAGGCCGTCGTCATGCAGTCCGTCGTCCAAGCCCACCCCTGCGGGCATCAGGCCGCTGGACCGCTCGTACTCTCCGCGCGCGGTCTCCAGCAGACGGCGCCAGGACGTCACGGTGGGCCGCCGGCGCAGCAGTGCGCGCCTCTCCCGCTCCGTCATCCCGCCCCACACGCCGAATTCGACGCGATTGTCCAGCGCGTCGGCCAGGCACTCGGTCCGCACCGGACAACCGGTGCACACCGCCTTGGCCCTGTTCTGCGCTGCCCCTTGTACGAACAGTTCATCCGGATCGGTAGTGCGGCAGGCTGCCTGCGCACTCCAGTCGGTTACCCAGCCCATGCCGGCGCCGTCCTCTCCCGAATCGAGGCTCCCCCACGGCGGTAGCGGCATATTCACCGCTGCCAGTTGAGGACGTTACGGAAGGTGGCGACAGCACAACACCCCCTTCGGGCCCAATCTTGAATGGCCCGAACGGACTATGCGTACGCGGCAGATCACCCAGAGGAGTGACGCAAGGACATGCGCGACTATCCCGACAGAATCGGGACAGGATACCCAATTCGCAACGGACATTCAGCGACACACAAGGCGAATTCGGGAGCGCCTCCGGCCGTGGCTGAAATCCGTAAAGGGCCGTGCATGGGGGTTGATACAAAATCGGACTGCTGTGACAGTTGAGAGCAGCTTAGGCCAACGCCTGTGCGCCTGTCCGGCGAATGGGAACCTGGGCGCCTCGCATTGCCACGCCGTCATGCCCGCGTGGCCCGCCCGTCCGAACAGGCAACTGCCGCGAGGCCCCGGCACCGCCCGCCGGCCGGTCCGTGAGCAGGGAAATCGGCCCGGCCCCGCCCGCATGTCACGGTCTGGTACTCGAACGCTCCGAGGAGCCCCTGCCCCTGCGGATCACCGCTGACTACGGATTAGGCTGCCCCCATGCCAAAGAAGCGCTCAGGCGGGGGTCTCACGACGACCCAGCAGGCCGCCAAGTTCCTCGGTGTCGCCGCACTCTCCGGAGCCGTACTGGCAGGCATCGCACTGCCGGCCGCCGGAGCCCTGGGGCTCGCAGCCAAGGGAACGGTCGAGGGATTCGACGAGATCCCCTCGAACCTCAAGACCCCACCGCTGAGCCAGCGGACGACGATCCTGGACAACGAGGGCGGCATGATCGCCACCGTCTACTCGCGTGACCGTACGGTCGTCCCGCTCAAGGACATCTCGCCGTACATGCAGGACGCGATCGTCGCGATCGAGGACTCACGCTTCTACAAGCACGGCGCGGTCGACCTCAAGGGCATCCTGCGCGCGATGAACCGCAACGTGCAGGAGGGCGGAGCCGCGCAGGGTGCGTCGACGCTCACCCAGCAGTACGTGAAGAACGTCTTCGTCGAGGAGGCGGGCGACGACCCAGACAAGGTCGCCGAGGCCACCCAGCAGACCCTGGGCCGCAAGGTGCGCGAGCTCAAGTACGCGATCCAGGTCGAGGAGGAACTCGGCAAGAAGAAGATCCTGGAGAACTACCTCAACATCACGTTCTTCGGGCAGCAGGCCTATGGTATCGAGGCCGCGTCGCAGCGCTATTTCTCCAAGCACGCCAAGGACCTGACACTGGAGGAGGCCGCGATGCTGGCCGGTCTCGTCCAGTCGCCCACCCGTTACGACCCGGTCAACGACTCGGAAGAGGCGACCAAGCGTCGTAACACCGTCCTGCAGCGTATGGCGGCGGTGGGCAACATCTCGCAGGACGAGGCCGACAAGGCCATCGCCGCCCCGCTCAAGCTGAAGGTCAAGCAGCCCAAGAACGGCTGCATCACGGCCGTGGAGGGTTCCGGCTTCTTCTGCGACTACGTGCGCAAGACGATCCTGACGAACCCCGCCTTCGGGAAGACGGACGAGGAGCGCACCAAGCTGTGGAACCTCGGTGGCCTGACCATCAGGACCACACTGTCCCCGCGGGCCCAGGAGGCGGCCAACGAGGCGTCCACCCTGAAGGTCAACAAGACCGACAAGATCGCGGCCTCGGTGGTGCAGGTCCAGCCCGGCACCGGCAAGATCCTTTCGATGGGCCAGTCACGTCCGTACGGCCTGGACCAGAAGAAGCACGAGACCGTGCTCAACCTGGCCGTCAACAACAAGATGGGCGGCAGCACCTACGGCTTCCAGGTCGGCTCGACCTTCAAGCCGATCACGGCCGCGGCGGCACTGGAGAAGGGCGTCAGCCCGGCACAGACCTTCTCGACGGACTGGAAGATGTCCGTCCCGAAGAACAAGTACACCAACTGCTCCGGAGCGCAGGGCGGCGGCGACTGGTCCGTCCAGAACGAGCTGGAGGAGGAGAAGGGCACCTGGGACATGACGAGCGCGCTCGGCAAGTCCATCAACACCTACTTCGCGCTGCTGGAGCAGAAGGCCGGACTGTGCGAGACGGTCACCATGGCCAAGAAGGTGGGCTACGAGCGCGGTGACAGCAAGCAGCTCGTGGAGGAGCCCGCGATCACGCTCGGCAGTGAGGTGAGCACGCCGCTCTCCATGGCAGCGACCTACGCCGCGTTCGCCAACCGGGGCACCTACTGCACGCCGATCGCCATCGAGTCGATCAAGGACGCCAACGGCAAGAAGGTGCGGGTGCCCAAGTCCGCCTGCACGTCCGCGATGAGCGAGAAGACGGCGGACACGATCAACGCCATGCTCAAGGGCGTGGTCGAGGACGGCACGGGAACGCTGGCCGGCCTGTCGGACCGCGACAACGCGGGGAAGACGGGAACGACGGAGGAGCGCAGGGACGCGTGGTTCGTCGGCTACACCCCGAACCTCTCCACGGCGGTGTGGGTCGGATCCGACGGCGCCAAGAAGGTGCCGATGTACAACATCACCATCGGCGGCCAGTACTACGACAAGGTCTGCGGTGGCTGTCTGCCCGGACCGATCTGGCGGACCGCGATGACCGGTGCGCTGGAAGCGTCCGAGACCCCCTCCTTCAACCAGGTCGCGCTGCCCCGCGGCGAAGAGAAGAAGGACAAGGACAAGGGACAGGACAAGGGCCGCGGCGACGGTGACGACGGCGGCAAGCCGGACCCCATCGGCGGCATCACCCTCCCGCCCGGCGTCATCGGCGGGAACCACGGTGGCGGGAACCACGGCGGCGGACGGGGCGGCAACGGTCCCTGACCTGCTGCGGACCCGCTGACCACTGCATGAGGAAGGGGCACCCCCGGGCGGGGGTGCCCCTTCCTCGTTCCCGGGAGCCGCAGTGGCTGCCGTCCTTCACAGGGGCGGCACCGCGCTTCCGGTCCCGGCCGCTCAGCCCGCGAGCAGCTTCTTCACCGCGGCGGCCACCCGGCCCCCCTCGGCGAGCCCCGCCACCTTCGGGCCGACGATCTTCATGACGGCACCCATGGCCCGCGGGCCTTCGGCGCCGGCGCTCTTCGCCTCCTGGACGGCCTGCGCGACGATCACGTCCAGTTCCTCGTCGGTGAGCGGCTTCGGCAGGTACCTGTCGAGCAGCTCACCCTCCGCCTTCTCCCGCTCGGCCTGCTCGGTCCTGCCACCCTGCGCGAAGGCCTCGGCCGCCTCGCGGCGCTTCTTCGCCTCCTTGGCGATCACCTTCTGCACCTCGTCGTCGGAGAGTTCGCGCGCCGTCCTGCCGCTGACCTCTTCCTTCGTGATCGCGGTGAGGGTGAGCCGGAGGGTGGACGAGGTGAGCTCGTCACGCGCCTTCATGGCCGTGGTGAGGTCTTCCTTGAGCTTGGACTTGAGCGTGGTCATGCGGCGATTGTGACAGGTACGGGGCACCCGCCGCCCGCCGGTTTTCGTCCGCCCCCTCCGTGTCTGCGACGATGGGCGCATGCGCGCACGCTACGGAGTACCCCTGAAAGCAACGGCAGTCGGCGCAGCGGTCGGCGCCGCCGGTCTCGTGTACGCCGCCGGATTCGAGGCACGGTCGTTCCGGCTCCGCCGGATCGCGATTCCCGTACTCCCGCACGGGGCACGCCCGTTGCGCGTACTCCAGATCTCCGACATCCACATGGTGAGCGGTCAGCGCAAGAAGCGCGCGTGGCTGCAGTCGCTGGCGGGCCTGAGGCCGGACTTCGTGGTGAACACCGGCGACAACCTCTCCGACCCGGAGGCGGTACCCGAGCTGCTCGACGCGCTCGGCCCGCTGATGGAGATCCCCGGGGTCTACGTCTTCGGATCGAACGACTACTACGGGCCGAAGCTGCGCAACCCCGCGCTCTACATCCTGGAGAAGATGCAGGGCAAGCACGGGCTCAACGGCAACGCCCCGGCGGTCAACGTGGTCCACAACCCGTGGGAGCCGATGCGGGACGCCTTCGACGACGCGGGCTGGCTGAACCTGACCAACACCCGGGGACGGATCAAGGCCGACGGCCTGGAGATCGCCTTCACCGGCCTGGACGACCCGCACATCAAGCGGGACCGCTACGCCGAGGTCGCCGGCGGCCCCGAGACGGGCGCGGACCTGTCGATCGGCGTCGTCCACGCCCCCTACCTCCGCACCCTGGACGCCTTCACGGCGGACGGCTACCCCCTGATCCTGGCGGGGCACACCCACGGCGGCCAGCTCTGCATCCCCTTCTACGGAGCCCTCGTCACCAACTGCGATCTGGACACGGACCGGGTGAAGGGCCTCTCCGCCCACACCGTGGGCGAGCGGCGCGCCTACCTCCACGTGTCGGCCGGCTGCGGCACCAACCGCTACACCCCCGTCCGCTTCGCCTGCCCGCCCGAGGCGACCCTGCTGACTCTGACGCCCCGGGACTGAGAACGGCGGCCGAGCCGTAATACCGGATTTCGCCTCCGGGCGCCGGTGGGCTAAAGTAATCGATGTCGCCGGGACAATCGGTGGACATCGGGGTGTAGCGCAGCTTGGCAGCGCGCTTCGTTCGGGACGAAGAGGTCGTGGGTTCAAATCCCGCCACCCCGACAGCTGAAACACCAGGTCAGGGGCCTGATCCGCTTAGCGGGTCGGGCCCCTGACTCGTTCCTGGGGGCGTCTTGGGAGCCGTTTGGGAGCCGATCTCTGGATCCGGCTCCCCGCCGGCTCCCAGAGGGTGCGCGTGGAGGCCAACTGTGGAACGGGGCTACCCCAGGGCCGTACCTGTCGCTCGGCGCGCTCGGCTCATGCCGCTCGGCCGTTAATAGACACGAGGAATCATCTCTTCATAGCTGTTGGCCGAGCGCGCCGATTCCGCTCTCCGACCGTCAGGGAGGGACTGCGGCTCAGCTGCCAGCGCGCCGATACCCCACGGGCCTCTCACTCACCTTCACGATCACCCCGGCATCAGCAAGATCGCGAAGCATCTGGCGTGCCCGCTTCTTCCCGATCGCCACGTCAGCGGGACGGTATCCCGCTCCGAACAGGGCCGCCAGGACGCGTTCGGCATCCCATGTCCCCTGGAGGACCTGGATGGCCTCGCTAAGGATCTCAGCGTGCGTTTGGGTACTGCTCACATGTCCTCCGCAGTTGCCTACAAACTCACCCCCAAAAATAATCGCCAGTCGGGCACTCAGGTTGCCCATATGGCGCATTCACTCGCGACAGGGTGGACGGGCAGCGCACACGGTCGGCGCCGGGAGACGAGGTGGGCCTGCTTTCCGGAGCGAACGGCACCTACCTCGCTTGTGACGTTGCTATCGTCGTCAGCGCCATCGAGTGAGTCCGAGTCCTTTCTGGATCGGCCCGTTGGCACCCGCTCGACTGGTGACCGCATACAGGTCGGCGACCTCTTGAGGAGCCCGGCCATCCACGAGAGGACTTCAGTGAGCGGTCAGCTCCCACCGATGCCTGAACAGCTTCCCGAGCGACCCAAGAGCGTCAGGAACCCGTGGAAAACGGCCACGTTCTGCCTGGCTGGCGCGCTTATGGTGACCGCTGCAGCACTCGCCTACACCGCTACGGGAAGCCAAGGGGACGCTCCCAACGCCTCAGCCGATCCGTCGCCCTCGATCTGGCAGGACGATCGCCCCAGCGCCGACACTGCCCCCGTCGAGACGACGTCCCCCATCCCGAGTCGACCGGCCGATTTCAAGATCGGAGACGAAGCGCGCAACGGCGGCGCCGTCGTCACGGTCACCAAGGTCCGGGAGGCTGAGTCGATCAACGTGGCCGGTGGAGTCAAGAAGGCGGGAGGCGACGCCAAGTACGTGATCTTAGAGACCGTGGTATTTAACGACTCCAAGGCCAGCATGGACCTGACCTGCTCGCTGCCCATCGTGAATGGCCTGCTGGACGAGCAAGAGCGGCGCTACGACACCATCGATGACCTGTACGAAGTGACAGGAAATCCCGAGTGCAACGAGCAGCTCCAGCCCGGCTTCAAGGATGAGATGCAGTTTGTCTACCGGGTCCCGAAGGGCGCGAAGATCATCGCCTGGGAGTTCTCCGAGTACGATCTCGCCTCGGACCGGGAGCCGTCGATCATCGCACTGGCCAGCGCCTGAGGCTTCAGGGGGCTGGATGCAACATGGGCAGCCTGTGCCGACATCGAGCACAGCTGGCGTTTACCCCCGGCCTGGCTGGCCTCGGCTTTTCTGCCGTGCTAGCGCGGCTTCCCAAACGACCGTGTGAGCGATTGTGGTAGCCGCAGTGTCACTGTACGTTGCCGCGTACGGATTGGTTTGGCTCGGAGGGGGCGGAATGCCGGAGTACGGCCGCGCAGACAACGAGTGGGGCATGCTGGTGGAAGCGGGGCGGGGATTTCTCGTCGAGCGCGCGAAACTTGGCAGGCTCACCTCATACACAGAGCTCAGCGTCACAGTGGCCCGGAGAACCGGCTGCCGTGCCTTCGATTTCGAGCGTGCTGATGAGCGGGCGGCCATGGGGGAACTGCTGGGACGGATCGTGGTCCGAGATCAGGAGATCACCCCCTCCGACCCTCGTGTCATGCTCTCGGCCCTGGTGAACTATTTGGGTGCCAACGACGCTGGACCGGGTTTCTATCAGTTGGCCAAGGACCTGCAGCTCCTGCCCATGAGTGCGTCCTCGGACCAGAAGTTCGAGTTCTGGATCAAGCAGGTGAAACAACTCTACGAACGCCATGGGGCCAAGCCAGCCGTGGCCTGAGCACGTCGCGCCATTGCAGCGCGTGCTCAGCAGCGTACTAACGGTCGGTCACAGGCTTGGCTCCTTTCGGACGAAGAGAACGGCGCCGACCTGCGTGTCAGCGCTGGCGCCGGTTCCCTTCGGCTTCGAGGGACGCCCAGCATTGCCCTCAGGGGCGCCGTCCCCGAAGCGCTTACGGGGAAGGACCGTGGCGGCGAAGTGTTCTCCTGGCTGGTCTCGCCCCGAGGCCGGTTCGACTTCGACCACCACAATGCCTGCGGCGTCGACCGCGAGCATGGCGCCTATTGCGGCGAAGTCGGCAACCATCCGGGCGTGCGCAACCGTCCTTCGGGTATGTCACACCCGAGCCCCGAACCGTCCTTGACCTCGCTTAGTTGGGTGCCCTGCGGTCACGGCACCACCCCGGAGGACCCGGTCGGCTGCCGCGGTGCCCAAGTCCCCGGCCATACCGCATGCCTCGCCCACCTGGGCGACCCCGAACGCGACGCCTACCTGTACAGCCTGACCCCCGGCGCCGCCATCGACCACAGCGGCACCACCTTCACCGAACCGCTTCTGGACGCCCTCCTCAATGCCCTCCGCGACCCCACCACCGGATACCCCCGCCTCGGCGACGCCCGGTTCATATCGACAACCTTCCAGGGCGACGCCGAGTTCGATTTTGCGAGTTTCCAGGGCGAGGCCGTGTTCCGGTCGGCGATCTTCAAGGGCGACGCCGTGTTCGGGGCGGCGACCTTCCAGGGCGTCGTCGGGTTTCGGTCGGCGACGTTCCGGGGTGACGCCGTGTTCGAAGCGGCAGCCTTCGAGCGCGACGCCGAGTTCAGAGTGGCGACCTTCCGGAGCGACGCCCGGTTCTCGGGAGCGACCTTCCGGGGCGGCACGTGGTTCACGGGCACGACCTTTCAGGGCAACGTCGAGTTCGTGCGGACGGCCTTCGAGGGCGGCGCCCAGTACGAAGGTGCGACCTTTCGGGGCGACGCCGAGTTCGAAGCAGCGGCCTTCCAGGGAGACGCCTCGTTCATAAAGGCGGTGTTCGATCGGGCGGCCAGTCTCGGTCCGTTGGTGTGCGCCGGGAGAGTGATGTTGTCGGGGGCGGTATTCAGCGGCCCGGTGAACCTCTCGTTGGCCGCGCGCCGTCTGGAGTGCCGACGGACCCGCTGGTCGTCAACGGCCGAGATACGTCTGCGCTACGCCACGGTGGACTTCGCCCACGCGGTCTTTGAGTATCCCCTCACAATCGCCGCAGAGGCCGAGCCCTTCGTTCTCTCCTATGGACAGCCGTTGGCAGAGCAGACTCTTGCCGCCACGCCCGACGACGGGGTGCGGGTGGCCTCGCTGAGGGGGGTGGATGCGGCCCATCTGGTCCTCGCCGACATCGACCTGTCGGGGTGCCTGTTCGCAGGGACCGTGCACTTGGACCAGATCCGGCTGGAGGGCACGTGTTCCTTCGACAGGGTCCCGCCCCGCACGCACGGGCGGCGCTGGTACCTGCTGCGGTTCACCGCCCGCCGCGCCCTCGCCGAAGAGCACCACTGGCGCGCGAGCCGCGACGCGGCTGTCCGGGGCTGGAACGTGGCAGTGCTCGGTGCCGGACACATTGGGCCGGCGCAGCTGGCGCCGGTGTACCGGGCGCTGCGCAAGGCGTTCGAGGACGGCAAGGACGAGCCGGGGGCTGCGGTCTTCTACTACGGCGAGATGGAAATGCGCCGCCATGACCACACCGGCACCACCCGCGCCGAACGGGGACTCCTGCGCGGTTACTGGCTGCTGTCCGGCTACGGTCTGCGTGCTTCCCGAGCTCTGGGCTGGCTTGCCGCCGCCATGCTCGTCACCATCCTGCTACTTATGGGCTTCGGGCTCCCGAAAGACTCCCCGAAGCAGGAAGCGACCGGCACCGTGCCTCCTGCTGGCGGCAAGGTCACCTTCGAGATCGGCAAGACTGATCCCCAGAATCCCACAGCGGACAGGTACACCGGCGAGCGCTTCGACAAGGCCCTGAACGTCACGCTCAATTCGGTGGTGTTCCGTTCGTCGGGCCAGGACCTGACCACCGCCGGCACCTACATCGAGATGGTCTCCCGCGTCACCGAGCCCGTCCTTCTGGGCCTGGCTGCCCTGGCTGTCCGAAACCGCGTCAAACGCTGACCCAACCCGCCCACGGCCCTGGGCCGACGCAATGCCGCAGCCGCCGAGCACGGAAAAGCTGGTGTGACCGAGCCCGCCATGAGTCGCCGCACGGAGAATTTCAGTGCCCAGGTCACAGCCCTGCCCACTGAGCTCTTCCGTGCGGTCCGGCACCTCACCGTCCAGACTTCGCCTCAGCTCGTGCTACTGGCGTACGCGCAGGAGGCCGTTGAGCCCGGGCACAGGCGACGTAGGACACATGGCCAGCCGCGAGTCGAGAGCTGCCTCCCACTGCTCTGTCATCCCGGCCATAAGCCGCTTGCGCATGCCCGGCGTAACGTGGGCATAACGCGCCGACACAGAGCCGTCAATGTGGCCCATGCGCTGGTCCATCAGGACCTTCTCGGTGCCGAGGTCCTCCATCACGGTCCTGTGGGTGTGGCGCAGTCCGTGGGGTGTGAGGCCCTTCGCGATCGGGAGCCAGCAGGCGTCGGCCCGGTTGCCGGCGCCACGTCCCCGTACGGGGACGCCGGGCCACGGCTCGCCGAGCAGAGGCACGGGGCGCGCCTCCTGCGGGGCCTTCTTCGGGTACCAACCTGATACTGCCGGGGTGAACAGCCAGGTCCCGAAGCCGTTTCTGCGCCAGTGCGCCGCATGTTCCGCCACAACTCCGCCACGCACGAACCCGAGGTCGCTGACGGCCCTCTCCACCCGCATTCGGGTGGCCTCGGCGACGCGATCAGGGTGGTTGAGGACGTTGGACACCGTCCCAGTGGAGACCTCGGCCCGGCGTGCGACGTCGACAAGTTTCGCGCCCTGGTGCCCTCCGGTACGAGCCGCGCCCTGGCCACGGAAGACGTAGGTCCTGCCGTGGCAGGGGCAGGGCGTCGGCTTCGTGCGGGCGACGTGGTTGGCGACCAGGGCGGACAGCCAGTCCATCGAGTCGAGGGTGCGATAGCTGTCATCCTTGGGCGGGCAGCGCACCATCTCACCCGAGTCGAGCTCGTAGAGCTGCCACTCGACACGGACGGATCCGGCGCGAACGAACTCGGTCTCCAGGCCGACGACTTCGCCCCAGCGCATGCCGGTGTATCCCTTGAGCACCACGGCGACGAACTCGTCGTCGCGGCCGGACAGCAGGGCTGCCCGTTCGGCGGTGAGCAGGACGCCGAGCGGATCGGTGACGACCTTCTCCGGGCCTCTGTCACGAGAGCGGCCCGCGCGCTTGCCCCGCCCGCGTCGCCTGGTCGCCGGGTTCGACGTGATCAGACCTTCGTCGATCGCGTCCTCGAAGATCAGGTGGAACGTGGAGCGCCAGGTCTTCACGCTGGAGGCCGCGTACAGGGCCCTTTCCTTCTTCTCCCACCGGTCGACGTCCGAGCGCAAGATGCCGGCGAGCGCATGGTCCTCGAAGTCGGGGAGGAGGTGCTCCTCGATGTGGCGCTTGTAGTTCTGCATGGTCGAGGCTGCCAGATCCTGGGCCTCGTACCAGCGACTCGCGTACTCGCCGAACGTCTCCTGCCCCAGGGCGGGGTCGCGCCAGTCGCCACGTCGGTACTTGTTCTCGGCCTCGCTCGCCGAGCGTTGGGCCTCGCCCTTGGTGGCGAACTTGATCGTCTTGCCTTGCTCGTCGACGACCGTGAGGTGCTTGCCGGGAGCGGTCTTGTAGCGGGCACGCCAGTAGTTTCCGCGCTTCTCCGCGAAACCCAAGTGCGTTTCCTTCCTCTTCGGTGCGGTGTTCTACGCGGCGGTGTCGAATGCGGCTCGGTCGGATCGGCGCGGCGGCCTGGCGCGCAGGCGGCCGGAGGGTGCACCCGGCTCGGGTGCGCTGGAGCGTCGGGCAGGGGCCACAGGCGGGGCGTCGGGGGACGGTGGCCGCGCAGCGACGGTCGGTCGCTCCTCGTGGAGACGGATGATCTCGGCGAGATGGGCGGCGGTGAAACGGTAGGCACGACCCACTCGGGCGAAGGGGATCTGGCGACGGCGGGCGCGGTCCTTAACCCACCAGGCAGAGCAGCCGAGCACGGCGGCAACCTCGTCGGGGCGGTAGAGGCGGGCCGGTGCGACCTCGGCGCCTGTTTGCTCAGCCACGTGAGATCGCCTCCTTCGTGGTCCTACGGCGGAAGGGCGACAAGGCAGGGGGAATGGCCTCTTGGCGCAAGGGGGTTCCTTCTCTGGCGCGGCGGTGTGACCCGTGACGCGCTGGTTGATCGCTTGGTACGGGCGAGGTGATGTGAGCGGACGCTGCCGGGTGTTGGCCCACCCGGACAGCGCTGCGAGGGCTTCGCTAACTCGTCTCGGCGAGCAGCGTGAGCGGCGAGACATCGAGGGCGGCTGCGATGGCGACGAGGTCGTCGACGTCGCAGCGGCGCTGCCGGCATTCGATGCGGGACAGCATCGTGATGGTCATGGGACGGCCGAGCGCAGTCACCCGTTCGGCCAGCTGGCGCTGAGCGAATCCGCGCGCTGCGCGGGAACGGGTTATGGCTTGGGCGGTCAGCACGCCGGCCGGACCAATTCCCAGGGGGATTTCAGGCATGCGTCTGTTGTAGCTCCGCATTGCCGGTTTGGGTAACCGGCGATCTGCTGCTATGTTCCACGTCTTTTTTGTCAGATCTGGTCCCCCGCATCCGCGAGCGACGCAACATAGACCGGAATTCGGCGCTGTCCAAATCCCTGTGCTCGTCCGGAAGGAGCGCCGCCTTCGACTGCCCTGGCGTGGGTTGTTGCATCACGCGGTCATGTCAGACCGATCGCTGATGCAGGCAGACAGCGATTCACCAGTCGCCCCATTTGTGCCGCTTCTAGGTCAACCGCTAATTCGGGTCTACCGTTATAGGGAAGCCGCGCACGACGGCGTTTCGCCGAGAGCTGTTTGCTTTCTCGGCGGAATGCTGGACTTGTGCGGGGAGGGTGTGGCTGTCTTGGCCATGCAGCCGGAACACCTGGCGACTCCGGGAACATGAAAACCCCCGGCGGGCCAACGCCGGGGGTCAGGGAGCCCCTACCGATATCGCCCGTACCTGAACGATCAAGACGGTGGCGATCACAACGCCACCGGGTGAGGAACCGTCTATGCCCCAACAAGCTACAGCCCTCGCGGCCGTAGTCGCATCCTCGTCGCCGAAGTCGCCCGCTCTGCCCACGAAGGCGGGGCGATAGGCATGGCGCGGATACGCACGATCAAGCCGGAAGCCTTCATCTCCGAGTCGCTCGCTGCGGTGAGCGTCCACGCCGAGCGGACCTTTTTCGGCCTCCTCACCCAGGCAGACGACCACGGCCGTTTCCGGGACCAGGCTGCTGTCATCGCCGGCGCCCTGTGGTCCCTCCGCCCCGAACACGGCCCTCTGGAGGTCGAGGACGACCTCACACAGCTCGACGGCGCCGGTCTGGTCTGCCGGTACGAGGGTGACGACGGCAAGCGCTACCTGCACATCGTCACCTGGGCTCGTCACCAGAAGATCAACCGGCCGAGCGGCAGCCGCTGCCCGGCCTGCCCGCGCCATCAGGGAAGCCGATCTACCGAGCCGGCCTCGCCTGTTCACGGTGTCCTCCGTGAACAGGACGCGAGCCCTCACCGTGGAGGACCTGAGGGGTCCGGTGAATGCAGCGAGCCGTCCGTGAACCGGGAAGTTGCAGGTCAGGGCAGTTTCAGTGAACCCTCACCACAACGCCGGGAGATGGTGGTGAGGAATCAGGGTCCGGATCTAGGACCTAGGATCCTGGATCTAGGATCACCTCCGGTGGGGAGCGCAAGCGCCCCCGCGCCACCCGCCATCTCGGGCGCGATCTCGGCCAGGGACTTGGTCGGCGAGTACGTCGCATCCTGCGAGCACCGGCCGCCCAGCGACGTACTGGGTCGCCTCGGCAAGGTGGCCGGCAAGCTGCTCGGCGAGGGCATCTCGGCCGAGCACATCCGCGCCGGGATGAGCCGCATGCGGGCCAAGGGCCTGTCCGCGAACCTGCTGCCGAGCCTGGTCAACGAGGCCATGAATGCTCCTCAAGCAGCTGCTGCCCCGCACCGCGCGTGGACCAACCCGGCGTCCTCTGACGTCGAGGCGGCCTACGGAGGCCAGCTGTGACCACAGCCACCACCAGCCGGGAGCCGCAGCGCATCAGCTCCCTGGCAGCCCGCCTCGACACGATCCTCGCCGACCGGGGCATCGACGCGACCGCCGCACCCGCCGAGGCGCCTTCGGAGCGGGTGACCGCACTGGAACTGGCCGAGGCACGCATCCCACCTCGCTACCGCGACGCCCTCGCTGGTCACGAGCAGGTTGCCGCCTGGGTTGACGAAGTGGCCCTCGCCGCACGGCCCGGCCCGAGCGGCACCCGGGGCATCGCGCTCGGACCGTCCCTGCTGATCGCCGGCCCCACCGGCACCGGCAAGACGCACCAGGCGTACGGCGCGGTGCGGTCGCTGCTGACCGCCGGTGTGCGCCTGCGGTGGGAAGCCGCCACTACGGCCGACCTGTACGCCCGCCTGCGCCCACACGCCGGCCACGACGCCGAGCGAGACCTCGCCACTCTCAGCACCTGCCCGCTGTTGATCCTGGACGACCTCGGCGCGGCCAAGCAGTCGGAGTGGACCGAGGAGATCACGTACCGGCTGATCAACCGCCGCTACACCGACCTGCTCCCCACGCTCCTCACGACCAATCTGCCGACCGCCGCGCTGCGCGATGCCGTCGGCGACCGCGTCGCCTCCCGTCTCGCCGAGATGACCACCACCGTCGTCCTCACCGGCGCAGACCGCAGGCGCCAGCCCCGCGCCTGACCGCACGGCGTCGACCACCTCACCCCTTCCTCACTCCGCTCGCCCGCGTCCACGCCTGCCCAAACGGCGCGGCGG
The DNA here is from genome assembly GCF_036206005.1 of Streptomyces sp. NBC_00178. NCBI lineage: Bacteria > Bacillati > Actinomycetota > Actinomycetes > Kitasatosporales > Streptomycetaceae > Streptomyces > Streptomyces sp. NBC_00178. The sequence continues at coordinate 3,473,341 of NZ_CP108143.1, forward strand.
GCCACTTTGGAGACCCCTGCATGACGCAACTCGCCCTGCCCGCACTCGGACACTGGACCTCAACGTCTCTCACGCTTACCGCCCTCCTGGGCACTTCCACGATGCTGCTGGTCGGCTTCCTGATCTGCCGACGCACTACCCGGAACCGCAGCAAGCACCAGCCCGGAACGCCTGCGGTCAGGGTCGCCGCACTGGCTGCGGTCGGCTGTACCGCCTACAGCGCCGACACCAGCTGGCGGTTCGCCGCCGACTACCTGGACATGAGCGGTACCACCGAGCGCATCGCGATGTTCGCCGCGGCCGAACTCGCCCTCTTCGCCACGGCGCTGCTCGCCCGGCAGAATCTGCACGGGCCCAAGCAGGCACCCGGCCTGCCCGGAACCCTGACCTGGGTGATCACCGCCGTGCAGGTGATCCCCGCGTACGCCGAGTCAGGCGTGGTCGGCGGCACAGTGCGAGCCTTCGTCGGCCCCATCATGGCCGCCCTGCTCTGGCATCAGGCCATGGGCATCGAACTGCGCATCCGCACACCCGAGGGCGCTTCCCACAGCGTGCTCGCCCGGGTCGGGCGCGAAGCACGTGAGCGCCTTCTCTCCCGCCTCGGTATCGCCGCACGCGATCGTGATGCCGCGCAGATCACACGCGACCGGGCCACTCGCAAGGCCGTCGCCCTGGCCTCCCATCTTGCGGAGCGGACCCAGAAGCAGCGCGCCGGCTGGCGAGGTCGGCGCACTTCACGACGGCTTTCACAGGCCATCGCCCAAGCCGCAGTGGGCATCGACCAGCAGCAACGCGAACTGCTGCTGCAACAGCTCGCCGTCCGCCGTCACGCGGCAGCGCTGGCCACCATCGAACTCGAATCGCCCTGGACTGCTTCCACGCTGGATAGGGGCGCGACGCATCGCGGCGAGACGACGACGCTCCGGCGCGATCAGCCGAGTGCCGACTACGACTTGCCGGGCGAGGAGACCACGGAACACCGCACCTCTGGTCTTCGCTCCGAGCTCCTGCCTCCTCGATCCGTGCAGGACCGACTTCCCCTGCACGATTCGGCCCCCACTCGCGAGATCGCCGAGCCGACCCCAGAGGTCGACGTCCCCGCCGCGCAACGCTACGGACGTCCTCCCGGCGCCGAAATGGAGGAACTGCTCGCGATCGGCCGCAGGGCCATCGCTACGCACGGAACAGCCACGCGCGCCGTGCTGCGGAACGCCATTCGCGCGGCCGAGCTCACCATCTCCGAAGACCGGCTCACCGAACTCAAGGCCCTCCTGGCCGCAGAGCCGGACACCAAGAGCGGCATCCCGACGGGCTGACCGGATATCCGGTCAGCCCCCCCGGACGCCCGCACGGGGGCCCGTGGACCAGCCACTCCGTCTGGTCCACGGCCCACCTGATTCGCACCCCTACGCCAGACACGCACGGCCCTCCCCCGCGCTCTCCCACTCGGACCAGCGGGAGGCGGGGCTGCTGCCCGTCCGACGGCCTGGTGCGCTCTCCCCATCCCCTACCAGGAGCTGATCTCCATCCAGGACTCGTACCCCAACAGCCTCGTGCATCAGAACGCGACCCACCCCACGCCAACCCAAAGCGGAGCAAGTTGGAGGTTCGGACACTCCCCCGCAGGGGGAGCGTCCGAACCCGCACCCGCCCCGGGGGTGGCGGGGTCCGACCAGCGCCAGGGGGCGCCGGACGGAAAGGCTGCAACCGGGGGCGGATCGCAGCCGACTACGGCCGTCCGCAAGCGTCGGCCCAAGGGAAAATCGCGACCGCGCGACAAGAAGCAGCGTCCCGCCCAGAGCGTCCGCCTCAACGAACGCGAACACACAGCCATCCAGGCCGGCGCCGACGCCGTCGGCATGAGCGTCGCCGGGTTCCTCGCCCACTCTGCCTTGGCCGCCGCCCGCGACCAGACCCGCACCGCCGCAGCCATCGCCGCCGACCAGGACATCCTCACCGAGCTCTTCGCCACCGGACGCAAGCTCGGCTGGGCCGGCAGCAACCTCAACCAGATGACCAAGGCCCTCAACTCCGGCGGCGATATCGCCCGCATTGAGGAAACCCTCGCCGCCGTCCGCCACGCGGCCACCGCGACCAGGGCGGCCGTCGAGCGGATCAACAACCGGTAGAAAGACGAGACCGCTTGATCCCCCGCATCCACAAGCAAGGCAGCAGCACTCGCGGGCTGCTCAATTACCTCTACGGCAAGGGCACCCGCGAGGAGCACGTCGACCCGCACCTGGTCGCTTCCTTCGACTCCATGGCACCCGACCCCGGCCGCGACCCCTCCGCAACGAAAGAGGATCTCCAGCGGCTTCTCGACCAGCCACTGCACCTGCTCGACGAAGGCCAACGACCCGACCAGCACGTGTGGCACTGCTCCGTACGCGCAGCAGGCACCGACCGCATTCTCAACGACGAGGAGTGGGGTGACATTGCCCGCCGCATCGTGGCCGCCACCGGCATCGACCCCGGAGGCGTGGACGACGCGGGGTGCCGGTGGGCCGCCGTCCGTCACGCCGACGACCACATCCACATCATCGCCACCCTCGTACGCGAGGACGGCCGCCGCCCCAACCACCACCGCTCCGGCCAACGCGCACAGGCCGCTGCCCGCCTCATCGAAGCCGACTACGACCTGCACCGTGTCGCCCCCGGCGACGGCACGGCGCCCAAGCGCCCCACCAGCGCCGAGCGCCACAAGGCCGAACGGCAAGGGCACGAGCGCACAGCGAGGGAGAAGCTACGCGAGACCGTACGCACTGCCTCGGCCGGCGCTGCCTCCACGGATGAGTTCTTCGACCGTCTGGCCGCCGACGGTCTGCTGATCCGTAAGCGGATCGCACCGTCGGGCGACCTGCTCGGCTACAAGGTCGCGCTGCCTGACGACCGCAACAAGGACGACGAGCCGGTCTTCTACGCCGGCTCCACACTCGCCCCAGACCTGTCCCTGCCTCGCATACGCGAACGCTGGGCCCTTCACGCGGAGGCGGTCACCGAGGGTGAGCGTGAGCCGGTGCAGCCCGCTCTGCCACCGGTGACTCATCCCGCGTTCGCTCGGCGCCGGGCTGCTGCTGCGACCTGGCAGGCTCTGCTGATCATTGATCACGGTGACGACGGCATGGCAGCAGCGCAGATCGCTGCGGCGGGAGAAGTCCTGGACGCACTCGCCAAGACCTCTGCCGTCCACACGCGTGCTGAACTCCGGCAGGCTGCCTTCGCGTTCGAGCGGGCCAGCCGCTCCCACATCCATGCCGTACGCGGGCATGACCACGCCCTGCGACAGGCCGCCCACGATCTCGCCCACAGCGGCCCCGCCCTCGGCCGCGGCGAAGACGGAGCCACCACGGCGATGGTCATCGACATGGCCATTTTTCTCGCCATCACCGCGGCCAACTGGCACGCCAGGAAGCACCACGGCCAGCAAGCCGCCGCGGCCCGGCAAGCCGCCGAGCACCTGCGCGCCGCCTACCAGGCTGCCGCAGCCCACCCCATCGCAGCCCTCCGCCAACGTGGCCAGCGTCTGACGCCGCAGATCCGGCAGCGGCACGCCGATCTCCTGCACCACGCGCTGCCGGAGCTCGCGGATCGAATCCAGGGCGAGGCCGGCTGGCCCGCCCTGTCCGCCACACTCGCCGACGCCCGGCAGGCAGGCCACGACCCGGCCGCGCTGCTCGCCGAAGTCACCCGACGTCGCGAGCTCGACACCGCTGACTCCATCAGCGACGTCCTCGTCTGGCGCCTGCGCCGAAGCGCCCATCTGCCTGCCGCGCCCGAAAGCCCTCCGGCGACGACCGCCCGAAACAGCCGCCGCGCCTCGCCGTCAAGCCCCGCCACACCACCGGCGGCCAGGGCAGCGAACCACTCCAGCCGTCGGCCCTGACCCGGAAAGCGGGCGCAACATAGCCGACGATCGCCGGCTAGCCAAACCGCCGATTCTCCAGACCATTGATGTACCCCAACCGATCCGCGAGGAGCGCGACACCTGTATGGCCAATCCCGACTTCAATCCCTGGATTTTCGCCCTTCTCTGCGACTCGGACTTCCAGCCCCGAAAAAAGACCGGGACGTGGTCCCACCGCGACGGTCGCCCGTTCAGCAAGGAGGAACAAGCCCTTGCCGACAGTGCAACCCGCGCCGAAGTCGAAGAGCTGAGTGCGCAGCGCACGCGGTACATGAAGTACGTGCGTGAGATATGCGACGCCCCTGACGTCACACAGCGCTTTCTTGGCCCGTTCATGGAGCGGCTCACCGAGAAGAAGCTCGGAAACGCAGTCGAGCTCATGAGCGAGGACGAAATGGCGGAGTTCAATCGCCTGCTCGCCCTCGCGGACGAACCGATACGTCCGTTCACCCCTTACGCCTTCTGACACCGGGTGTGTCACTCACCGGCCGGAGCAAGAAGCTGACCAGGCGGAGCCTCGCCCTCCCGGTAGTCGCAGTCAAGGAAGGTCACACAGGAACCGTCTCTCCCCGATGCCCACGAGCTGACACCGCATCCAGCACATGCGCCAGCCCGCCCCGGTAATTGTCCGCCAGACACAGAAGCTGCCGCTGCGGCGCGAAGCCGGGCCTCCCGAACGGAGGCCCGGCTTCATCGCGCGGGAGTACTGCTCAGCAGGCAGGGGCACACAGGAGCCGGTCCCGTGAGCTCTCCGGCAACACCCGGCGTAGAACCGGTGCGGTGGAGCTGAGCGATGAGGCGAACGCGGCAACGAGGCCGTGCGGCACGCTGGAACTGAACGACGCAGCCCACAAGCACGGAGCACCCGCGCCGAGCTCGGCCCACGCCTGCCAACCCGCCACCCCCGGCACATCGCCCTCAACGATCAGGGCACAGGGATCGGCATCCTGGATGAGCGGTGGCAGCTCCCCAAGGCCGAGGCGTGCGGTGAAGGTGGGATGCATCGCCGCCGCATGCGGTTGGTCGGCGTCGCGGAGCCAACCATGCACGGACGCCGCATCGAGAACGGTCTCGGGGCCGGCGGCCGCGTCGGTCGGCTCACCGCATACATCGAGCGCGAGAAGGAAGTCGGCGATGGCCTCGCCGGGGATGCCGGAGGTGAAGTAGGCGGACCAGTCCGCGAGCGACCTGCTCGCATCCGAGCGGGCAGAGATCTGCCACGCGATCGGCAGCCCACCGAGGTGAAACGGTTCGTCCGACAGCGTCCACTGAGCCCACCGACGGGCGTCGGGACTGATGTGCAGGACGGTGCTGCGCAGGACCTGGCGGTCCTCCCGCGACTCCTCGAGCTCACGTCGCCCGCGGACGGTTGTCAGGCTTGTCCAGCCGAAGCCGGCGAGAGTGTCCGCGACGACGTCGTAGAGACATCCGTCGTCGCCGGCCAGGTGCCGGGGGCCGACCCAGTACGCAGGCAGTGCGCCCTGGTTCGGGGTGGACGGGTTGAGCTGAGGGTTGGGATACAGGGCGCCTCCAAGGGCTGGGTGCGGGGCTACTGACATCGTTTTGCTTTCGCACAGTCGGCTGACGGGCTCGGAGCGCCACCCGTCCATGAGCCAGGCAGCGCCGGGTCGGCTGACGCCGACTGCCCTGCCTACCGAGGAAGGGCGGTTTCCAGCACGCGCGTCACAGTGGCGGCGACGATGTCGGCCGGCGTCTCGGCGTCGAAGGAGATGCTGTAGCCAGGCACCTTCGTGGTGCCGGTGACGGCGATCTTCCAGCCTTCGCCGTCGCCCCCAGGGCGGCCGAGCGGAAACCAGCCCAAGTAGAACCGGCCGTCCTTCGAATTGACGTGGACGTCAGCGCGGTCATCCACAACCATGTGGAAATCCTCGGCAGAGAACTGATCCATCACGAGAGTGGGCTGGCCCGGGCCAAGCTGCCAGGTGCGCACTTTCAGGGACTCGGCGGCGGTGGAGAAACCGGAGCTCGTGGATGCGAAGGTCACGACGAATACCTCTCTGACCTGGGGTTCCGGAAGGTCGTCTACGTTGACATCCGTCTGCGCTCGCTGGCCAGTCCTTCGCGACTCTTTCCTGTCTGCCCCCGGCGAACTTGTTTTCTGACAGTGACCCCAGTCGCTCCGTCATCCAACCCGGTCGAGGCCGACAACGCCGCTGGCGTCGCCCGCCGCAGATCAGCCGACCGTGTCAGAGCCCGGTCGCATACTGACGCCCATGCAGATATCGGCGTACACACTCAAACGAGCCTGGCACCAGGTGGTCGCGGGCTCCGACGTGCTCGACGACGCGATGCTCCCGCCCACCGGCACCTCACCCGACCAGTACGAGCAGCACGTGGGCGAGCGGCACGGTCGTCTCTTCCTGGTCCTGGACGAAGATGGCACGGTGCGCGGCCACATCGGGCCCTACCGGGAGGTCTTCGTCACACAAGACCTGGATCAGGTGCTGTACTTCGCCGCCGAGGACGCGGTCCGCGCACTCGCCGAGCACATCGCGGCCCGGGCACCGGGCCGCGGCCCGGTGACCAATCTCGTCTCCGGGCAGGCCGAACTGCTGGACCGCATAAACCCCGCCTGGGGCAGACGATTCCGCAACGGCGGCATGGACAGTACACAGCCCTCCGCCGCGTGCGGACGCGACCCGCTGGAGCGCCTCGCCTGGATCGCCGGCAGTTGGCGCGAGCAGGACCCCTACACCCATCTCGCCTTTTTCCGCGGCGAGAACATCAGCGCCGAACAGATCGCGCTGCTCCACGGAGCCGACCCCGCACAGATCGCCGCCGGGACCCGTCTCGCGGATCTGCGCCGCATGGACGGCGGGACCTTCGACTACTGGGACATTGTCTGGGAGACCTGCTGCTTCGGGCAGGCCGGCGGCTGGGCGTTCCTGATGTACCACGAGACCCCCGGCCTCAGGCCCGATCCTGAGGCTCTCGCCCGGCTCGGCGTCACCGAGACGGTGCACCTGACCGCCACCTCCGCGAAGGCCATCTACACCTTCGACTACATGCGTGACGGCCGCCGTATCGACGACGACTGGGGCGTCCTGGAGCTGATCTGGTACGACCGCGGCCGCGCCCCCTACTTCCGAGGCGGCCAGCTCGACTGCCTCAACCAGGCCATACGCCGCGCCGAACTGGACCATCCCGAACTCACCAGCGAGTTCGAGCTGTACTTCCACGCCCTGGAGGACGCTTTCGGCCTCCAACTGCCCCGGCAGGACTTTCAGGACGGAATGGTCCGGGCCGCGCAGTGGGAACGCCGCAACAGTTGACAGTTCCGCACTGCGAGCTGCAGCGATTGCTCCCGGGCAGCCGGGCCTGAGCCAGTGATCAAGAGGGAGGGTTAGCCGCTGGGCGTGGGGCAATGGTGGAGACGATTCGGCGCTGCGGTGGCGACCGGAGTCGTGATGAGCACTGTCATGACGTGGGTGGGCGACATGACCTGGGGATGGGACTTCGCGGCCCGATGTCTGCTCATCTCGGCGGCTTACGCGGTGATGGGGCCCTTGGTAGCGCGGTCTCGGCGGAATGCTGAGGAGCAGGATCGCCACCACATGCGGGCGGTTCAGGAAGCGCGGCGCGATCGGCGATGACCCACGCCCTCGGGCAAGCCAGTCGCAACAATCGCGGTCATGACGTCGATGCCGAGTATCTTCCGCCAGGCCCTGCAGACTGCACTGGCCAGCCAAGAAACGGTGATCTCCCTGCTTCGCCATCAGACTGGCGCCGGCGCCCCTGAAGAAATCCCTGTGCGCACGGTGGACAGAATGCCGATAGTTGCTGCATGGATGCGATCGCCGCCGCGCGTGCCGTTGTAGAGGAAGACCACCCCGACGCTCAGGCTGCGTTCCTGGGCGGCAGCGTTGTGACGGCCCGCCGCACGCCGATGTCGGACCTCGACATCGTGGTGATCCTCCACGGATCCCCGGCCCCATACCGGGCAAGCTTCCGGAGCGGTGAGTGGCTGGTGGAGATGTTCGTGCACACCGAAGCGACGTGGCACTCGTACGTCGACCGGGAAGTGCGCAAGCGCCGGTCGCCGCTGCTCTGGATGTGTTCCGACGGGCTGTTGCTCTTCGACACCGATGGGGTCGGGGCGCGCATCGCCACTGAGGCTAGGGCGCTGACCTCTGTGGGACCGCCCAAGATGTCGGCTGACGAGATCGATGACTGCCGCTACGCGATCACCGACCTCCTCGACGACCTCGCCGGGAGCCCGGACCAGAGCGAACGGCTGTTCATCGCCACCGAACTGGTGCGACGGGCTGGCGAACTGGCTCTGAACGTCAGCGGGTCGTGGTGCGGAGGCGGGAAGTGGCTGGCCCGCCGTCTCAAGACGGCGGCGCCGGGACTCAGCGAGCGCCTGCACGATGGCCTACGTGACGTCTTGGCAGGGCGGATTGAGACTCTTGTGGCCGCCGTGGACGAGGTACTGAATCAGGCTGGCGGACGACTCTGGGTCGGCTACAAGCGTGGTGGAACTCTGTGAACGAGGTCAGCACGCGGCAGCAGGGGCGCATCGGAAGGTCGAGCGCCGCGCACCCATGGCCCTGCCTCGCGGAGGGGGATCAGGAAGGCAGGACTGCATCAAGGTGTTCCTGCACGGGCTCGAACAGGCCGTAAGGCACGTACTGCGGGATGTCTCCGTGGGTTACCCAAGCCACCTCAGCTACCTCCTCGGTGGACGTGACGTGGGCGACTCCACCCTCCACTTCACAGGCCGTATAGGAGATCAGTCGGCCCGTCATGGGGTGAATCCGCTCACCAAGCAACTTCACCGCAGCCACGTGCAGTCCTGTCTCCTCACGGGCCTCCCGCACAGCGGCTTCCTCTCGCGACTCACCCGGCTCAACCTTGCCGGCCGGGAACTGCCAGGAGAGCTGGCCCTCCCCGACCCGGCGGCGCACCATGAGGACTCGTCCCTCTTGGACGATTACAGCTGCGGCGACGCTCGGTACCTTCGCCATGCTCTGTGTCATCACGTTCACCCTTCACGGACGCCAGGACTTTCATCACAGACGTATCGAGGAGAGCCCTCGCTCAGCTGAGGGAAAGGAGCTTCCGAGTCGCCTCGGCGCACCCCCACGACAGCGTGACGCCGGCGCCTCCATGCCCGTAGTTGTGCACGACCAGGACTCCGTCCTGCCGCTCCGCCTCCACGCGGACCATGGAACGGGTCGGCCGAGCGCCGATCCGCTGCTCCAGAACGCGGGCATGGCCGAGGCGGGGTTCGACCTCGGCGCACCGGGCGAGGATGCGGGCCGCCGCTGTGTCGTCTGGGGCAAGGTCGCCTTCGTCGTCGATGGCCGTGCCGCCCAGGACGACGGTCTCTCCATGCGGATAGAAGCACAGCAGATCCGGCGAAGTGCCGGTGTCCTCGGAGAAGAACTCGGTCAGCCCCGGGTTGGCGACGACTACGTGCTGGCCACGAATCGGCCGCAGGTCTGAATCCACGGCCAGGTCACGGGCGCCCAAGCCCGCGCAATTGACGATCAGAGGGGCCGGGCCGACGTCCGCGAGCGAGGTCAGACGTCGCTGCTCGACCGTTCCACCGCCCGCTCGCAGCCGGCGCAGGAGATAGTCGAGATAGGCGGGCATGTCGATCAACGGCACCGTGAACCGGTAACCGGCCGTGAACCCGTGCGGCAGTTCGGTCGACTCGCACGGTCGGAACCCGGGCAATGTGGTTGCCCAGTCCGGTGGGGCCTCGGCAGTACGGGATGCCTCGATGCCGCTGGTGAGCCGGACGCCTGTGGCCTGGTCCTGGGACAGCTCCCGGAAGACTTCCAGGGACCGCTGTCCCCACCGGTCGACCTCGTCCTTCGGCTCGACCAGGTATGGGCCCCACATCGCGCCGGCGGCCAGCGAGGTGACACCGGGCACCTGCTCGGCGATCACGTGCACCGATACCCCGGCCTCGGCGAGAACAACGGCGGAGGTCAGCCCTGCCACCCCAGCGCCGACAACGACAACGCGCTCCCCTGCGGTCATGATCTCGACCCTAACGGCCGGGTGGCGTCGACGGAGCATGTCGGGCGAGTGCGTCTTCGAGGACCGGCAGGAAGCTGCGGACGTGCGGGTTTCGCTGGCGGCGGCGTAGGTCCGCCGCAAGCTGGTGGAGCAGCGCCGCGCTCCTAGGTGAACGTACGGCGTCAAGGCGGTCAGCCGCGATCTGGCCGATCTCGCAGGCCGCCTCCAGGTCTCCGTAGGCGCTGTGTCCCAAGGCCAGCCAGGCTCCTTCGAACATGGCCCTGCGCTGGCTGGGGTCGCCACGCGGAACGTCGTACGCCCCGGAACGGAGCATCTCGGTCCCTTGAGCGAGAAAGCGACGGCCCTTGGTGCCGCCGTCCTCCTTCTGCCGGGCGCGCCCCATCTGAACGAAGCCATAGCCGGCTTGGCAGTCGAGGTGGTTGTCGGTGAGGAAGTACATCCAGCGGGGCTCCTCCCGGCTGCCGTCTCGACTCGCGATCAGTTCTCGGGCAGAGCTGCGGGTGTGGGCGAAGTCGTTGTCACGGCCGGCGGCCGCATACGCGTAGGCGAGGCGGGAAAGGACGGATGCCCGGGCGGCAGGCGGGGCGGCTTCGCTGGCGCGGCGGGCTGCCTCTCCGAGGGCGATGGCATCCGCCGGATGTCCCCGGCTCGCCGCCTGGAAGGAGAGGTCGCCAAGAATGTGCGCGCACAGGGGCAGGTCGTTGACCTGATGTGCGGCTCGCAGCGCAGTGGCGAAGTAGCGCTGGGCCAGACCGTGATCTGCCGCGTCGAAGGCCATCCAGCCGGCGAGCTGCCCGATTTCCGCCAGCGCGCGGATGAGCCTGCTCGCCACAGCGGGCGGATGCCCGCCCTCGTGAATCAGTAGCCCCACAGCGCGGAACTGGGCACCGACGTAGGGGAGATGCCTCGCGCCTCCGTGTTCGTCGTCAAGCAGCTGGAGCATGGGCAGGTGCTGCTCGACCTGGTCGACGAGCGGATCAGCGCCGGGCGGCGGGGCCATCCGGGACGTGTACTGGCCTCGCCCTGCGGTTCCGTCGAGGTACTGGGCGACGATCGCCAGAAGCCCCGCGCCTGAGATCGCGAGGAATCGGCGTCGGTCGACAAGCCCTCCCATCACCCAGTCCTCCACGATCGCCTCCATGCCCTGCACGGTCCAGGGCCGTGCGAGATCCGTGTCCGCCGGGACGAGCGCCGAGGAGTCGCCCGCGCGGCCTTGCCACAGTTCGGCTACGGAGACAGCTCTACCCAGTTCCTGGGAGAGCACATAGGCAGCCATCATCGGTAACGGCGAACGCGGCAGCGAGCCGCCGTCCCTCCAGTGGTACGGCGCGGACTCGGCGACGGTACCCGCTCCGAACACCCTGTTGAGCTTTCGCGCGAGCGCCTTGGGACTCCATCCGAGTTCGTCGAGGCACCGCGACAGCTCGGCGTTGGGTCCCCCTGCTTGTTGCCCCACGTTCGCCCACCTCACGTCCCCAGCGGTTCGTCGACCGCCCCACGCTCCTCATGGTGATGCAGACCGCAGCCGAATCACCTGCGTCTCGTGGAAGTTGACCGAGTTGACCCACTGATCGGGTGCTGCCCGACCGGTCTCCTCCGGTGTTCTTGAGTCACGACGGAAGGCGCCGCCTTCGACGCCGGCGGAGAGAGAGGTGGGCCTTGAGACACCACACGAGCACCTCCCGAGACCGTCCGGGCAGCGTGTTGGAGCGCGGCACCGGGCATCCGGGCTCAGCGCCACTACCCAAGCACTCCGATCGCGGCGGCACGACCACGCTGATCACGGATCTGCCGTACGGACTGAGGGCGGCCGATGTCGCTCGGAAAGCCGTCGCGGTGGCACTCCACGGCACCGAGGCTGATCTCCTCGACGACGCCCGACTCATCGGGTCGGAACTCGCAACGAACGCCTTCGCCTCGGGAAACCCACCCCTGGTCCTGTGCGTAGACGTCAGGAGCTCGGCCGTCGACGGCCTGGAGGTCGAGATCACCGTCACCGACGGAGGCTGCCCTGACCTGGCACCTACGTCTCCCCCGGGTCCCCAGGAGGAAGCCGAATCGGGACGAGGCTTGGTCATCGTCGACGCACTGGCCGATGCCTGGTCCTTGAGTATTGGTGCCCACGGAACCCGTGCCTGGTGCCGGCTGAAGCGCCTGGCCAGCCCGTCGCCTCCCGGTACGCACTGATGCTCACGTCCACGAGACCCGTCTTCCAAGGAGGCACCACACGGTGCGCATCGACCATGCGACCCCGCCCTCGCCCACTGACGCGCCGGCGGCCGGTCGCCAGCCCCGCGTCGTCGTAGCTGTCCACGAGGGCGTCTACGGTGCCGCGTCGGGCACCGGCTTCAGCAACCGCGCCTTCCTGACAGCCCTCGCCCGCATCCTGCCTACGGGCCGCCTCTCCGTGATCACCCCGCACGTCCCCGAAACAGCGGGAGCGCACGATCGGCGGTGGACCTGCGAGGTCCAGCAGATGCTGAAGAAGGCCGAAGCCCAGGTGATCACGATCCCTGCGGTCCCTGCGCCGCCGGGCTCGGTCCACGGCGCCATGCAGCTGTGTGACCTGGCCGGCGAGGCTGCCTTACGCGTCGCCCATCGCACCAGCCGCTGCCTGCTCGTCGGCCTCGACGCCCCCCTCCTCGGCCTCGCCCCGTACACGTCCCCCACCATGGACCTGCTCCTCGTCCCGCGCTCCGCAGCGGCCCTCACGCGGCCAGGAGACCGGTCGCGGATCCGCTGGGAACGTGAAGCCCTACGAGCGGCGATCGCCCGAGGAGGGCGGATCGGGGCCATCTCCGCCCACATGCGAGTCCACCTCGTCGCGGGCTGCGGTGTCCCTCGGGCGAGCATCGTGAACATCCCGAACGGACTGATCCGGGAGGAGCTGACCAGGCCGACGGTTGTTCGCCCCTTGCCGTTCAAGGCCCGAGGCGGATTCCTGCTTGCCATGGGGCGCGCGGTGCCCACCAAGGGGTTCGAAGACCTGCTGGAAGCGCTGCACGTCCTGAAGGAGCGTGGGGTTCGTATTCCGCACCTGCTCCTGGCGGCCGTCACTTCGGAGGGGCACGAGCGCCTCACCTCTCATCAGAAGGACCTAGCGGCAGGCATCCGCGCCTACGGCTTGGACGCGACGCTCATCACCCGCTTCAGCCCCTCCGTCCGCTCCTGGTTGCACAGTCCGGCGCTGCGCGCGGTCGTCGTTCCCTCACGCGAGGAGCCCTTCGGACGGATACCCCTGGAGGCGTTCGCAGCAGGCGCCGGGCCAGTGGTCGCGACCAGCGCCGGCGGTCTGGCCCAGACCGTCATTGAGGGCGTGACCGGCTTCACCTCCGCACCCCGGGACTCCAAGTCCCTGGCATCCGCCCTGCACAGGGCCTTGACCGTCCTGCCCCGAGAACGCGAGCGGCTCCGGAACGGCGGAACCGCTCTGGTGCGTTCGCGCCACGATTACGAGGCCAGCATCGGCTCCGTCATCGGCCGCATCGCCCCGTGGGTTCTGGCTCCGTCGTCCACCGGGGAAGGCGGGACTCGATGAGCAGGCCGGTGGTGCTCGTCAGCCTGGAATCCCCGCACTCCTTCTGGCGGCTGTCCGCCGAACACGAGCGTTCCCTACGTATCGCCTTCCCGGGTGTCGACTTCCGTACGGCCGGAGAGGAGGACGTGCCGTACCGGCTGGCCGAGGCACACGTCTACCTCGGCTGGCGGTTCGAGCCGTCGTGGCTCACCAACGCGCCCCACCTGAACTGGATCGCTTCCCCGGCCGCCGGCACCGACCATCTGCCCGTCGCCGAGGCTCACGCCGCCGGGGTGACCCTGACCCGCTCGTACGGGTTCCATGGCCGACCCATGGCCGAGCACGCCATGGGGCTGATCCTCGGCTTCTCCCGCGGGTTGTTCATGAGCCAGCGCGTCCAGCGAAACCGGACGTGGTGGAAGGACGACCTCGCCGCAGAGTTCTTCGACCTTGCCGGGTCGACGATGACCATCGTCGGCTGCGGCAGCATCGGAGGCCATCTCGCTCGCGCCGCCCGCGCTTTCGGCATGAACGTGATCGGAGTGCGCCGGACACCGCCTGCGGTACCCAGGGCCGGGATCACCTGGATGCTCGCCTCGGCGGTCCACCAAGCCGTCGCCGTCGCAGACGTGGTGGTCAACCTGCTGCCCGCCACCCGCGCCACGGACCGCCTCTTCGACCACCGCCTCTTCACCGCCTGCAAGCCCGGAGCGCTGTTCCTCAACCTCGGTCGTGCGACAACCGTCGACCAGCAGGCCCTCCTGGCCGCCCTCAACGCCAGCCACCTACGCGGCGCCGCCCTGGATGTCTCGGACCCGAAACCGCTGCCGGCTCGCCATCCACTCCGGCTCCACCCACGGGTCGTGCTCACACCGAAGAGCTCGACGCTCTGCCGCACGTACATGAACGAGGCGGTCGACTTCTTCGCCGCCAACCTGCGCCGATACCTCGCCGGTCAGCCGCTCAACGGCCTGGCCGAAGTGCCCGACGCCCGCTCTTCCCTCGCTGGAGGCTGACCGATGCCCACCACCCGCCACGACCTGGCCGCCGCTTTCGCGGCGACCGGCCGCAACCACCCCTACCTGGCCTTCACCCTGAACTCGCTGTGCAACCTCGACTGCGTTTTCTGCAAGCCCCGTTGCATGCCGGACTACGGGCACAAGGACCGTCCTCTGACAACCACCGACTACGCGGCCATCGCCGCCGAAGCCGGCACCTGGAAGATCCGGAAGGCGCACTGCTCCGGAGGCGAGCCGACCCTGAGGGCGGACATCCTCGACGTGATCGCGGGACTCGCAGACGGCCTCGGGTCCGGTGCCGCGATCGGCATGACGAGCCACGGCAACCTGCGCCGCGGGCTGAGCGTCGAGAAGCTCCGTGACGCCGGCCTGACGTACCTCAACCTCAGCCTGCACAGCCTCGACCCGGAACGGTCCGCCACGATCATGGGAGGCGGCGACCCACGCACCACCCTGAGCACCCTCGACGACGCCCTCGCCCTCGGCCTGCAGGTGAAGGTCAACTGCGTTCTCCAGCGCACCTACCTGGACGACGCCTTCGCCGTGGCCGAGCTCGCCCGCGAGCTGCCTGTCGCCGTCCGCCTGATCGAACTCCAGAACATCGGGCCCGCGCAGGCGCTGTTCGACACCGAGTTCATCAGCGAGGCGGACGTCCGCGACCTTCTCCACGAGTGGTTCGCGGGCGCGGGCGAGGTCTCTCGTGACCAGCTCGGGGTCCGTAGCCCCGGGCAGTACCTCCGCCCCGACGGCTGGGCGGGCTCGATCGGCTTCATCTCCAACTCCAGCTGCGCCACATGCTCCGACGCCAACCGAATCAAGATCACGCCCACCGGTGTGGCCCGCCCCTGCATCCTCCACAACCGTGACATCCCCCTGAAGCCCCACCTCGCCGACGACACCCTCGATGACGCCTTCGCCCACCTCTTCCAGGCCATGCTCGACCGCAACACGAACGACGCCTGGCAGGGCTTCCACTACGTCGACTACGACCTGCGCTGGGACCGGATGGAGCGCCCCGAGGGCGCCCCGGTCCTGCCCCTGCTCCCCGTCCTGACCACGGGCGCGGCTCAGTCCTCCTGCACCCGAGCCTCCACCGGGGAGCGGTGATGGTCGTGGCCGAAGCGCCGCCCCTCTACCTGGGACTCGGAGCGCTGTACGAACGCGAGCTGGACGCCCATGACGTCGGGGCCGTGATGCTCACCCACAAGTGGCAGTCGGCCGATCTGCTGAGTCCCCACTCGGACATCGACGTGCGTGTCCTCCTGCCGGAGTCGCCAGAGGACTGGGAGGATTGGAACCACCACCTGGCCTCCGCGCACAGGTCCGCGGTCCGCCGGGAGGTCTCCCACGGACGGCTTCTGGAGCATCCGCCCGGATTCGCGTTCACCGTGGCCGAGGCGGACGGACGACTCATCTCCGCACCCGAGCTCGCGACATGGTCGCTGGTCAGCGGGAGCGCCCGGGACTTCCAACGCTGGAGGTCCCGAGCCCAGATGGCGCCCTGGTGCGAGGTCGACGAACGCTTCTACCGAGGAATCCTCCAGGCGCGGCTCGGCGGCCGGTACCAGCTGGCAGCGGACAGTACGGACAACGTGGTCGAGGACATCACGGCGTACCGGCGCCACTGCGTGGCCTGGCACTACCTCGCCCCCTGCTGGTTCGCCGCTGCCGCGCTCGCGACACGGACCCGCTGTCCTGGCAAGACAGCCGCGCTCACCCAGTGGCGCCCGGACGGGCTGGACGCCTACGCCGAGTTGTTCCTCCGGCACTCAGAGAGCGGACCCAACGGGCGACCCCGTAGCCCGCGCCACCTGCTCCGCGCGGCACATGTCTCCCTGGAGGCTGCCATGCGCCGCATTCCTGATGCGAGCCATACTCCCGACACGGGCAAGGAGTCCACGGGGACCGACTGGGTCATGACCGCCGGGATGCTCCGCGTACGCGTCGCCCGCTGGCTGTACTACCTCGATCCGCCGTCCGGCGTCGCGACTGAGTACTTGATCCGGCGGGAGGCGAAAGAGCTTCGTTCCGCCGCCCAGACCCTGTACACGCTCGCGGAGGACGGGACCAGTCCCGCCCAACGTCTGGCCGCCCGGATGGCCGGACTGATCCCCACCGGCCCCACGACCGCCGACACCCTGCGCGCCACCCTCGCCCACTGGCATCGGCAGAAGCCCATCGTGCGGGACTTCCTCAGCCTCACGCCCGAAGACGTCAACCCCTGACACAAGGAGCCTCGCCATGCCCGCGCGCGCGTCTCATCCCCGCGTCCTGAAAACAGCGAAGATCAAGATCACGACGAAATGCAACCGGTCCTGCGACTTCTGCATCTTCGCCGACGGCGCCCAGGGCGAGAACATGTCCCTGGATCTGTTCTCCACCATCCTGGCCCGGCTGGAGACCATCCCGTTCCAGCAGCTGCACATCAACGGCGGCGAGCCCACCGTGCACCGCGACTTCCCCGCGCTCAGCGACGCTGCCCGCACTCGCCTGCCGGACAAGGTCATGGTCCTGGGCACGAACGCCATCACCCTTGCTCGCAACCAACGGATCATGGAAGCCACCCTCCGCTCGTACGACCAGATCCTCATCGGCTGCGACGACGAGCACGAGAACTACGCCGAAGTACACGCCGTCGTGCCCCGACTCCGTGAAGCCGGCAAGACCGTTGTCATCAACAGCGTTCTGGAAGGCATCAGTTCCTCCCGGCTGGTGGAGCTCGCGAGCCTGTGCGACGCGTACGGCGCGATCCACGTCACCAACCACGTGCACCACGTCGACGTCGGCCAGCCGTCGAACGAACTGCGCGGCATCTGCGACCGCTACCTCGACCAGCACCTGATGATCGAGATGGACGGGTCCTGCTACCGCTGCTTCAACGCCATGGCGAAGGACGACAGCGAGTTCAGCATCTGGGACCAGGACTTCGCGGCCAAGGTGTTCGCCCCGCGAGCCCACCACTTCCGGTTCTGCCTGCGCTGCCACGAGTACGCCGACTCCGGCGCCGCCCCCTACCCGCCCGCATTCCGACCGCCTGACCCCAGACCGGAGGTACACGACCATGTCCGCAGTCCTCGGGCTGAACTTCCATCACGACACTGCCGCCGCCTTGATCGTCGACGGCCGCCTCTACGCGGCCGAAGAGGAACGCTGGAGCGGTGTCAAACACAATCACCCCACCCGCAAGGGCACGCTCGCCGCACCGGCCCGAGCACTCCAGTGGTGCCTGGAGGCCGCCGGCATCGAACCGCAGGACATCGACGCCGTCTGGGCCGCCTCCATGCGCCCCAATCCCGCCGCCGGCTGGTGGCTCACCGAGGAACGGGAAGAGCTCGCCGCCCTCCTGCCCGCCCCGCTCGATGAACGCCTCCGCCTTCTGTCCCATCACACCGCCCATGTGCTCTCCGGCTACCTGCTCTCCGGACACGATCACGCGGCGGGCCTCGTCATCGACGCCGGCGGCTCCGCCCTCGGCGCCGACTTCGGCCCGGGCAGGGAACGCATCACCGGCTACGACCTGCGGCCGGATCGCATCGACCGCCTCCACCAGAGCATGCCGGCCGTGGTTCCCGGCCCTGTCGGCCCTCGCCGTGTCCACTCCTCCCTCGGGCACTTCTACCGGAACCTCGCCCGGAGGGTGATCCCACCCGGCGACGAGCCCGAGGGCAGCATGATGGCGCTCGCCGCATTCGGCGACCCCCAGCGCTATGGGCCGCAGATCCGCGAACTCGTACGGCTCAGCGACGACGGCGAGGTCCGCGTCGACCATCCTTGGGGCTCGGCGGACAGCACCACACCTCTGCTGCTCCGCGGCCACGTCTGGACCGCCGCCAACGCCTTGGAGCAGCCCGAACACGAACGGGCCGACCTGGCCGCCGCGGTCCAGGATGTCTTTTCCGAATCGGTCGTCCACATCGCACGCCATCTGCGGCGGCTTACACGGGCCTCGTCGCTGGTGTTCTCGGGCGGATGCGCCCTGAACTCCCACCTCAACGGCCGGCTGGCCGCCGACAGCGGCTTCGACAGCCTCTTCGTGGCGCCGGCGCCACACGACGCGGGCACCGCCGTGGGCGCCGCCTTGTACGCCTGGCACTACCAGCTCGGGCAGGAGCGCCTTCCGGTACCGACCGATGCGGCCTGGGGCCCGAACCCTGGCACGCTAATGCCTGATGCGGTGCCATCCGGCTACCGCGCTCTGACTGGCCTCGGGGCGGGCCTGGCACCCGCAACAGCCACGCTGCTCGCTGAGCACCGCATCGTCGGCTGGGTACAGGGGCCGCTCGAATTCGGGCCCCGGGCCCTCGGCCACCGTTCAATCCTCGCCCACCCGGGCCACGCCGCCACCCGGGACCGGCTCAACGCGATCAAGCGACGAGCCGATTACCGCCCGTTCGCCCCGGCCGTCCTCGCCGAGCACGCCACAGAGTGGTTCATGTCGGAGGGTGACCCCTTCATGAACCGCGTCGCCCACGTCCGCCGCTGCCGAGCCGACCGGATAGCGGCAGTCACCCACCACGACGGCACCGCCCGCGTCCAGTCCGTGGCCGCCGACCACCAGGGCCTGCACGAACTCCTTGAGCAGTTCCACGAGCACACCGGACTGCCGCTGCTCTTGAACACCTCCTTCAACCGCAAAGGCACCCCGATCCTGCGGACCTCCCCGCAAGCCGTACAGGCGGCAGCGGACCTCGGCCTCGACGCTCTCGCCGTCGGAGACACCCTCCTGATCGCCGACCACGTCTCCGACCCCCGTGCGCAGTCCCAGCCGTTCTTACGAGAGGGGTGACGGAGATGGCCGCCACCGATCTGCCACACATCCTGACCACGCTCGGCGCCACCGCATGGTCCGCCAGGGCAAGTTCGCGCGCCCGTGTGGCCGCCGGCCTGGCCCTCACGATCTACGCCGGCCATACGCGGGATCAGGGCACCCCGTACCTCCAGCACCCACTCGCCGTCGTCGCGATCCTGCGGCACGAACTCGGCGTTACGCAGCCCGAGACTCTCCTCCTCGGCCTTCTGCACGACGCCCTGGAGGTCGATCCGAGCTCAGAGGCCCTCGTCACCCACCAGCTGGGGGCGCCCTTCGCCGAGCGCCTGCGTGCGATGACGCCCGACCACCGGCTCGAACAGCGCCCCAAAGCTCCCGGTGACGAGACCCGATGGCGCACGAAGACGGCGGCCCTCCCCGCAGAGGAACTCCTGGTACGGCTCGCCGACCGCATCCACAACCTGCGCGACCTGGCCGCCTCGCCGAACCAAGAGCGCCGACGGAAGTTCGTACGGAACCTCAGCGACTTCCACCTCCCCCTCGCCGGCGCCGCACGCCACCTCAGCCCCTACCTGGAAGCCGCGCACACACTGCTCAACGCCGAGTACGTCCACCATCAGCAGGAGGCACGTCCGTGAGACGGATCGCGTACTCGATGGAGCCGGTCGGCCGGACCGGCGGCCGGGTATACCTTCGGATGCTTCACGAGGCAACCGCCGACGACGTGGAATGGCGCACGGTCCCGGACCACAAGCGCACCTACCGCATCCGCCGCTGGCGGAAGCTCCGCCACCTCGCGCAGCTGGGCCCAACCGTCCGAGCGCTGCATTCCGCCCCAGGTACCTTCGTGTGGGACGACATCAGCCTGCTGATCTTCACGCCGGAGATGCGGGCCCGCACCGTGTTCCTCCTGCACCACTACGAACCGTTGCAGCACGACTCCGCCCCCGTCGAGGCCATGCTCTGGGAGCGGCTGTTCCGGGTGCTGCCGCAGTGTGCGGCCGTGGTCTGCGTATCCCCGTACTGGGCTGACTTCCTCCGCGCCCGCGGCGTCCGCAACATACGGGTGATCTACAACGCCTTCGACATGGCCGAGGTCGAGCGGGCGCGGGGCTTCGTCCGGGCCGAGTGCCGCGCCGAATTCGGTCTGGCCCCGGAGACGATCGGCGTGTACGCGGGCAAGGCCGTCCACTGGAAGGGCACCGAGGAAGTCGCAGCGGCCCTGACCGGCGTACCCGGGCTACGGGTGATCACCAGCGGTAGCAACACCATCGGCCTTGACGCCGCGCACTACGACGTAGAGCGCGAGCGGTACCTACGGCTGCTGCGGGCGTGCGACGTCGGCGTCTTCCTGCCCCGCATGCAGGAGGGCTGGAGCCGCTGCGCGGCCGAAGCCCTACTACTCGGCCTGCCCTGCCTGATCCGGCCGATCGCGGGCCTCGGCGACCTCGCCGCTCTGACCGGCCAGCCCACGCCGGACCTCGACCGTCTGCCGGCGCAGGTCCGGGAACACGCTGCGGCACGCCGGACCGAAGCCAAGACAGCGTACGAGACCCTGGCTCGGTTCGACCTGAACTACTTCGGAAACGCCTGGGGCGACCTTCTCGCACAGGTCGCCTGACCAGAGCGACTACGCCCGGGCGGCCAACTTCTCGGCCGCGGCGTCCAGACGGGCCAGCACGCGGTCCCGGCCGAGCAGCTCCATGGACTCGAACAGCGGGAGTCCGATCGTTCGGCCGGTGACCGCGACCCGGATGGGCGCCTGGGCCTTGCCCAGCTTCAGCCCGTGCTTCTCTCCCACGGCGAGCGTGATGGCCTTCAGACCGTCCGCCTCCCAGCCCGCGACGGTGGCGAACTCGGCACGAGCGTCGGCCAGGATGTTTTCGGCGCCGGCTTTCATGGCCTTGTTCCACGACGCCTCGTCCTCGACGGGCGCGTCGAGGAACAGGAAGTCCACGTAGCTGGTGATCTCCGACAGCAACGCCAGCCGCGTCTGGGCCAGCGGCGCTACCGTCTCGAAGAGAGCCTGGTCGAACGCCTCCGGCTGCCACGGCGCGTACGGGGCCACGAGCCACGGCGCACAGGCTGCGGCGAACTGTGCGGGCGCCAGAGCACGGATGTAGTCGCCGTTGAAAGCCGTCAGCTTCTTCACGTCGAAGAACGCCGGGGCGGTGTTGACGTCCTCGATCCGGAAGAGCTGCTCCAGCTCCTCGTACGGCATGAGCTCCCTGTCGCCGCCCGGGCCCCAGCCCAGGAGCATCAGGTAGTTCACCATCGCCTCGGGAAGGAAGCCCTCGGCGAGGTAGTCCTCCAGCGCGACCTTGTCCCGACGCTTGGAGAGCTTCTGCCGCTTCTCGTTCACGATCACGGGCAGGTGCGCCCACACCGGCGGCTCGGCGCCGAGCGCCTCCCACAGCATCTGCTGCTTCGGCGTGTTCGACAGGTGCTCCTCGCCGCGGATGACCTGCGTGATGCCCTCGTCCAGGTCGTCGACCACGTTCGCGATCAGGAAGACGGGGGACCCGTCACCACGGGCGATCACGAAGTCCTCGATCGCGCTGTTCGGGAACGCCGGCTCCCCGCGGATCAGGTCGACCACGACGGTCTCGCCCTCGTCCGGTGTCTGGAACCGCAGCGCCCGGCCTTCCTCGAAGGCCAGCCCGCGGTCCCGGCAGAACCCGTCGTACCCGAGGTGCTCCGACCCCGTGCGCTCCTTCAGCTGCTCCCGGGTGCAGTCGCAGTAGTACGCCTTGCCCGCCGAGTACAGCTGCTGGGCGGCCTCACTGTGCCGGGCCGCGTTGTGCGACTGGAAGTACGGCCCCTCGAAGGCATTGTCCTCACCATGGATGCCGATCGCCGCGAGCGCGCTGATGATGCCGTCGATCCACTCCGGCTTGTTCCGGGCTGCGTCAGTGTCCTCGATCCGCAGGACGAAGGTGCCGCCGGACTGTCGTGCCACGGCCCAGTTGTAGAGGGCGGACCGCGCCCCGCCGACATGGAACATGCCGGTCGGAGACGGGGCGAAACGAACGCGAACCGGGGCAGTAGACATGCGATCCAGAGTACCGATGCTCGACCGGAGCCCCGAACCACTCATGCCTTGGTTCGAATGGTGAATCAGTGCGCTCGACTTCCCAGAGGGACCTACTCCGCGGTATGGTTTTACAATGTCTGAGCAGCGAAAAGAACGATCTCCTGACCGCACGGCGGTTGAGCTGTTCGCCGGCGGAGGCGGCCTGGCTATGGCCGTTGGGCGAGCGGGGTTTCGGCCGCTCCTCTATAGCGAGGTCGCCACCCGCGCCTGCGAGACGCTTGAGGCCAACGGCGCCAAGGAACGGGGTGACGAGGAATGGATCCCCGACCCCGGCGGGCCCGTACCTCTCATCAGGGGCGACGTCCGGACGCTCGACATGAACTACCTGTGCGGCAAGGTCGACGTGCTGGCCGGCGGCCCGCCGTGCCAGCCGTTCAGCCTGGGAGGAATCGCTAAGGGCGACGAGGACAAACGGAACATGTTCCCGGAAATGTTCCGGGCGGTCCGCGAGATTAAGCCCAAGGCCGTCATCTGCGAGAACGTCGTCGGGCTTCGACGCAAGTCCTTCGAGCCCTACTTTCAGTACATTCTGCGGGAATTGTCTTACCCCTACCTGAAGCGCGACCCGGACAGCACGTGGCAGGAGCACGACGCCCTCCTGCGCGCCTACGACGCGGGATTGAGGGACGGTCGCGTCCTTGATCCGTCCGGGGGCCATGAGCTGTACGACGTGGTGGCCACAACCGTCAACGCGGCGGACTACGGCGTACCGCAGATCAGGAACCGGGTGATCATCGTCGCGTTCCGTCGAGACCTCGGTGTGGACGTCGAGGAGTTCAAGCGGAGCGTCAAGCGCACACACTCCTACGAGGCTCTGATCCACTCAATGCGGAAGGGCGACTACTGGGAGCGGCACCGTGAGCTTCGCGGTCACGCAGTGCCCGACCACGTGCGTGTCCGCGCTCTCGCCGGGCTCCCCAAACAGGTCAATCTCGAAGCCGAGGAAGCTTCACTGCTCCCGTGGCGAACCTTCCGTGACGCCCTCGCCGGAATGAACGGCGAGCCGCCGCTCACCCAGGACCTGTGGAGCCGCCTAGACCGAGAGGAGCGCTATCTGAACGGCGTGACGAACCACATCGGCTGGCCCGGGGCGCGCATCTACAAGGGACACACGCCGAACGAGCTCGACCGGCCGGCGAAGACCGTGAAGGCCGGTGTCCACGGAGTACCAGGCGGGGAATCGGTGATGCTGACCGATGACCGCGTTCGTGATGCCTCCGTACCGGACGGCTGGACGTACAGGCATCGCTACATGACCGTACGAGAGACGGCCCGCGTGATGACCTTCCCTGACAGTTGGGTCCTCGAAGGCCCGCGGGGAGAGCGGATGCGTCAGCTCGGAAACGCCGTTCCCGTCCTGTTGGGTGAGTTCTTCGCGAAGGCAGTGGCCAAGGCCCTGGACAACGCGCGGAGCCTGAGGTGACCTCCGGGAAGGCGGCCCCCCACCAGGCGCGCTGGAAGGACAAGCCTCCACCCACGAAGGCGTGGAAAGGGCGGCCCGGCAGGACGAGAGCCCAGGCCACGGCGGAGCAGGACAAGGCCGCTGGCGGCCCTGACCGACGCTGGGTAGATCTGGGGGACGGGCGCCGGGCGCGTGCCTCCGTCGAACTGAAGGTGCTGACGAAAACCCGACGGATCCGAGCCTATTTGCGCTGGTCCGACAGAGGGTCCACTCGCAAGCCGATCTACCTCGGAGAAGTCGAGCACGAGGCCCGTCGCGAGAACCTCGCCGAGGCTTGGCGCAGAGCGATCAAGGGCGGCCACGTGCTGCCCGAGGAGGAGACGCCGGCGTCCTCCTGGGCGGCGAGCCGCTCAGTTCGCGCCTCCATGCGGGGCAATCGGTCACGCGACACGGCTCCAGAAAAGCTCCTACGGAAGCACCTGCACGAGCGGGGGGTGCGATACCGAGTCTCGCACCGCCCGATGGCTGGCGTGCGGCGAACCGCTGACGTCGCCTTTCCAGGCGCGAGGGTGGCCGTGTTCGTGGATGGCTGCTTCTGGCACGGCTGTCCGCTTCATTGCCGGTGGCCGGGAACGAACGAGGAATTCTGGCGAGACAAGATCGAGGGGAATCGCGCGAGGGACTCCGAGACCAACCGCCTGTTGGAGCAGTCTGGGTGGCTGCCTGTACGGGTCTGGGAACATGAGGACTCGTCAGAGGCGGCCGACAAGATCATCGCTCTTGTGAAGGTCCGGCGGCGCGTCACGGCCTCCGAGAAGCGCGCCTCACAGGTCACCGTCAACCAGAAGGTCGGCGATGGCGTCCTCAGCGCGCCGCAGCATGATGCGACCGTCGCCCGCGCTATAGGCGAGCAAACTACTACCGCAAGCAAGGCCGGCCTCCGCCAGTAGCCCGATGGGCAACTCGACCCGACCGCCCTCGTCGATGGTTACCTCGGCTGGCTCTCGGATCATGAGAACCAGTCTGGCATGACCACGGGCGGATCGTCGGCGATGCATCGCCGCTGGTGCACGGGCTGATTCCGCAGATCCCCAACTGATTGTCAGTGGGCGTCAGTAGAGTAAACGCATGCTGACGCGAGGTAACTCGGGGGGCGAGTCGCGGGCAACGCGAAGCTCAATCCCCACTGGTCAAACGCACTTCATCAAGCACGACGTGGCCACCTGGGGAGCGACGACGCATGTCTGACGGCCAGTACATCAACGTGATGCCGCACCCCCGCATCCTCGGTGTCCTGGGCGACATCGAATTCGCGGCCTGGCAGTGCCTCGCCGAGCTTGTGGACAACGCCTTCGACGTGTTCCAAACCTCTCCCGAGACGGGCGGCGAGAGGCCAACCGTGAGCATCTCACTGCCGACCGCGCAGGACTCCCGGTCCACGGCTGAAGTGGTCGTCCAGGACAACGGCCGAGGCATGAGCCTCGACGAGGTGCGCAAAGCGATCAGCGCCGGCTGGAGCGGCAACGGTCGGCACGGAGCGCTGGGTCTGTTCGGCATGGGATTCAACATCGCGACCGCTCGTCTCGGCCGCAAGACCGTCGTCCGTACCGGGCGGGCTGGCGACACCTACTGGACCGAGGTCACGCTTGACCTTCCGCAGATCGAGGCGTCGGCCGCCTACCAAGCTCCATACCGCCAGGTGCCCAAGGCGAACCTCGATGAGCACGGGACCGTCATCACCATTAGCGACCTCAAGGGGGAGCAGTTCGAGGCGCTTCGTCGCCCCAACGCCCTCAGGGTGATCAGGGAGAAGCTGGGCGATGTGTACAGCTATCTGCTCACTGAGCGAGGCTTCCGGCTGACGATCAACGGCAAGAAGCTGCCTCCCCGGACACTCTGCGTCTGGAGCGAAAAGCGCACCGTCACGCGCCGAGGCGTGGAGATCAGCGCCATCCAGCCCATAGACGTCTCTCTCTCGGACAAGAAGGCGTGCATGGCCTGCGGGTATTGGAACCCGCTCGACGTTGATCACTGCCGCGAGTGTGACCAGGACCGGCTTGAGGTCCGCTCGCGCCGAATCTGGGGCTGGCTCGGTATCCAGCGCTACGTGCACCGCACGGACTATGGCGTCGACTTCCTGCGCAACGGCCGGAAGATCCTTCTCAAGGACAAGCGGATCTTCTACTGGACTGATGAGGACGGCCTTGGCGAACCGGAACTCGAGTACCCGATCGACTCCAAAGCGGCGACTGGCCGCATCGTCGGGGAGATCCACTGCGACCACGTCACCCCGAACTACCAGAAGACAGCGTTCGAGTTCGAGACCGCCGAGTGGCACCAAGTGCTGCGTGCCATTCGTAAGGAAAGTCCGCTACGTCCGGAGATCGCCAAGCGTCGCCAACTTCCGGAGAACGACAGTCCGCTCGCACTCCTGTACTCGGGCTTTCGCCGACAGGATCCCGGCCTGAACTACTTGGTGCCCGGAAACGGCAAAGAAGCCATCCACGAGAAGACCATTCAGTGGGCGAAGCTGTTTCGGGACGCCCATCCCGACTACCAGAGCGACGAGATCTGGTACGAGGCGGCCCACAGCCACGACCATCCGCACCAGGACGAATCGGGCCCTGACTCGGACAGCGGCACGGACGAGCTCCTGCCCGGCCTGGGACCCGTATCTCCTGGCGAGGACGACGCGCAGGACGTTCCCCGGACTGAAGATGCGCCCCCGGCCGACGATCCGGCGCCGGTAGAAACCTTCGCCCAACGGCTGCAGCGTTACCGCGATACCGCAGACCAGTTCCCCGACCTCGCTGGCGAATACCTGATTCCCGAAATGGGTCGGATCGAACTGAGGGTCTGGGCTGTACGGGGCCAGCGACTCACCAATGCCAAGGATCAGGAAACGCCAGCCTTCGCCATCATGCTGCGTTCCCCGCAGCTGGAGGTCTTCGTCGACTCCGATCACCAGCTCTATCGGGAGCACGGGGCCGACATGCGTGACATGGCGCTGCTGGAGGCAGCCGAATACATGCGCGTCCGGCAGAACGACAACTCCACACCTCTGTCGCGATTGCTCCTCCTGTTCAAGGAACGCTCCTCCAGCCCTCGCCTCACACCAACCGCGATGGCCGACGAGGCCGAGCGGTTGTTGGAGCGGATCCGCACCCTGATGGCGCCGGTGATCGCGGAGACGCCTGCTGTTCACTGGCTGCAACTGCGAGCCCACGAGAGGGAGGCCGCCGAGGAGCGTTTCGCCTTGGAGTCGGAGCCCGGCCTCGACTGGAACGAGGCGGTAAACAATGGAGAGTTCATCCGTTTCACTCCCGCCAGTGCCGTCCTGCGCGTCATCAGCGAGTCGCCGGCGCTCTTCATGGACGGAAAGGTCTTCCGACGCTCCTATGCCGCGCTGTCGGCCTCGGACGCCCGCGACTTGATCGTCGAGCGCTTGATGAACCCCCTGAGTGATCTGGCGCTGCTCGCGCAGCACCGACCGAAGGTCACCCCTGAAGAGTTGGGGCGCATTCGGGTCAGCTGCCGCTTGATCGCCCGTGACCTCGCGGACGACAGCTGACGATGGGAGAGGCGATGCACAGCTTCCTGGATCCGGGCCCTCTTCTCGACGCCGGGCCGCTGCAGTTCCCAAGGCGTGTCGAGCGGCTCCTGTGGCATCTCGGCTTCACGGACGTCGCCGTCATCGATGGCTCCGGTGACGAGGGTGGCGACGTCCTCGCTCGCCGCAAGGGCGAGCTCTGGGTCTTCCAATGCAAATGGAAGCGCCGAGGAGTTGTCGGCGCTGACGCTGTGGACGAGGTCGACAACGCGCGTGACCACTACAGCGCGCATCAGGCCGTCGTCGTGACAAACAGCCGCTTCAGCTCAGACGCCCGGCGCCGGGTCGACGTTCTCTCGCGTATCCGCCCCAGCATCCACCTCTGGGAAGGCGGTCACCTCGCCCGCAGCTTTGATGGGGTCCCACCCCGCTTCGGTGAGGTGACGCCTCGTCCCTACCAGGCCGAAGCTCTGTGGGCCTTGGGCAAGGACCTAGACTCACACGGCCGCGCCATGCTCATTCTCGCTACCGGGCTTGGCAAGACCGTGGTCGGCGGCGAGGTCGTTGCGGCGCACCTCCGCCGGCATCCCGCGGATCAGGTTCTGGTCGTCGCTCACGCCAAGGATCTTGTCCAGCAGCTGGAGCGCGCCCTTTGGCGACACCTCCCCAAGAGCATCCCGACCCGTCTCCTCACCGGGGACACTCGACCGGACAACCTGTCCGGAGTGACGTGCGCCACAGTCGGCTCCGCCCTGCCAGCTGCCCGCTTCGGCTACCGGCCAGCACTTGTCATGGTTGACGAGGCTCACCACGTCGGCGAGGACGGTCAGTACGACGAATTGCTCGACGTGCTGTCCGATGCGAAGCAGTTCGGAGTCACGGCCACACCCTGGCGAGGGGACTCGCACGACATCAGCCACCATTTCGGGCCAGCGAGCTTCACACTCGGTATCGAGGAGGGCATGAAGCGGGGTTACCTGGCACAAGTGGATTACCAGTTGTTCGTCGACAACCTTGACTGGGACGTCGTGAGAGCGGCTAGCGAGCACGAGTACGGTCTGGGTGACCTCAACGCCCGCCTCTTCCTGCCACAGCGAGACGAGTCCATCCGCGATGAGCTGGCTGCCGCCTGGGCGGCAACGACGAACCCACGAGCCATCGTGTTCTGCCGCACGGTCGCGCACGCGGAGCGACTGGCCGAACTACTGCGTCGTACCCCCTTGTGGTCCGGCGCCCTGGCTCTCCACGCCGACCTGACCAAGCGTGAGAGGCAAAGCCGCCTCCTAGCGTTCCGTAACGGCGATGTCCCCATCCTCACCTCAGTTGACATCCTCAATGAGGGAGTCGACATCCCCGACGTCAACATCCTCTGCTTTGCCCGGGTGACGCACTCCCGGCGCATCTTCGTCCAGCAGCTGGGGAGAGGGCTCCGACTGCGGGAGGGCAAGGAGCGCGTGACAGTGCTCGACTTCGTAAGCGATCTACGCCGGATCGCAGCGGCCCTCAACATGAAGCGAAGTCTGGAGGGGAGTGAGGTCGAAGTCCTGGACCAAGTGGCGCCCTCACAGATCGAGTTCAACGACCAACGGGTTGCGACCCTTATGGAAGAGTGGATCAGAGACGCGGCCTGTCTCGAAACCGCGTACGACGAGCACCGCTTGCAGTTCCCCTCCGCCCTCGCCGCCTTGGAGTAGACGCCTTGCCGCAGCTCAACCTTCCGGAATCTCTTCGACGTCGCATCCTGCTCGACATGTACAGCACCGCCGACGTGCTGGATTGGGAGTTCCTGGGCAATCCCGGGAAGACCGCTCAGTACCGCCGATGGTTCGATGCCTCCGGCATTGGCGGGGAGCTCCGAAGGTTCGCCAGCGATCAAGACGTTCGGGTGTGGATCAAGGACGTCCCGATGAAGGAGTACGCCAGGGCCCATGAAGGTATCGGCAACTTCGTCCCGTACGTCCGTCGCCGTTTTCGCGGGGCGGACGAGATCGTCCAGTTCTTCTGCGGAGCTGAGTGGTCAGTGGTGCGGGACTCGGTAGAGGGCAAGCCCAACCACTGTCTCGCCACTGATGGCAAGGCCACGCGCTACATCTGCTGGGGTAAGGCTGGGGTCTTGAAGGACCTCATCTGGGCGGCGCTGAACGAGGGAATCGACTCACCCACCCGCCCCGGCATCGTGATCACAACCAGGGACGGCGAGACCATCCCCCAACGCGCGCGCGAGCGTCATGCCCTGCTGGCCAATCGCTGTGGGGTCGATCTCGCTCACCTGCACCGCACCATGATCGATAACCCAGACCTCATCCAGATGTCATAGATAGAGATCCTCCGGATCACCACAGTCGCCCAACTCCACAGGCCACAGACCTATAGCAGGCAGCCAGCGCTCGCCAAACCTGGTTGGCAGGGCGAGCGCCGGGGTGATGGCATTCGACGTTACGGCTTGTGGTGTGGGGAGGGGGCGAGGAAGCCGTCCGGGCCGAAAAGGGCAGTTCGGTTCAGGTAGCGATTGAAGTGGTCGCACGCCGGCTCGCCCAGGTGCAAGCACGCGGGGCATGCGCCGCCATTACGTTCGCAGGCTGGATCCATGGCACACCGGGATTCGGCTCCAGCGATGCTGCCGAGCAGCATGTCTAGATCGTTCTCAAAGACGGCTTGCAGACCGCCGAGAACGAAATCGCCTCGGCTGGCTGCGAAGACGAAAAATCCATTGTGCCGAGGGATAAGGTATTCACCCAATCCTTCTCGGTCGACACCAGCAAAGACGGCGAGTTGTCGGATAGCCCGGTGCGCGTAGGAGTGGATGAGGGTGAGAAGGTCCCGGCCGGCAGGTGACGCGTCCTCCGGGTCGCTGAAGCGAGAAGGCGGGGTCACGTGAGCGGCAAGGACAGTGCGGGCGGTGCGCTCGTCACGTGCTGGCGGTAGCACGTGCTCGCGTTGACGCAAGGCGGTATGAACTAGGAGTGGATCGAGCCGAAAGAACAGCGCCTCAGTGGATCGTAGGTCAGCATAGATCCGTCGTCCACTCTTTCCCGTAAACAGGCTCAAACGAGATGTACCAGGCTCTCCACCACCTCGCGTATACCCATATACAGCCTTGAGGACTGGGAAGTCTGTAAACAGATCTACCCCCGAAAGACCAGCGCGCCGCAGAGCTGCGGGATAATCGACTTCATAGCGGGTCCGAACGGCGAGCGGGGTGACAGGGCTGATGAGGTCGGCGACGCGCTGGCGGGATCCCCTCTCGGTCGCCGCCAAGGCGACATCTACGGCCTCCCGTTCAGCAGCTTCGATTTGCACGCTGTGGGCGTTGGCGAGTTCACCGAGGTCTTCCTCGGCACCCAGTTCACCTGCTGCGCCAGCGACAGCGGCCATCTTCTCGGCAACCGCACGGGTCAGCCCAGCAGCGACGAGCTGGTCGACTAGGGAGGTCTCCGTCTGGCGCCCCGCGCCCGGTTGGGAGTCCTCAAAGCCACCCAAGGCCCAGGTCAAGGCACGACGCGGTCCCCCAGACTCGGTGACACGACGCATCGCGGCGCGACTAGCTGGGTTAATCTGTGTGAATGCCTGGGGCGTATAAACGCTGGCAGATCGGTGGACGTTGTAGCGCAGGTACTCGGCGTTCTTGGCCTCGGAGTACCGACGCCCGCAAGGACACTTGCGCCACGCGAAGCCCTTCTGGATTTCCCTCTGGCACACCGGGCATTCAAAACGGATGCGCGCGGCGTCCATGCTCGACTGATGGGGCATGCGGACCTGTCGGTGCTCCCGGCACAGAGGAATCGATGGTTGTTCCAGCAGTCCGCAGTCATGGAATCCGACGAAGTGCAGTTGCCGCCAGTGTTTGTTCCCGCACTGGCAGGTCTTGGCGTCGCCGGTCTCAACACGTCGGCACGCCCTGCACACCCAAACCAAAGGAAAGCGCTCGACGCGCACTCCCTGTTCGGAATTGACTCCGACAACTTCGACAGGTCCGCCCGCGCGCAGGTAATTGACTGCGGTAGCGTCCAAACCGCGGCCCACCCAGCCCTCGAGCTCGGAGATCAGCCGTCCCCTGACGATCGTGTCCTCGACATCAACGGGGCGCGGGTCCTTCCATTCGGTTGTGCGCCAGATTCCGCCCTTGAGGTCAGCGGTCTGCTGCGGGAGAAAGTTGTAGAGGATCTGGGATCCGCTGCGCTGGTCCTTCATCGATATGCCTTCCCTGCTGGTTAGTCGTCGCTGACGGGGATCTGGGCTTCGACATCGCGCAGGGAACGCATGGGGGCGCGCGCAAGCAGCTGATTGGGCCACTTGGCTCCGTCTCCGGGGTTCTCGAGGCGCATGAAGTACGTCTCGAGTTGCCGGGACACGTCGGCGAGGGCCAGATGGTGTTGATCGGGGACTCCCAGGGCGGCGGCGCAAGCGCTGGCCTCCTCCTCGGCGGACAAGCCGGACTGGGTGGTGTACTTGCGGAGCAGGTCTACGGTGGTCAGCCGTCCGCCAGCTGAACGAGGTTCGTGGACGAACAGACGGCGAGATTCGATTGCCGCGCTGGTAGTCAACTCCAGTACACGCCGGCTGGCGCGTGTGATGGGAATGGGTTCCACGAAGCGGTCGCCCTGTTCGATGAAGGGCCGGAACTGGGAAAAGATGGCTGAGTCCCGTTCGCGGCCGATCTTGTGAATGACGTAGACCAAGCCGGGATGAGCGCGTCCTACGCGAGCCGTAGCCTGGATGAACTCCGCAGTTGTCAGTGGCACACCGAGCACCGTCATCACGTTCAGTCGGTCGACGTCCACGCCGTGCGAGATCATCGAGGACGCGGTGACGACGTGCAGGCGGTCCAGGAAGTCGGACTCCGGGCCCAATAGGCGCTGTAGGGTTTCGCGAACTTCTTCGAAAGGAGTCTGCCCTGTGAGTTGGGCAGAGTTGAGTGGGCTGACGGGAACCTGGGTTCCGAGGGAGCGTCGGGCTGCCTCGACATCACGCACGGTATTGCCGTACACGACATGAGTGCCGTAGAGGTTCAGGAGCATGGGGACGTGGACGAGGTCGACGCCGGCCTGAGCGCAAACGGCATGGGGATCGTCGAGTAGGCGGCGTACGGACTGCTGGAGGATGGTCGTGGTGCGGTCTGAAACCCACTCGAGTGTGACCCCGCGCGGCCACACCGCGACGAATCTGCGCAGCAGGCGATCCGTCTCACGAGACCAAAAGGACTCGCTAGCGGAGGGCCCCGGAACCGGGAAGACGCGGCCTCGTCGGTTGTACAGGACCTCAACCTGGCGCTCGAACCCAGTGAGAGTCGCCGAGGAGGCGACAATTTTCGGAGCTCGGCCTGTGAGTTCCGTCTGCAGGGCGTCCAGCAATGACTCGTAGTGAGAGTCCACCGCGCCAAGGGAGTCCCGGAGCAGGTGCAGTTCGTCCTGCAATCGGAAAGAGGGGGCGAATCGCGCACGGTCCCGAGCTGCCACAGGGGTGGCGTCACCCGGGCAATCGGGGACCAGACAGCCGGTTGGCCGTTTGGCTCGCTTCGCGTAAGTGAACCCATGGCCCGGACGGGAACAGCGTCCGGCTGGCCCCTCGAAGAATCCCCGCATGCCTCCCTGCATGGCGATCAGTGCGGCCTTGTCCAACGTGCCGATCACGACGGTGGGCAGGAAGCGATAGATCTCCTGGTCGACGACGTACACCGGTAGCGGCTTGCCTTCGCTGGGGCACCCGGTTGCGACGCACAGGTGGCGCAGGGTCCAGTCACCGCGGTGGAACTTCATGCGGATCTCCTTGGACCCGCAGAACGGGCAAGCGGTAAGGACCTGGTAACGGTCCGCCATACGAGGTTCGTCCACGTCGATGGGGTTGTAATCGGTTGGCGCGGTAGGGACTTCGTTCGGCGTCGCGCCAGCGCCGATGAAGTAGCCCAGGGAAATAGGATCTCCACCGATCGCGCATTCGCGACGCACCAGCTCTGCTGCGGCCAGGGCATCCGCAAAGCGCTGAGTCTGCTGGAGGGATAGCATGCGTAGCGGGAATCGACTCCAGGCCGTGATGCCTGCGAGCTTCCCGCGCAGCCGATCGTAAAAGGCGGCTAGAACGAGCAGACCGAGATACGTCTCGGTCTTGCCACCACCGGTGGCGAACCACACGATCTCAACCAGCTGCCAGTCCTCACCTTCATTTGTCAGGGAGGGCAGCACTGAAAGGATGAAACCGATCTGGAACGGGCGCCAGCCGGCGTAGCGCCCACGGGCCGCACGGCGCATGGCGCGATTCATGAGCTGGAAGGCTTGGCGTAGATCGGCGTCCCGTGCCAGAACAGCCACGCCCGCACGTAGCCGCTGGAGTTCGGCCGTATGCTCCGCAGCGGCTCCCACGGCTTCTTGAAGCATCTCCGGCTTCCAGGATTCCTCCTTGGCGCGGTGTTGCAAGGCTTCCGAAGACCAGTGCTCAAGCCCCCATGCCTCGTACGCCTCTACCAGCCGCGCGAGGGTGGCCACTGGCTCTTGGACGAGCTTCTCGAAGGCCAACGGTAAGAGCCGTGCGTCGGTTCGGTCAAAGGTGTATTCAGGGCGGTATCGATCGACAACCACCTGATCGGTCGTTCTGAGTTCTCCGGCGGACCGGACATTAACGCCGCAGTTGATGCCGATGGCTGGTAGGCGCCGGTCGTAGCGAAAACTCTCGGGCAGGGATTCGAGCAGGAAGGGAGTGGTCAACAGATCGAGGACTGTCAGTTCCACCTCGAAGAGATGGCGCTCGCCTCGCTGACGTGAACCCTCAGGCGTGGTGTTCACAAGTTCCACAACGAGCTCAAGACTGCCGCGCCAAGACTCGTCTGTTACGCGCACTTCCGCACACGAGCCCACCGCCCCCGCGGCATCAAGGGCTTCGGCGATCTGGAGCCCGCCGAAGGCCGCACCCGCCGCGCCCAACGGGACTTGGATTGGCAAAATTACGTCAATCGACGCCGTCTTCTCCCACTTCTCGCCTCGTCTCTCCGGACCCCGCACCTGGTTCCAGGCCAGCGCCCGCACGCGCGCCCGCAAGGACCATGGCCCCTCTCCCTCCGGCCGCAACCGCAGGCCAATTGCGCACGGGTCCATGCGCCGCTCCCTGCGTACTGCGGCTGCCTCACCCTCCGGAGCCAGTCGCCCCAACCAGTAGACCCCGGCAGGGTCTGCGTCCAGGACGTCGTCCCGATCACCCCGGCCCTCTGCGGTTACCTGGCTGTCGAGCCAGTCCACGAACCGGCTCTCTGCATCCACTGCGTCCTGCGTCACGCCGCCTCCATTGCCAAGAACTCCAACATCAGCCGCTTAAGGCGGCAGTTATCCCGGAGACGCTCGAGCAACTTCTTCTCCAGTTGCCGCACCCGTTCACGAGTGCAGCCGAATTCCTTGCCCAGCGCCTGAAGTGTCATGGGGTCCTCGCCGTCTAGGCCGAACCGCCCCTCCAGTAATCGCGCCAAACGCGGGTCGGTATCCGTGAGAATTTCGCCGATCATCTCAAAGATCTGGTCTTTCAAGAGTCGCCGAATAATCTCGTCCTCCGGCCGTTCCACCCTGGATGCAAGTACCAGATCACCGAGCGTGGCACCACCCTCCTCGCCTACCGGAATATCCAGGTGGATAACCGGGGCAGAGTAATCCAGCAATGCGCGGACACTCTCCGGCTTCTCCCCCAACCCCTCGGCCAGTTCCGCGACGGTGGCAGAGCGACCATTTCGCTCCTCGAAGCGGCGCGCGTACTGCTCCACGCGGCGTAGGTCGTCACGGACGTGCACCGGCAAGCGCACCACGGAGCCGGTATTCGCGATAGCTCGGGTTACCGACTGCCGAACCCACCAACTCGCGTACGTCGAGAACTTGTACCCCATGGCCGGATCAAACTTTTCCGCCGCGCGGTTGAGACCGAGAACCCCTTCCTGGATCAAATCATCAAGTTCCAGGTCGCCAGCGCTCGGCAGGTAGCGCCTCGCGATGCCGATAGCAAGGCGTACGTTGTGCCGGACCAGATTTTTTCGAGCTGCCTCGCCGTCACGAATCAGCTCAGCCAAATCACCGGACGCCTCCCAGCCGGCCGCAGACTCTTCCGCCCGCAGGCCCATCTGGATGCGTCGCCCCAGTGCCACCTCTTCCTCGGCCGCCAGGATCCGGTGGCGCCCCAACCACTCCGGGTAGGAATCTGGCTGTTCTCGACCACTGAACGCCGTGGATTTGACGTCCGTCTCGGTCCCGCTGCTGGCCGAAGTGTTGTTCTGCGGCTCTTCGCTCAACACCCTGTGCTCACGCAGGGTGGCCAGGACACGGCCTAACTGCTGCGGATCGATACCCCGGCGGCTAGCCACCTGCACCACGTGAGTGCGCTCAAGTCGGCCGAGGCGCTCACTGTCCTCCAGCAACGCCTCGACGCATGCTTCGATCACGTCTTCCACGCTGAAGACGCCCTCCCCTTGAATTAAAACGAGTTCCCTGGACGCCGAGCGAAGCTGTTCCCCGCCCCCTGAGCCCAGTGAAATAAAGCTAGGACCGCAGACCAACCGAGCGCAAGCGGAAGTTCCAATTATGGCTACTCAACGCCTTTTAACGTCGACTGCCGGAATGCTACCGAGGAAGGCCAGTATGAGAGTTAGGACCGACTCGTTGACTCGCCGCCTTCGGGCCGCTAGATTTGCCGCACAGGCTGAAGCCCGACATTAGATCATGCGTTCGAAAAGTGTCGAATCAACGCCAGCAACCTTCGCCGTGTACGAGCTCGAAGCCGCTCGTCGCATACGGAACTCCCTGCTCACTAACACATTCACTTTTTGCTGTTCCGCTATCGCGCGTGGCCATAAAGTCCGCGATCGGCGTCCGCCGAGGCCAACTCGCCCTTTGCAGACTTGGGCACTCCCCTCAAAGGCAGGGAGGGCTCATGTATCTAGCAACGCAGAATGAACGTGGGGTCGGCAGCCATTGGGAGAGGACGCTGGGAGCCATCTGGGAGCCGACCCGCTCCCCGAGCCCCTTCCAGGCCACGCGACACCAGCCGATACCACTCATCTGACCTGCGAAAACGGCATCGAGATTGGCAGGCTCACTGACCGACCCTCATTCGGGACGAAGAGGTCGTGGGTTCAAATCCCGCCACCCCGACAGCTGAAACACCAGGTCAGGCGCCCTCTGCAAGCAGAGGGCGCCTGACCTTTTCTCGTGTGTGTGCGAGCTAGTCGGCGGGCAGGCCCGCGCGCATCGCCTTCGCGGTGGCGGTCGAGTCGTATCCCTCGGGGACGCCCTCGACCATGATGATGTCGCCCTCGATGTGCCGTGAGCGCAGGGGGGCGATCGCCTGGTAGGCGGGCGAATCCCACCAGGCCCGCGCCTCGGAGATGCCCGGGAAACCGATCAGGACGACGTGCCCGGGCCAGCTGCCCTCCTTCACCTCGTGCGGGGTTGCGTGCACCAGGAAGCGGCCCCCGTACGGCTCGAAGGTGCCGGCGATGCGCTCGATGTACTCGATGACCTCCGGGTGGGGATCGGCTTCCGCGAGGTGGGCTATGGCGTATGCGGGCATGGCGTCCTTCCGGCGGGGCGGGCTTCGTACACCAGGATCATGGCATTCGGTCCGGCCGGGGTCGACCTGCTTTCCGGGCTGCGGGAACCACGGCCCTCCGGCGCACGAGCCCTCACGGCCGGCCGCACGAACGACGTGTGGGCCCGCCCCCGCCCCCGCCCGAATGAGGGGGAGCAGGACCGGGCCCACACGAGCCGGTCATGGCTTTTGCGGCGGTGCCGCGTCCTCGGCCGTCGGCGCCGAGGGGTGGATCAGGCGGCGGCTGCCGCGGCGCCCTGGGCGACCTGGCCGAGCACCTCGGTCAGCGAGGTGACGACCTCGGCGTCGTCCGCCGGGTGGAGCTCCGCGAAGCGGGTCACGGAGCCCGGGATGGAGAGCTTGACGTCCGCGAGGACGGTCGCACCGGCGACGCCGAGGGCCTTCCGCGCCTCGTCCTGGGCCCACACGCCACCGAACTGGCCGAAGGCGGTACCGACCACGGCGACCGGCTTGGCGGTCAGGGCGCCGGCGCCGTAGGGACGCGACAGCCAGTCGATGCCGTTCTTCAGGACGGCCGGCATCGTGCCGTTGTACTCCGGCGAGAACAGCAGGAACGCGTCGGCCTGACCGGCCGCCTCGCGCAGCCGGGCGGCCGCGGCGGGCACGTCGCCCTCGACGTCGATGTCCTCGTTGTAGAACGGGACGTCCGCGAGGCCTTCGTAGAGCACGACCTCGACGCCCTCGGGCGCGTGCTTGGCCGCTGCTTCTGCGAGCTGGCGGTTGTGGGAGCCGGCGCGGAGGCTGCCGACGAGAGCGAGAATGCGTACAGACATGGGGGAAGCTCCTGGGGAGACCGAGACTGCAGAAATAAGCGGACCGTAGTCCGTTTAGAGTTGTACCACCCTAAGCGGACCACGGTCCACTTCCGTTTCCGGCGCTACCCTTGGAGCCATGACCGCCCTCCTGCCCCCGCTTCCCGGGCCGCCCGACGCCGGGGAGACGCGCACGAGCCTCACGCTCGCGGCCACAGGGGAGACCGAGCACCTCCGGGCGGACGCGGCGCGCAACCGCACCCTCCTGCTGGAAGCCGCTTCACGGCTCCTGGCGAAGAGCGGCGCCTCGGACCTCACCATGGAGTCGGTGGCCACCGCGGCAGGGGTCGGCAAGGGCACCGTCTTCCGGCGCTTCAAGGACCGCACCGGCCTCCTGATCGCACTCCTCGACCACCGCGAGTCACTGCTCCAGGCGACCTTCCTCTCCGGGCCTCCCCCCATGGGGCCCGACGCCCCGGCCGCCGAGCGGCTGCACGCCTTCGGCCCGGCCGTCATGCGTCACGAGCGGGACCACCACGAGCTCATCCTGGCCTCCCGCAACGATCCCCTGCGCACCTTCGCCATCCCCGCGTACCGGCTGCGGCTCAGCCACGTCGCGATGCTGGTGCACGGTACGGGCGTGGCCGGGAACCCGGAACTGCTCGCCCACTCGCTCCTCGCGACGATCGACACCCCGCTGGTCCACCATCTGACCTGCGAACGCGGCGTGCCGCTCGCACAGTTGGAACAGGGCTGGCACGACCTCATCACCCGGCACGGCGTGGCACGCTGAGGGGGCTCAGCGGTCGGCGCGCACCTGCACCAGGGCGTGCGTGCCGCTGGTACGCCATGCGCGGCCGGAAGCCTCCAGGCGTTCCAGCGTGCCCTCGTCCAGGCCCACGACGACGTCGGACTTCAGTGTCCGCAGCGCCGCGACGGAACCGGGGAAGTACCCGGTGACGTCGGCGAACGGGGTCGTCGGCGCCCAGAGCCGGTCGCCCACGAGCCGGCGGTAGTTGAGGTCGCCCTTCAGGATCGTCAGCGTGGCGGCGGCCAGCTCGGCCCGGAGATCCCCGGGCATCGACTCGTACGGGAACGGCGCGCAGAAGAAGGCATGGGTGCGCACGTCGGCCCGGCCCTCTCCCATGGCCTTCCACAGACGTCTGCCGATCACACCCGCTTCACCGGGGGCTCCGCTCAGGCGGCGGAGGCAGTCGACGACGTCGGCCGTCATCGCGTCGGAGACGTAGTACGGACGGGGCTTCACATGGAGCACCACCCGCTCCGCGTGCCGGTGCTCGAGCAGATGGTCGAGGAGGATCAGGTCGGGGATGAGCTCGCGTCCGGTGTTGTCCGCGATGACCGCGACGGTGGAGCCCCCGTCGGCGGGCAGCAGCGACCACAGGTCCTGCGTGTCGTCGGCCACCAGGCTGTGGTCCGGCTCTCCGAGGGGCGGCTCGTCCGCGGACGAGTGGAAGCCCAGGTCGGCGCGGTTCCCCCACAGTGATGCCTGGAGGAGGGCCGCGGCCCGCTCACCTGCGGGGAGAGTGGCGAGGTCGTCCAGGGATCTGAGTTCCTCGTCCACCGTGGCACCGTGCAGTTCGGCCCGTTTGAACGGTGCGAAGGGGTCGATTCCCTGCCACGGACCCTCGTCGAAGTACCCGACGGCCTGCAGAAGTCTGCGGTAGAAGTAGCTCTCCGCCCAGAGGAACGGGGCGTCGAACCACGGGCGCCCGAAGTGCTCACGACCCTGTTCCAGCCAGAACCCCCGGTCCGGACTCGCGGGACCCGGCGGTTCGACGACACCGTGGATGATCTCGTGCCGCAGGTCGTCGAGGGCACGGTGCGGGCCGGGGCCGTAGGGGAACGCCTCCCGCACCTGTTCGATGAGCGCCGGATGGCGTTCGGCAAGCACGCTCCGGGCGAAGGTGCCGGGCTCCCGGCATGTGATCACCGGTGGCAGCCCGGAGTCGTGCGTGGTCCCGGAATCCGCTCGCTCATCGCCCATGCGTCCAGTCTGCCCGCCCGGGGTGCCGGGCCCCGGCTGCGGGTGCCCGTGTCTGCCGACCGCTGTCCGCAGCCCCGCCCGCCTGGCGCGTCACACGGCCAACGGCCCCGGGTGGACCAGCACATGAGCCCACCGGGGGCTGGTTACGATATGTGTCGACTCAGATGATTTAACCAAGAGAGGGAACCCGCAC
Organism: Streptomyces sp. NBC_00178; assembly: GCF_036206005.1. Lineage (NCBI taxonomy): Bacteria > Bacillati > Actinomycetota > Actinomycetes > Kitasatosporales > Streptomycetaceae > Streptomyces > Streptomyces sp. NBC_00178. The sequence goes on from NZ_CP108143.1 coordinate 3,513,133, forward strand.
CCATGCCGGCCGAGACATTCGAGTTCCAGGTAGAAGCGCGCCAGCTCCTGCAGATGATGATCCATTCGATCTACTCGAACAAGGACGTTTTCCTCCGCGAGCTCATCTCCAACTCTTCGGACGCGCTCGACAAGCTGCGACTGGAAACTCTCCGCGACGACACGCTCGTAGCCGACTCGTCCGACCTCCACATCGCCATCGAGACGGACACGGAGAAGCGCACGCTGACCGTGCGCGACAACGGGATCGGAATGTCGCACGACGAGGTCGTGCAGCTGATCGGGACGATCGCGAATTCCGGTACGGCCGCATTCCTCCAGGAGCTGAAGGAGGCCAAGGACTCCAGCGCCTCCGAGGAGCTCATCGGCCAGTTCGGTGTCGGGTTCTATTCGAGCTTCATGGTGGCCGACGAGGTCACCCTGCTGACCCGGCGCGCGGGCGAGGAGACCGGCACCCGCTGGCAGTCCGGTGGCGAGGGCACGTACACCGTCGAGCCCGTGGACGACGCCCCGCAGGGCACTTCGGTCACGCTGCGGCTCAAGCCGGAGGACACCGAGGACAAGCTCTTCGACTACACCTCGCCCTGGAAGCTCAGGGAGATCGTCAAGCGCTACTCGGACTTCATCACCTGGCCCATCCGCATGGCGGCGGTGTCGGGCGAGGAGGACGCCGAGCCCACGACGGAGACGGTCAACTCGATGAAGGCCCTGTGGGCCCGGTCGAAGGACTCCGTGACGGACGAGGAGTACAGCGAGCTCTACAAGCACATCAGCCACGACTGGACCGACCCTCTCGAAACCATCCGCATGCAGGCGGAAGGGACCTTCGAATACCAGGCCCTGCTCTTCCTCCCGTCACACGCACCGCAGGACCTGTTCATGCAGGACCACAAGCGGGGGGTGCAGCTCTATGTGAAGCGCGTATTCATCATGGATGACTGCGAAGCCCTCATGCCGACGTATCTGCGGTTCGTCAAGGGCGTCGTCGACGCGCAGGACCTTTCGCTCAACGTCTCGCGCGAAATCCTGCAGCAGGACCGCCAGATCGAGATGATGCGGCGCCGCCTCGTCAAGAAGGTGCTCTCGACCGTCAAGGACATGCGTTCCAAGACGCCCGAGAAGTACACGACGTTCTGGAAGGAATTCGGCCGGGTCCTCAAGGAGGGCCTGTTCCAGGACTTCGAGAACCGGGACGCGATCCTGGAGATCGCCTCCTTCTCCTCGACCCGGGACGAGGAGGAGCAGACCACCCTGCGCTCGTACGTGGAGCGGATGAAGGAGGGGCAGGAGCAGATCTTCTACATGACGGGTGAGTCGCGCTCCGCGATGGAGAGCTCGCCCCACATGGAGGCGTTCCGCGCCAAGGGCTTCGAGGTCCTTCTGCTGACCGACCCGGTCGACGAGGTCTGGGTCCAGTCCGTGCCGGAGTTCGACGGCAAGCAGTTGCAGTCCATCGCCAAGGGCGAGGTCGACCTGGACAGCGACGAGGAGAAGAAGGAGATCGAGGCCGAGCGCGAGAAGCAGCAGCAGGAGTACGCCGGACTCCTCAGCTGGATGACGGAGCAGCTGGGCGACACCCTGAAGGAGGTGCGGCTCTCCTCCCGCCTCACCGTCTCCCCGGCCTGCATCGTGTCGGACACCCACGACGCCACCCCGGCTCTGGAGAACATGTACCGCGCCATGGGCCAGGAAGTGCCGCGCACGAAGCGGATCCTGGAGCTCAACCCGTCCCATGGGCTGATCAGCGGGCTGAAGAAGGCTCACGACGCGCGGGGCGAGAACCCGGACGCGTCCGCCGAGCTGGCCGAGACGGCCGAACTCGTCCACGGGCTGGCCCTCCTCTCCGACGGTGGCGAGCTGAGCGACCCCTCCCGCTTCAGCAGGCTGATGGCGGACCGGCTGGAGCGCACGCTGTAGCCGGTCCGACCGTCCAGACGCGAAACCGCAGCGGCCGCCAGGACTCCTGGCGGCCGCAGTCGTGTGCGGACCCGGCGGCACGGACGTCGGTCGGCAGCGCGCTCCGAGGACGGGACCGCCCCGGAGACGGAACAAGCCCCGGCGGGCGCGGGACGCGGGCGGTTCCCCCTTGGGCTCCGACTCCGACTCCGACTCCGACTCCGGCTCCGGCTCCGGCACCGGCTCCGGTGAACGCGGTACGGGAACGCCCACCGCCTGACCACTCGAACGTACGGCCACCCGCTGAGCGTGACGCACAGCAGTCACGGAGAGTGGCGAAACCCCTCGGGACTTCACCACTTCGAGGGCCCGTCGGAGGTTTATCTACGCGCGGAGCATCGACCCCCGAACGATCATTCGGGCATATCAGACGACTTCCAGCGAGGCCACTTACCGACGGGTACCGGGAGCTGCTAAAAACATGCTCGCCCCACGAACTCCCCCCTCGTCCCCCACATTTCGAAGGGCTGGCAGCCATGTCAGTACGAACCTTCCGGGCCTCCGTCTTCACTCTCGCGATCGCCGCCGCAGCCGCACTCGGCCTTGCCGCACCCGCTTCCGCCGCAGGGGCCGACTACGTAGCTCTCGGTGACTCCTACTCCTCCGGAGTGGGCGCCGGGAGTTACACGTCGGAGAGCGGCAACTGCATGCGCAGCACCAACGCGTATCCGTACCTCTGGAAGAACGCGAACAACCCGTCCTCCTTCAAGTTCGTCGCATGCTCGGGCGCGACGACGGCGTCCGTGGCGAGCGGTCAGCTGAGCGCGCTGACATCCTCGACCACGCTCGTCAGCGTCACGGCCGGCGGCAACGACGTCGGATTCGCGGACGTCATGCAGACGTGCGTCCTGCAGAGCGAGGCCACCTGTGTGAACCGCGTGAACACCGCGGTCTCGCAGATGCAGAGCTCACTTCCGGGCGCGCTCGACTCGCTCTACGCGGGCATCCGTTCACGCGCCCCACAGGCCCACGTGGTCGTCCTCGGCTATCCGCGCTTCTACAAGCTGTCGGGCAGTTGCATCGCCGGGCTCACGGAGACCGAACGCGGCTCGATCAACAACGCGTCGGACGTGCTGAACGGGGTGCTCGCCAAGCGCGCGGCCGACGCGGGGTTCACCTACTCGAGCGTGGTGGACGAGTTCACCGGGCACGAACTCTGCTCGGGAGACGCCTGGATCCACAGCGTGTCCATCCCCATCACCAACTCGTACCACCCGAAGGCGGTCGGGCAGTCGAACGGCTACCTGCCGGCCTTCCGCTCCGCGGCATAGCGCGCAGCAGGCAGCACGGTTGTCCTGCGGTGGCGCCACCGGTCCGTGCCGGGGGCGCCACCCTCGCGGTTCCTCCGGGCCGGTGCGGGTGCACCGGGTGCACCACGCCGGGCTCCCCTCGGCGCGGGGGTCCGGTGCAGGCGGTCCGATGCAGAGTGGTCCGTCGCAGAGTGGTCCGGCACGTATGGATCCGGTGCGGACGGGCCCGGTGCACACAGGTCCGGCGCATGGGGCCCGCTGGGCTCAGTACCGCTCGACAAGGTGCTCCCGGCCCGTCGGCGGCTCGTACGGCTCGGGCCAGAAGTCCGTCACCTCCGTGATCCGGCCGGAGGGGTCGAAGGCGAAGAAGTGGACAGCCGGTATCTCTCCGCCCGCCACGGTGAAACAGGTCCGGGCCGCGGCCTGACGGCCGTCCCCGTCGGCGACGATCCGCTCGACGCGGACGCGCCAGTCCCCCGGATACTCCCGGTTGAACCGGACGTACCGGTCCCTGCCGAGAACACGCTCGCGGGTCTGCGGCAGGTCGTACACCACGTCGGCGGAGAGGGTGGCGGCGAACGCCTCCCAGTCACGGGCGTCCGCTGCCGCCCAATACGCCTCCACCGCCGCGCGCAGCCCGGGGGCTCCCGGCGTCGTGCCGGTTCTGTCGGCCATCTCAGTCATGGGTCCGAGTGTGGCGCCCGCCACTGACAATCGGCCCGGAACACGGATCTCAGCGCTCGATCGGCCGCGAGGCCTTGACCGAATACAGCATCGGGATGCGGGGCCGGCCGGCCGGGAAGCGGTAGTACCCGTCCGAGTGCCGCTCGAGTACCGGATACCTCGGGAAGAGCGAGGCGTCGTGCTCGTGCAGGAAGTCGATGCGGAGCCCGGCCGCCGCGAGCGCCGACACCACATCACCCACCGGGTGTTGCCATTCGACGCTGCGGTTGTGGACGGTCCGGGCGTCGAGGTCCGCGTAGGTGCCGGGTGTCTCGTCCACCCACGGATCAGGGCTGAAGTAGTCGTACGCGACCCGGGAACCGGTCTCGTCGTCCAGGCAGTCCGTCAGCGGGTGGAACTCCGCGACGTAGAGGAATCCGCCGGGGGCGACCAGCGACGCCACGGTCTCCGCCCACCGCCGTATGTCCGGCAGCCAGTTCAGGGCTCCGAGCCCGGTGTAGACGATGTCGTACGCGGAGTCCGGAACCGCTTGTGCCGCGTCGTACACATCGGCGGCGACGAACGTCGCGCGCTCCGGCGTCAGATCCAGCGTGCGGGCCAGGCCGCGGGCGGTCTCGACCGCGGGTTCGGAGAAGTCGAGGCCGACGACCTGTGCGGCGCCGTGGCGGGCCCAGGACAGCGTGTCCACGCCGATGTGGCACTGCAGGTGCAGGAGCGTCCGGCCGGTCACGTCCCCCACCTCTTCGAGCTCGAACGGGCGCAGGGCGTCCCGGCCGGCCAGGAAGGCGTCCAGATCGTAGAAATCGCCGGCCGCGTGGATGGGCACGCGTTCGTCCCAGCGCGCACGGTTGGTCTCGTGCCAGTCGTCGGGTGTGGGTGCGTACATGCCGCGAAAGTTACCCACAGGGCGGGGGTGCGCGCGAGCGGTTATCCACAGGCCGCCCGGCGTCGCGGTCACATCGGGTTGGATGGGGGCATGAGCGACACACAGAACGACGCGTCCGTGCCCGACCGGGAGAAGGAACCGCCGCAGTGGGAGCAGCGCTTCCGCGCCGCCCGGGTCTCGCTGCCCGACTGGGCCGAGGACGCCCCCGACCGCGCGCTGTTCGTGTCGAACGCCACCGGCACGTACGAGCTGTACGCGTGGGACCGGGCGACGGGAAAGCAGCGGCAGGTCACCGACCGGCCCAACGGGACGACCGACGGCGTGCTGACGCCGGACGGCGAAGCCGTCTGGTGGTTCGCCGACACCGACGGCGACGAGTTCGGCGTGTGGATGCGCCAGCCCTTCGACGGCGGCGCGGACGAGGTGGCGGCGCCCGGCCTCGAAGGCTCCTACCCGGCCGGGCTGGCGATAGGGCGGGACGGGACGGCGGTCGTCGGCCGCTCGACCGACGAGGACGGCACGACCGTGCACCTGGTGCGCCCCGGAGCCGAGCCCGTCGTGATCTACCGGCACCGGGAGTCCGCGGGTGTCGGCGATCTGAGCCACGACGGGGATCTGATCGCCCTGGAGCACACGGAACACGGCGATGCGATGCACTCCGCGCTGCGGGTGGTGCGTCCCGACGGTTCGACGGTCGCCGAACTGGACGACACCGAGGGCGGCACGAAGGAACTGGGCCTGGCCGTGCTGGGTTTCGCCCCGGTCTCCGGCGACACCCGGCTGCTCGTCGGACACCAGCGGCGCGGTCGCTGGGAGCCGATGATCTGGGACCCGGTCGCCGGGACGCAGACCGATCTGCCCATCGATCTGCCGGGTGACGTGGGTGCGGAGTGGTATCCGGACGGCTCCGCCCTGCTGATCGAGCACAGCTTCGAGGCGCGCAGCGAGTTGTGGCGCCACGAGCCGGGGTCAGCGGAAGCGGTCCGGGTCGAGACCCCCGCGGGCACGGTGTCGGGCGCCACGGCACGGCCGGACGGCACGGTGGAGTACCTGTGGTCGTCGGCCGAGCAGCCGCCCTCCGTCCGTTCTACGGCGGGTTCGGTCGTCCTGGACCCGCCCGGGGCGAAGGCACCCGCGTCGGTGCCCGTGCGGGATGCCTGGGTCGACGGCCCCGGAGGCCGCATCCACGCCCTGGTGCAGACTCCGGCCTCCGGTGACGGGCCGTTCCCCACGGTCTTCGAGATACACGGAGGCCCCACCTGGCACGACAGCGACGCCTTCGCCTCGGGGCCCGCCGCATGGGTGGACCACGGATTCGCCGTCGTGCGGGTCAACTACCGCGGCTCGACCGGATACGGCCGTGCCTGGACCGACGCCCTCAAGCACCGTGTCGGGCTGATCGAGCTGGAGGACATCGCGGCGGTCCGGGAATGGGCGGTGGACTCGGGCCTCGCGGATCCTGACCGGCTGGTGCTGGCCGGTGGCTCATGGGGCGGCTATCTGACCCTGCTCGGCCTCGGCACGCAGCCGGACGCCTGGGCACTCGGACTGGCCGCGGTCCCGGTCGCCGACTACGTCACCGCGTACCACGACGAGATGGAGGCCCTGAAGGCGATGGACCGCACTCTTCTGGGTGGCACCCCGGAGGAGGTACCCGAACGCTTCGAGGCCTCGTCCCCCCTGACGTACGTCGACGCGGTGCGCGCGCCCGTCTACATCTCGGCCGGCGTCAACGACCCGCGCTGCCCGATCCGGCAGGTGGACAACTACGTCGACCGTCTCGCGGCCCGTGGCGCCGTCCACGAGGTGTACCGGTACGACGCGGGTCACGGCTCGCTCGTCGTTGAGGAACGCATCAAACAGGTCAGGCTGGAGCTGGACTTCACCCTTCGGCACCTAGGGGCGGCGGCGGCCGGCCTTGCCGGGGAGGACGGGGGGCCGAAGGCGTAAGGTCCGGATAAATGGTGCACCCCGCTCCGGTCTCCCGGACGGCGGAACCGTACCGTGGAGGGGTGTACCGGTTCCTGCTGACCCCGCGATGGTGGGGGATCAACCTCTTCGTCGTGCTGGCCATACCGTTCTGCGTGTTCATGGGCACCTGGCAGCTCGGCCGCTTCGAGGACCGCGTCCAGACCCATGAGGAGGCCGAGGAACGCCCGGACCCGGGTACCCGCGCCGCGAAACCGCTCGACGATCTACTGCCGGTGAGCACGGAGACCTCCGGTCGCCCGGCCGTGGCGACGGGGACGTACGAGGACCAGTTCCTCGTGCCCGGGCGCAAGCTGGACGACCGCGGCGGCTTCTACGTGCTGGATCTGCTGCGTACCGACAGCGGCAAGGCGCTGCCGGTCGTCCGGGGCTGGCTGCCTGGTTCGCCGGGCAGCACCGGGATCCCGGCGGCACCGTCCGGGCGGATCACCGTGACAGGTGATCTGCAGGCGTCCGAGAACAGCGGCACCAAGGGCGTGGACCTCACGGGTGGGCTGCCCGAGGGGCAGCTCGGCATGATCAGCGCCGCTTCCCTGGTGAATCTGGTCCCGTACGACGTCTACGACGCATGGGTCACCCTGCCGGACGGCGATGCCGGTGACCCGGGTGGGGCGAGTGGCGGCATGAAGCCGGTGCCCGCCGCGGCCGCGCAGGGCAGCGGGCTCGACCTGAAGGCCTTCCAGAACCTCGGCTACACCGGCGAATGGTTCGTATTCGGCGGCTTCGTGCTCTTCATGTGGTTCCGGCTCATGCGCCGCGAGGCCGAAGCGGCGCGGGATATAGAACTGGGCCTCGCAGCCGACGCCGACCGAGGCTCCGGCTGAGGCGCCGAAGGGGGCGCGCGGGCACCGGCTGGGTGAGGTGCGGGTGGTGTCGGGAACGGCACTGAGCGCCCCGCCCACCAGGTACGCCACTGAGCCCTGCTCCTGCTCCACACGACGCCGCATCCCCGACACAGGTACATCTCGCGCGCCGGGGCCCGAGGCGTGCCGTGCGGCGCCGGAACGTCTCGGGTTCCCTGCGTACCTCACACGGGTACGCAGGGCCCGCAGCGTGCCCCGCCCCGGTAGAGGTCCAACCCGGGGCTGCGCGCCACGCCCTGGCTCGTGTGCACAGACGCGGCGCCGTCGCGGTCGGCGAAACGGTGCGGTGCGGCCTGGCGGTTCGTTCGGCCCGGCCCGGCCCGGGCGAACGAAGACGAAGCGGCCCGCCGGAACCCGGGTGGGGTTTCGACGGGCGCGGATCGTGACGGCCTGCTCATGACGCCCGATCGTGGCCGACTACTCATGGCCGGCTGCTCATGTCGGGTGCGCGCGGTGCGTGCGCGGGGTGCTACGAGGCGTCCAGGACGCCCGTCCGGTAGATCGTGCCGGCGCAGGCGTTGGAGATCGTGGTCTCGGCGGTCGGCGCACCGGCCTCCGGAGTGTGCGTGACCGCGATGCTGCCGTCCGCCGGCCCCTCGTCGGCACTGCCGAACTGCGTCGAGGTCTCCGCCGCGCCGGCGGTGGTCCCGGTACTGTCGCCACCGCTTCCGCCGCCGTCCGTGGGCGTCGGGCTGGGCGAACCACCGGTGGTCGGGCAGGTGTCCGACGGCACCCAGGCGAAGCGCACCTCGTACGCCATCGCGGGCTTCAGGACCACGGTCCCCGGCTCCAGTGAGGGATCGGGCAGTCCGGACGCCGGGTCCCCCGCGATGTGCTGGACGACTTTGATCTTCATCGGGTCCGCGGCACCTGCCGCCTGGAAGCCGACGGTGCCGTTGGTGGTGACCGAACAGGAACTGCCGGACGCGTTGGAGATCTTGAACGCCCCGTAGACGGTGCCGTTCACACCGGCTGCGCCCGCCTCGGCCGAGGCGACACGGAGCTGACCCGGGTCACAGACGCCGGCGGCAGCGGCCTTGTCACCCGGGGTGTCGCCGAGGCCGGCGGTCCCACTGCCCTCGGTGTCGGGGCCGGAGCCCTCGGACGGCGTCGCGGAGTTGCCGTGTTCGCCCCCGCTCCCCTGGGTCCGGGAGTCCTCGGGACGGGCCGGCTGCGGGCCGTCGGGCCCGTCCCCGGCGTCCTCGCCGCTGCCGCCCTGCGCCTGCTGCCCATGACCGGCTATGGCCGGGCTGGCCGTGGCCGAGCCCTCCGAATTCGCGACGTGGACGAAGGCGGGAACCGCCGTACCGATGAGCAGTGCCGCGGCCGCCGCGCCCACCAAGGCCTGGCGCCGTCTGGCGCGTCGCGCCGGCACCGCCCGCTTCAGGTGATCAAGGGTTCCGCTCGACGGTTCGAGGCCCTCTACAGCGCCGCGGAACATGAGCCGCAGCTCGGCCTCGCCCATGTCCTCACCGTCGTGGGCGCCGCCGAAGAGGTCGCCCGGCATCCCGGCTGACGAGCCCTGGACGGACGAGCCCGTGACGGATGGGCCTGCGGCGGACGGGCCTCCGGCGGACACACGGCCCGTACCGCCTCCGGCCGAACTGCCTGAGCCGGCACCGGCGCCGGACCCGGAAGCAGCACCCGCCTTGCCCCCGAACAGCTCGGTCAGCGTGCCGCCGCCGCCCGGGGCACGCCCACCGCGATCGGCTTTGCGATCGGCACCGTCCTCGTCACCCTCGGGCGCGAGACGTCCGGTCTCCGCGAGACCGCCGCCCCCCGCACAACCGGGGGCGACGCCACAACCCTCGTCACCACCCGGCGCAGCGCCTTCGGCTGCGGCACCTGGGGCCGCTTCGGCGCCGTCGGCGCCGGCCTCGCCGGTCTGCGTCTGCTCGCCGTCCCGCTCGGACTCGCTGTGCGGGGTGTCGTCCGGCCCGTCGTTCACAATTCCGTTTCCAGTCCGGTCATCGTCGTGCCTGTGCTCGGGCCCGCTCATGCCTGCGCCTCCATCACCAGGCGCAGTGCCGCGATTCCCCGGGAGCCGTACGCCTTCACCGAGCCGAGCGATATACCCAGCGCCTCGGCGACCTGTGCCTCCGTCATGTCCGAGAAGTAGCGCAGCACCAGCACCTCGCGCTGACGGCGCTGCAGCCCCTTCATCGCCTTGATCAGCGCGTCCCGCTCCAGCTGGTCGTACGCACCCTCCTCCGCACTCGCCATGTCGGGCATCGGCTTGGAGAGCAGCTTCAGCCCGAGGATGCGCCGGCGCAGCGCGGAGCGGGAGAGGTTGACCACGGTCTGCCGGAGGTACGCGAGGGTCTTCTCCGGCTCGCGCACACGGTTGCGCGCGGAGTGCACCCGGATGAACGCTTCCTGCACCACGTCCTCGCAGGACGCCGTGTCGTCCAGCAGGAGGGCGGCGAGGCCCAGCAGCGAACGGTAGTGGGCGCGATAGGTCTCGGTCAGATGATCGACCGTCGTTCCTGCCGCCACGGTCTCCTCAGCGCCCTCGCGCTGCGAAGGCAGCCGGGCGGAGCGCGCAGCGGGCATGGGCGCAATCACCGGCATACCGCCGGGTGCGCGGGGCCGCCGGAGCGGGCGCACCGAAGCGCCCCGCAACGGGCCCACCACTGTGATGTCGAGAACCTCTGCCACGCCAGTTGGACACCCATCCCCCCGTCAGGGTTGTACGCCAACGGCACCGCGTTCGATGCTGTGCGACATGCCCTCATTCGTACCTGCTCTTCCCCAAATGCCCCGAAAACGCATCCAGCCACACAAGAAGTGACGAGGTAGACGCGCCGCATCCGACCAGCGGTTGCAGATGCCGGGGAGATCATCGTCGGATACGACAACGCCCCAGCTCAAGAGGTTCAGACCAGCGATTTACCCACAGGGCGCACACAGATCCTACAAAAGAGGTTCGATCAGGTCCGGGGATATTCTCCCGCCACGGATTCCGCGATCTGGGCCACGTTCAGGGCCGCACCTTTTCGGAGATTATCTCCGCAGATGAACATTTCGACCGCGCGCGGATCGTCCATCGACTGCCGCACCCGGCCCACCCAGGTCGGATCGGTGCCCACCACGTCGGAGGGGGTGGGGAAGTCCCCGGCCGCCGGGCTGTCGAAGAGCACCACGCCGGGCGCGGTCGCCAGGACCTCGTGCGCACGGTCGACCGCGACCTCGTTCTCGAAGCGGGCGTGCACGGACATGGAGTGCGTCGCGATGACGGGGACGTACACGCACGTCGCCGTGACCTTCAGTCCGGGCAGGCCCAGGATCTTGCGGCACTGGTCGCGGATGGCCAGTTCCTCGGACGACCAGCCGTCTCCGGCGTCGGTCCCGGCCCACGGGACCACGTTCAGCGCCACCGGGGCCGCGAAGGGGCTCTTCTCCGTGTCACCCACGGCCCGCCGCACGTCGCCGGGCCGTGTGCCCAGCTCCGTGCCCGCCACCAGCGCGAGCTGCTCGCGCAGCGCGGTGACGCCGTCCCGTCCCACGCTGCTCACGGCCTGGTAGGAGGAGACGATCAGTTCCCGCAGCCCGAACTCGGCGTGCAGCGCGCCGACCGCGACGATCAGCGACAGCGTCGTGCAGGTCGGGGACGCGACGATGCCGCGGGGCCTGCGCCGCGCGGCATGTGGATTGATCTCGGGTACGACCAGGGGCACCTCGTCGTCCGTCCGGAAAGCCGCCGAGTCGTCCACGACGACGGCACCCCGGGCCGCGGCGACCGGCGCCCACCTGGCCGACACCTCGTCCGGCACCAGGAACAGGGCCACGTCCACACCGTCGAACACGTCTTCGGAGAGGGCGAGGACCTCGGTCTCCTCGCCGCGCACGACCAGCTTGGTACCGGCCGAGCGCGGGGAGGCGACGAGTCTGACCTCGCCCCAGACGTCCGCGTGCTCCGAGAGGATCTGGAGCATGACGCCGCCGATCGCCCCGGTCGCTCCCACGACCGCGAGCGAAGGGCGGCGCACGGTCATCGGCCGGTGCCCCCGTAGACGACGGCCTCGTCCGAGTCGCTGTCGAGACCGAAGGCGGTGTGCACGGCGCGCACGGCCTCGTTGACGTCGTCGACCCGGGTGACCACCGAGATCCGGATCTCGGATGTCGAGATCAGCTCGATGTTCACGCCGACGTTCGACAGCGCCTCGAAGAAGCCCGCCGTCACGCCGGGGTTCGTCTTCATGCCCGCGCCGACGAGGGAGATCTTCGCGATCTGGTCGTCGTAGCGCAGGGACTCGAACCCTATGCCGGCGCGGCTGCGCTCCAGGGCGTCGATGGCCTTGCGGCCGTCCGCCTTGGGCAGCGTGAACGTGATGTCCGTCAGACCGGTCGACGCGGCGGAGACGTTCTGCACCACCATGTCCATGTTGATCTCGGCGTCGGCGATGGCGCGGAAGATCGCGGCGGCCTCGCCGGGCTTGTCGGGCACACCGACGACGGTGACCTTGGCCTCGGAGACGTCGTGGGCGACTCCCGAGATGATCGCGTGCTCCACCAGCTGGTCCCCTTGCGGCTCGTTGCTGACCCAGGTCCCGCGCAGTCCGGAGAAGGACGAGCGGACGTGGATCGGGATGTTGTAACGGCGGGCGTACTCGACGCAGCGGTGCAGCAGCACCTTGGAGCCGGACGCCGCCAGCTCCAGCATGTCCTCGAAGGAGATCCAGTCGATCTTCCGGGCCTTCTTCACGACCCGGGGGTCGGCGGTGAAGACGCCGTCCACATCGGTGTAGATCTCACAGACCTCGGCGTCGAGGGCGGCTGCCAGCGCGACTGCGGTGGTGTCGGACCCGCCGCGGCCGAGGGTCGTGATGTTCTTGCCCTCCTGGCTCACCCCCTGGAACCCGGCGACGATGGCGATGTTTCCCTCGTCGATCGAGGTCCGGATGCGGCCGGGCGTCACATCGATGATGCGCGCTTTGTTGTGGACCGAGTCGGTGATGACGCCGGCCTGGCTGCCCGTGAACGACTGGGCCTCGTGACCCAGGTTCTTGATCGCCATCGCCAGGAGGGCCATGGAGATCCGCTCCCCGGCGGTCAGCAGCATGTCGAACTCACGCCCGGCCGGCATCGGGGACACCTGCTCGGCGAGATCGATCAGCTCGTCCGTCGTGTCGCCCATCGCGGACACCACGACAACCACCTGGTTGCCGTTCTTCTTGGCGTCCACGACTCGCTTGGCGACGCGCTTGATGCCTTCGGCATCGGCTACGGAGGAACCTCCGTACTTCTGCACGACAAGGCCCACGTGCGCTCCTCGCTCAATAATGGTGCGGTCGGCTCAGTTTAACGAGCAGCCCGGAATCGACCTGTCGATACCGGATGGTGAGATGTCCCGCCCACCACACGGACCGGCATGCCGCTCCGAACTGCTCGTAGCGGGCTGTTGCCCTGCTTCGTCGAACCGCACGCCTCTTTGTGTCCCAGGACACAGCGGCAACGACGTCGGACAGGACGTCTGGAACCTCACGGGGAAGCCCTGCGTACGGCCGCGGAACGCCTCCCGCGGAAGCCTCCCGTACGGCCCGCCCGAACGCCTCCCGTGGAGCCGTCCGGGCCATCCCGTACGGCCGCGGAACGCCTCCCGGACCGCTACAGAACCGGCCGCAGACCCAGCGGCCCGGCGATCTCCGCGGCCATCACCCGGCCGGCCTCCTCCGCCAGGTCGCCGTCACCGGGGTCCTGGTCGGTGTCCAGGCCGTCGAGCTCCTGGAGCGGCTGGTTGAGCCGGATGTGCGCGATGAGGGACTGGAGGGCGCGCAGAGCGGCCGACGCGGTCGAGCCCCAGTTGGAGAAGTACGAGAACTGCCACCACCACATGGCCTCCGCCGTGCGGTCCGCCTCGTAGTGGGCCAGCCCGTGGCCGAGGTCGGTGACCAGGTCCGCCAGGTCGTCGGAGATGCGGTGCGGTACGGGGGCCTTGCGGGGCTCGTACGGGTCGAAGACCTCGGAGTAGACGTCGATGGGCTCCAGGAGCTCCGCGAAGCGCTCACGCAGCCCGTCGGCGTCCGGTTCGGGTCCGAGGTCCGGCTCGTAGCGCTCGTCCGGGAGGATGTCCTGGTAGGCCCCGAGCCTGCCGCCCGCCAGGAGGAGCTGGGAGACCTGGAGGAGGAGGACCGGGACGGCCGTCTCGGGCTCGTCCGCCTTGGACACCTCGGTGACCGCGACGATGAACGTCTTGATCTGGTCCGCGATCTGGACCGCGAAGTCGTCGGGGTCCTGCGTGACGGAATTCAGCGTGGCGTCAGACATCGAGGGGACCTCCCGTGGGCACGGTCGCGAACGGTGGGTAGAACATAGCGCCGCCGAACATAAAGCCGCCATCAGATGCCGGGTCACACATCGAGCAGCCGCCTCCCCTCGAAGGCACGGCCGAGCGTCACCTCGTCGGCGTACTCGAGGTCGCCACCGACCGGCAGTCCGCTCGCCAGCCGGGTCACCCGCAGGCCCATCGGCTTGACCATCCGCGCGAGGTACGTCGCCGTGGCCTCGCCCTCGAGGTTGGGGTCCGTCGCGAGGATCAGCTCGGTGATCGAGCCGTCCGCGAGCCGGGCCAGGAGTTCCCTGATGCGCAGATCGTCGGGGCCGACGCCCTCGATGGGGCTGATCGCGCCGCCCAGCACGTGGTAGCGGCCCCGGAACTCGCGGGTCCGCTCGATCGCCACGACGTCCTTGGGCTCCTCGACCACGCAGATGACCGAGCGGTCACGGCGCGCGTCGCGGCAGATGCCGCACTGCTCCTGCTGGGCGACGTTGCCGCAGACCTCGCAGAAGCGGACCTTGTCCTTCACCTCGAGGAGGGCGTGGGCCAGACGGCGTACGTCGGTGGGTTCGGCCTGCAGGATGTGGAAGGCGATCCGCTGCGCGCTCTTGGGACCGACGCCGGGCAGCCTGCCCAGCTCGTCGATGAGTTCCTGAACCACGCCTTCGTACAACGGAACGCCTTTCCTGTTTTCGCTGCTCGTACCGTAGACGGTACGTCCGTGCGGCTAGGGGTTCAGAACGGGAGCCCCGGCATACCGCCGCCGCCCAGTCCCTGGGCCAGCGGGCCCAGCTTCTGCTGCTGGAGCTGCTGGGCGTTCTCGTTCGCCGCCTGGACCGCGGCGACCACCAGGTCCGCCAGCGTCTCGGTGTCCTCGGGGTCCACGGCTCCGGGGTCGATGACCAGGGCCCGGAGCTCACCGGACCCGGTCACGGTGGCCTTCACGAGGCCGCCGCCGGCCTGACCCTCGACCTCGGTCCTCGCGAGCTCCTCCTGGGCCGCTGCGAGTTCCTGCTGCATCTTCTGGGCCTGCTGGAGCAGCTGCTGCATGTTGGGCTGGCCACCACCGGGAATCACGGTCACTCCTGGCACTTCGACGACGGATTGTTTCGGTACGCCGAGCCTACGTGCTCACCGGACGCCGCGCCCCACCCGCCGGGGAGCAACTCTTTCGAGTGAGTCCGGAAAGGGGCCTGCGGTGCTCCTATACCTGACCAGAGGCCGTGCACACCCGGGAATCCCGCGATTTCGACCCCATGCCCCACCATTCGGCGGTAGGAAGAGGACGCGTATCCGTACGCACACGCACACCGTAGGTAACGCAGAGTTACACGGGTGGGGCCCGGTCATATGCCGGAGATCCGTCCCTCCCGTGACCGACAGCCGTGCCGGTCCGCGTCGTCACGCGCCGAACGCAGAGTGCAGAGGAGTGCCCCGGTGAGTCAGCCGGAGATGCAGCCCGACGGGCAGCCCCGCAAGGAGTCCGGCGCTGGATCCGGCGCGAGTACCGGAACCGAACGGTCCACCTTGCGCCGGAGTCCGGGCCCCCGGGACCTGACCGGCCGCGCGTTCCCCCTCGGCGACTGGGGCGACCCCGCCGAACGGCTCGACGAGCTCTACCGCTGGGTCGAGGCGGGAGCCCTGGAGACCGCCGACTGGTATCTGCGGGACAGGGTCCGCAAGCGGCGCACGGCGCGGCTCCTGCGCGTGGGCACCGCGATCGGGGTGGTCGCCGGCGCGGCGCTGCCCCTGCTCGACCTGACGGGCGAGCTGCACGGCTCGGCGGGCTGGGGCTATCTGTCCCTGCTGCTGGGAGCCGCCTGCATGGCCTGCGACCGGTACTTCGGGCTGACCTCCGGCTGGATAAGGAATCTGGCGACGGCCCAGGCCGTGCAGCGCCGCCTCCAGGTCCTGCAGTTCGACTGGGCCTCGGAGTGCGTCCGGGAGATGCTCGGCCCGACCGAGGGCACGGCCAGCGAGGCCGCGGAGCGGTGCCTGGGCGTGCTGCGCCGCTTCTCGGAGGACATCACCGAGCTCTGCCGCATGGAGACGGCGGACTGGATGGTGGAGTTCCGGGCCGGACCCGCGCCCATGGGCATGCAGTCGCTGGTCTCGGGCGGCACCGGTGGCCGGCCTGAGCAGGGCGCGCCCCCGAGCCGCCTCACCATGCAGTCGGTGGCCCGCCCGAACATGCCGCGCCAACGCCCCCCGGAGCCGCCCCGCTGACCGAGGCGGCCCCGGGAGTGCGAACGGGCGGCCTCGGGGCCGCCGGCCGGTGCGCTCAGCTGAAGATGATCATCGAGCCCTGCGCGAGGCTGCGGGTGGCCGCGGCGTGCAGGCCCAGCCAGACGTGCCGCTCCCGGGCGAACGGGCTGTCGTCGTACGGCGCCGGGGAGGCCGGTTCCTCCAGCGTGGTCGGGCCGGCGGGCGGGAGCGGGGCGGCCGGCGGATTGGCCGGGTCGATGCCGAGCGCCGGGCCGACGAATTCCAGTTCCCTCAGCAGCCCGTGGGACGATCCCAGCGGACCGCCGCCCTCCAGCAGCTGATCGTTCGACAGCGGGTGCGGGAAGTCCAGCGGGACGTACGCCCCGGCGTGGTCGTAGTGCCAGACCAGGTGCGACTGCTGCGCGCTCTGCTCGAACATCTCCAGCAACTGCTCGTAGTCCCCGCCCAGTTCGTCGACGGGCGTGACCGCGAGGCCGCTCAGCTGCAGCAGATAGGCCCGGCGCAGGAAGTGCAGGGCGTCGTAGTCGAAGCCGGCGACCGGGGCGACGTCCCCGGTGAGGCCGGGCATGTAGGCGTAGACGGGGACGGGCGGCAGGCCCGCGTCGTTCAGCGCCTTGTCGTAGACGGCGATCTCTTCGGCGAACGGGTTGTCGGGGCTGTGGCACAGCACATCGACGAGGGGGACCAGCCACAGGTCACAGGCCACGAAGTCTCGCTCTCCAACGGGTTCGTGCGATGGTCGGGACAGCGTAATGCGACCGGGACCCCACGCACAGGGTCCGGGGCGGCGGCACGGTCCGGACCGGTGTGTCCGGGCCACGGCGGGCCCTGTTCCCCGGCGGCCCGGCTCCCGGTGCGGTGGCCGGATGCCGCGGCCCGGGCGCGGAGGACTCCGGCACCCCGGTCAGCCTCGGTGGCCCGGGTGCGGGGGGTTGCCGGCGGCGAGCCGGTCGGCCCAGTTGCGCCCGTGTGCGTAGTAGGCGTCCAGGGCCGCGCGTACCGCCGGTCCGTCGGCGGCCGTGATCGCCTCCACCAGTTCCTGGTGGCCGTTCCACAGCCAGTCGCAGACGTCGGCGTCCCCCCGGAGGTAGGGGACGGCGAAGACCCACGCCTGCATCCTGATGCGCTGCAGGAACTCGTTGATGTAGCTGTTGCCGATCACCGCGCCGAGCTCCCGCCAGAACCGCAGGTCGTAGCCGACGAGGATGTCGAGGTCGCCGCCGCGCGCGGCCCGTGTGGCCTCCTCGGCCCGGCGGCGTACGGAGACGAGGGCGGGCCGGTGGACGGCGAGCACGGTGGCCGCCGGGGTCGCCCCGTCGAAGATCGCGCGGAACACCCCGTCTATGACCAGGGCGCGCGCCTCGACCATCGCCCGGTAGTCGGCGACGGTGAACTCGCGGACCCGGAACCCCCGGTGCTGGTCGGATTCGAGCAGCCCCTGCGCGGAGAGGTCGAAGAGCGCTTCGCGCACGGGGGTCGCGGACACCCCGTACTGCTCGGCGATCTGCTTGACGGTGAATTCCACCCTCGGCTGCATACGCCCCGCGAGGACCTCGTCACGCAGCGCGTCGGCGATCTGCTGGCGCAGGGTACTGCGGGTCACACCTCCGCTCGCAGGCACGACGCCCCCTCCCGATCTCGGCTTGGGTCACCATAAGCCAGGCCCGTGTCCGCTTCCGGGCACGGGGGAGGGGGTCGTTCCGGTGCCCTCTACACGGTGTGTTCGTCGGCCACCGAGAGCGCGGCGTCCAGGAGGGAGAGGCCCTCCTTCGCCTCGGCCTCGGTGATGTTGCAGGCGGGCACGACATGGGTGCGGTTCATGTTGATGAAGGGCCAGAGGCCGCTCTTCCGGCAGGCCGCGCCGAAGGCCGCCATCGGGGCGTTCGCCTCGCCGGAGGCGTTGTACGGGACGAGGGGTTCGCGGGTCTCCCGGTCGCGGACCAGTTCCAGGGCCCAGAACGCGCCGAGCCCCCGCACCTCGCCGACCGACGGGTGGCGCTCGGCGAGTTCCCGCAGTCCGGGGCCCAGCACGTGCTCGCCCAGGTGCGCGGCGCCCTCGACGATCCGCTCCTCCTCCATGACCCTGATCGTGGCGACCGCCGCGGCGCAGGCCAGCGGATGGCCGGAGTAGGTGAGTCCGCCGGGGTACGGACGGGTGTCGAAGGTGGCGGCGATCTCGGCGTTGATGGCGACACCGCCGAGGGGCACGTAACCGGAGTTGACGCCCTTCGCGAAGGTCATCAGGTCCGGCACGACGTCGTAGTGGTCGGCGGCGAACCAGCGTCCGGTGCGCCCGAAGCCGGCCATCACCTCGTCCAGGACGAAGACGATCCCGTACCGGTCGCAGATCTCCCGGACGCCCGCGAGGTAGCCGGGCGGCGGGGGCATGATGCCCGCGGTGCCGGGAATCGTCTCCAGGATCACCGCCGCCACGGTCGCAGGTCCCTCGAAGGCGAGCGTGTCCTCGAGGTGCTGGAGCGCGCGGGCGCACTCCTCGGCCTCGGTCTGCGCGTGGAACGGGGAGCGGTAGAGGAACGGCGCCCAGAAGCGGACGACGCCCGCCGAGCCGTTGTCGGAGGCCCAGCGGCGCGGGTCGCCGGTGAGGTTGACCGCCGTGGCGGTGGCGCCGTGGTACGAGCGGTAGGCGGACAGCACCTTGGGGCGTCCGGTGTGCACGCGGGCCATGCGGACGGCGTTCTCGACGGCCTCCGCGCCGCCGTTGGTGAAGAAGATCTTGTCCAGGTCGCCGGGGGTGTGCCCGGCGATCAGACGTGCGGCCTCCGACCGCGCCTCGACGGCGAACGCCGGCGCGAACGTCACGAGTTTCCCGGCCTGCTCCTGGATCGCGGCGACGACCGCGGGGTGCTGGTAGCCGATGTTGGTGAAGACGAGGCCGCTGGCGAAGTCGAGGTAGCGGTTGCCTTCGTAGTCCCAGAAGTACGCCCCCTCGGCACCGGCGACGGCGAGCGGATCGATCAGTCCCTGGGCGGACCAGGAGTGGAACACGTGCGCGCGGTCGGCGGCCTTCACGGCCGTGCCCGCCGCGGTGTCGATGTACGGGGCGCGAGGGGTGTCGGAGCTCATGCCGCGAGCGTATGCGTTCGCGGCCGCCGTCATCCATGACCACTCTGTACGTCATGGGCCGCCCGGTTCGGCAGGGTGTCGCGTTCCCGGAGCGGCCCGGCCGAACAGTTGACAGCATTCTGTCATCATGACAGCCTTCTGTCATAAGGTCTTCCGTTCAGCCACCGGGGGTCACCATGACCGGCACGACCGTCCACCTCGCCGTCTACGACACGTTCGCCGACTGGGAGCCGGGCTTCGCCACGGCCCACCTCACCCGGCACGGCCACACCGTGAGGACGGTCGGCCTCACCACCGAACCCGTCACGACCATGGGCGGGCTGCGCGTCACACCCGACCTGGCGCTCGACGAACTGAGCCCCGGGGACAGCCGGCTGCTCGTCCTCACCGGCGCGTCGCTCTGGGACACCGGCACGGCCCTGGCCCCCTTCGCCGGCGCGGCTCGCACCTTCCTGGACGCGGGCGTGCCGGTGGCCGCCATCTGCGGGGCGACCGCGGGACTGGCCCGCGAGGGCCTGCTCGACGACCGGCCCCACACGAGCGCCGTGTCCTTCTACCTCGCGGCCACCGGCTACGCGGGCGGCGCGCACTACGTGGAGGCCGACGCCGTGACGGACCCCGCCACCGCCTCGCGCGGCGCCCTGATCACGGCCGGACCGACCGAACCGGTCGCGTTCGCCCGCGAGATCCTGGGCCTGCTCGGGGTGTACGGACCGGAGAAGCTCGACGCCTTCCACCGCCTCTTCCACGACTCGGACCCGAGCGCGTACGAGGTGCTCGAAGGATGAGCGGGAAGGACGGCGGGAATCCCGACCGCTTCAGCCGGACGGCGATCGGGGTGTTCCGGCTCAACGGCAGGTTCCTGGCCGTCGCCGAGGAGCTCGCCGGGCCGGCCGGACTCACCGCGGCCCGCTGGCAGGTGCTCGGCGCGGTCCTGGCGGAGCCGCTCCCCGTGGCGGGCATCGCGCGGTCGATGGGCATCACCCGTCAGAGCGTCCAGCGGATCGCCGACCTGCTGGTGGACGGCGGTCTCGCCGAGTACGTCGCGAATCCCGCCCACCGGCGCGCCAAACTGCTCCGGCCGACCGCCGAGGGGCGGGCGGCGGTGAGCCGGATCGGCCCCGGCCACGCCGAGTTCGCGGCCCGGCTGGCCGGGGAACTGGGCGAGGAGGAGTTCGCACGGACCGCGGCGACGCTGGAGCGCCTGTCCGAGGCGATGGACGCGCTGGCCTCCCGGCCCGCCGGACCGCCGGAGCGCTCCGGGGACTGACGACGGTGAACGGGGGTGTGCGCGCCGCTATTCTCGACCACGGTCCGCCATGACCGTACGGGGGAGGAAGCGCACCATGGAGAAGCTGGGACCCGGCGATCCGCAACGCATCGGCACCTACCGCCTGTTGCGCCGCCTCGGCTCCGGCGGGATGGGGCAGGTGTTCCTGGCCCGCTCGGACCGGGGACGTACCGTCGCGATCAAACTGGTCCGCCCCGAACTCGCCGCCCAGCAGCAGTTCCGCGACCGTTTCCGCGCCGAGGTGCAGGCCGCGCGTCGCGTCGGCGGGGCCTGGACAGCGCCGGTCCTGGACGCCGGGGTCGACGCCGCGGTCCCGTGGCTCGCCACCGGTTACGTCGCCGGCCCCTCGCTGCACCGCATCGTCTCGGGGCGGCCCGGCACCGCGGTGTCCGACTCGGGGGCCTACGGCCCGCTGCCGGAGCGCTCCGTCCGCGCCCTCGGCGCCGGACTCGCGTGCGCGCTCCAGGACATCCACACCGCCGGGCTCATCCACCGTGACCTGAAGCCGTCCAACGTCCTGATGACGATCGACGGGCCCAGGGTCATCGACTTCGGCATCGCCCGGGCCCTGGAGACCACTGCGGAGGGCGGTCTCACCCGCACGGGTTCGATGATCGGTTCACCCGGCTTCATGGCACCCGAGCAGGTGCGGGGCGAGCGGCTGACGACGGCGTGCGACGTGTTCTGCCTCGGCTCGGTGCTCGCGTACGCGGCGACCGGCAGGCTGCCGTTCGGCTCCCCCGACGACGGGGCGCACGCCCTGATGTTCCGGATCGCGCAGGAGGACCCGGACCTCGCCGGGGTACCGGATGACCTGCTCGGCCTCATCCGGGAATGCCTGGCCAAGGACCCCTCCGGCCGGCCCACGACGGACGCCGTCCTGGAGCGCATGGGTGACACGGACACGGCGGAGCCGTGGCTCCCCGGTGCGCTGATCGCCCAACTCGGGCGTCACGCGGTGGGGTTGCTGGACTCCGAGGATCCGGAGGAGGACCCGGCGGAGGATCCGGCCGGTGACGTGGTCCCGGGCGAGGGCGAGGTCCCGCCCCTGACCGGCGGAGCGCCCGGCGGCCCCGCACCGGCGGGCCGGGCGGCCGACGGACCGGCGGCGAGCGGTGCGGCGGGGACCGGGCCGGACGCGGCCGGCGGGGTCGGCGGGGTCGGCGGGGTCGGCGAGGTCGGCGCTGGATCCGTACCGCTCGTCGTGGCGCCGGTGTCCACCCCGGCCGGACGTCCGCCCACGGCACCGGAGAGCGCGGGGCCGTCGCCGGAGCCCGTCGCCGGTCCCCCGCGGCCCACTCCGGCGCCAGGACCGGGCACGCACCCGGACACACGACCCCCGGGCGGTGCGCGGGGGCTCCCCACCCTGGTCGGCCCGGACCAGCGGCCCGCCGCCCCGCCGCCGGGGCCCTCGTACGGCTACCCTCCGCGGCCCGTCCAGGGGCATGGGTACGGCGGGCCGCATCCGCCGTACGCCACGCCCCCGGCCCCCTTCTCCCCGGTCGTGCCGGGACGCCGCCGCGGGGCGGGTCCCGCCCTGACACTCGGCGTGGTCGCGGTGCTCGTCGCCGCGGGCGTGGGCTGGGGCGTCTACACCTTCATGCGAGGCGACGGCGACGCCGCGGCCTCGCCCACCGGCGCGGTGTCACCGTCCGGTTCGGCGGCGGGGTCCGGCGGGGCCTCCTCGTCCGGCTCCTCCGCGGACGGCAAGGGCCCGAACGCCGACGGCACGATCCCCTCCGGATACCTCGGCACCTGGACCGGGACCATCGGCGGCGGCGCCGACTCGTCCACCCGCCGGCTCGTCATCCGGCAGGGCGGGGCGGGCGACACCGTGCTGTCGCTCACCGCCGAGGGCCCGCTCGACGGCGGGGGCTCCTACCACTGCGTGTTCCAGGCGGAGTTGGAGAGCGATCCGGCACCGGGCTCACCGGTGCGCATCGGGCCCTCCGAGGTCACGTCCGGAAGGCCGGTCTCGTCCTGCACTCCGGGCAGGCCCACCGTCCTGACGCTGCTGCCCGACGGCTCGCTGCGCCGGGAGATCACGGACACCGGCGAGAGCCTGACGTACACGAAGGCGGGCTGAGCCGGTCCGCGATCACGCCGGGACCCCGGTCAGACGGCCAGGTCCGCGGCCCGGAACGCGAGCCACAGGTCGTAACGCGCGCTCGGCGTCCGGAGCAGTGATCTGTGCAGCAGGGCCTCGATCCGGTTGAGCCGCTTGCGCGCACCCGGCACGGAGATGCCCAGTTCGGCTGCGGAGACGCTCAGTTGGGCCTCGCAGCGCAGCCACGTCCGCAGGGTCTCCTCCCCCGTGGGCCCGGCCTGTCCGAGCAGCCGCAGCTGTGCGGCGGCCCAGTCCCGCACGCCCGGGGTGCGCAGGACCGCATCGAGGTCCTCCGGGGGCGCCTCGCCGTCCCCGCCGCTCGGGCGGTGGAGCGTGGGCGTGGCCCTGATGCGCAGGGCCAGGTCGACGGCGGCCTGGTCCGCGACCCGGTTCAGGTCCACTCCGAGGACCTCGCCGATCAGCTTCAGCCGCGCGGCCAGCGTGTTGCGGTGGATCTTCAGGTGGTGGGTGGCGTGGGACGAGAAGGCCAGCCAGGACGCGACGGTCGCCGCCAGTTCCTGGCTGCCCGGATCCTGCGGGCGGCGCGGCAGGTGGGTGAGCAGCGGCGCGAGCAGGGCGTCCGCCCAGCGCGCCCCGGCGGCGCCGACGAGCAGCGCGGGTTCCTGTCCCGCACCGAACCTGGCGTGCCTGCCGGGTGTTCCGCGGGCGACGGCGAGGGCGTGGAAGGCCTGCTGGTAGGCGGTCGCGGTGTCGGGGAGCCGTACCGTGTCGCTCACGCCGACGACGCAGTCGTCCACGATCCCGGCCACCTCCAGGTCGAGCGGGCGGGCGCCCTCCGGGCCCCCGGGACCGTCCTCTCCCCCGGGATCGTCCTCTCCCCCCGGACCGTCCTCCCCGCCGGCCGGCATGATCAGGATCAGGTGGCGGGCGTACACCGGGCAGCGCACGATCCACGTCCGGCCTCCCGACGCCTCCGCGCATATCCGGGCCACCTCGTCCCGCTGCCCGCCCGAGCACTCGACGACGCAGACGCGGACCGGATCGGGGAGCTTCGGCAGCAGGGCGCCCGCCACCTGGCGGGCGATGGAGAGCTGTCCCGTCATCAGGAGGTGCAGCACGGCCTCACGCCCCCGGGACTCCGCGAGGTCCACCCGGCGCCGTTTGCGCTCGACGCTCTCCGCCGCCCAGGACAGGGCCAGGGGCATCACCGCGTCGGCCAGCAGCGTGGACAGACCGGGGAGGACGGGTTTCGGCGCGAGCAGGGCCAGGACCGCCCCGTGGTCGTCGGACGCCCCCGCCAGGGGGAGCAGCAGTGCCGTGCTCCCGTCGGTGTCGAGGGAGTACGAGCCCGCACCCCGTGCCGTCATCTCCCGCGCCGCGCGTGAGGCGAGTCCGGCCGCCTCGTGGCCGGACCACCGCGTGTTCCCGGCCACGGCCCGCAGGACCGTGCCGTCGGCGCCGAGGATCCCGGCCCAGCCCCCGGCCCTGAGTGCCAGTCTGCGCAGCAGCTCGGCCGTCCCGCCGGTGCGGGCCAGCCGGTACATCAGCAGTACGTCGTCGGCCCGTTCGAGCGCACCCACGTGTCCCCCGTTCGTTGTCCGAAACGTTGCCGTACCCCGAAACCGGAGTGCAGAGTACCGGGACGGCTGTGCGGTTTGATACCCGTTCCCGGCCACACGGTGCGATGTGCACCTCCCCGTTCCGGGCCCCGCCCGCCTAGAGTCCCGAGGGTGTTCCGGAGTGCTCCGAGGACGTCGGGGGACGTCGGGGCGATCCGGGCCGGGGGGTCGGAGGGCGTCGGGGGGCGTCCGCACGACACGGCGGCAGCGGCTCACGGGGGTGGTCGCTGTCGTCGGCCTGCGGCGACTGTCAGTGGTGCCGCCTAGCGTGGGTCTCGACCGTGGAGTACGCCGGACGAGAGGCCCCTGCCGTGGAATTCCGCATCGAACGCGGCGCGTTGACCGATGCCGTGTCCCGGGCCGCCCGGGTGCTGCCCGCCCGCTCCCCCGTGCCGGTCCTCGGAGGTCTGCTCCTCGACGCGGGACCGGGCGGACTCAGCGTCTCCGGCCTGGACTTCGAGGCCTCCGCCCGCATCGAGACGGTCGCCGACACGCTCCGGGCCGGCAAGGTGCTCGTCATGGGCCGCCGGCTCCTCGACATCTGCAAGGTGCTTCCCGAGGGGCCGGTCGAGTGCGCGGTCGAGGGCTCGCGCTTCACGGTCGCCGGGGGCGGTTCACGCTTCGGCCTGTCCGTCCTGCCGCTCGACGACTACCCCGCCCTCCCTCCGCTGCCCGAGCTGCGAGGGACCGTCGACGCGGCCGAGTTCGCCTCGGCTGTCGGCGATGTGGCGGTGGCCGCCGGACGGGACGACACCCTGCCGGCCCTGACCGGGATCGGACTCGGGCTCGACGGGTCCACGATGACGCTCGCGGCGACGGACCGGTACCGCTTCGCGGTGCGCACCCTGCCGTTCGCGGGGAAGGCTCCGGACGTCACGGCCGACGTCCTGGTGCCGGCCCGTCGGCTCACCGAGATCGCCCGGTCGCTGGGCGGCGCCGGCCAGGTCAGCGTGGCCGTCGACGCGGGGTCGATCGGCTTCGAGTACGCCGGGACACGGACCACGGTGCGCCTCCTGGACGGCAGGCTGCCCCGCCACGACAAGCTGTTCGCGCTGTCGGACCCCGCTGTGGCCGTGCTCGACCGGGAGCCCCTGGTGGATGCCGTCAGACGGGTCTCGGTCGTCGCGGACGGCGGCAGCCCCCTGCAGATGACCTTCACCCCGGGACCGGACGCCTCGGTGCTCCTGCAGGCCGGCTTCGAGGACGACGTGGCGTCGCAGCGGCTGCCGGCGGCGCTGGAGGGCGCCGCGGGAATGACGGTCGCCTTCAACCCCGCCTACCTCATGGACGCGCTGTCGTCCTTCGCCGGCGCGAGGGTCCGGATGCGGCTGATGGGGCCGGGCCAACGGGCCATGATCACCGGAGGGGAGGGCACCGGCACACCCACGCATCAGCACCTGCTCATGTCGGTCAAGCCCGCGATGCTCTGAGGCCGCCCGGTGCGGGCGACGGTCGCGACGCAGGCCCGCGCCCTCCCTCGCGCCCGTCACCGCAGCCACCCCGTCCGAAGCGCGTCCGCGGCTCACGCGGGGAGCGCCGCCGCCTCCCCGACGGCGGCCAGCAGCCAGATGGGGAACTCGGGATCGGCCTGGC
Source organism: Streptomyces sp. NBC_00178 (assembly GCF_036206005.1). NCBI lineage: Bacteria > Bacillati > Actinomycetota > Actinomycetes > Kitasatosporales > Streptomycetaceae > Streptomyces > Streptomyces sp. NBC_00178. The sequence goes on from NZ_CP108143.1 coordinate 3,538,918, forward strand.
CCACGGCGAGAGAGAGCCACCGTGTGCCCCCGGGGACACGCCAGACCTGCATGCTGCCCGCCAGATTGCAGAGCTGGCCCATCGGCTCCGGAACGAGGCCGCCGTACCCGCCCTCACCGCCCGGGCCGCCGTCACCGGTGCCGTCCCCGTCGCCCGGATCGTCGTCCAGGAAGGGCCACAGGTCGACCGTCTCCGGCTCGCCCCACCGCTCGGTCAGGGCGGTGGCCAGGGCGCTGAAGTCGGCCTCGATCTCCTGCTCCGCCGGTTCGACCAGCTCCGGGGACCTGTCGTCCCAGAAGTCCCGGCTCGCCCGCAGGATCAGCAGGTGATGGCCGGGGCCGCTGCTGCGCACGCCGCTGTCCTCGCTCTCCTCCCCTGCCGGGTAGGGCCGGGCGAGCAGGTCGTCGATCAGTGCGAGGTGGGGCCCGGTGCCGGTGGGCGGGGTGTCGGCGCTGTCCGTGTCCATGGTCCGTGATCCTGCCAACCGCCCTTCCCCGAACGCGAATCGGGGGCGCACCCGGCGACTGCCGGACGCGCCCCCGTTCCCCGTTGTGGGGCCGGGCTCAGCAGCTCAGGTTCGAGCCGGGGGTGGTGCCGAGGATCTGGGTGAACGCCTTGTACTTGTCGATGCGGCTCTGCACCTGGGCGGGGTTGCCGCCGTTGCACTCGATGCTGCCGTTGATGGACCGGATGGTCTCGCCGAAGCCGGCGCCGTTGACGATGGCGTTGTGCGGGGTCATCGTGCCGGGGCCGGACTGCGTGTTCCAGTACCAGAGGCCGGTCTTCCAGGCGACGGAGGCGTTCTGCTCCACCTGCCACGGGTTGCCGAGCAGGTCGATGCCGAGGGCGTCACCGGCGGCCTTGTAGTTGAAGTTCCAGCTGAGCTGGATCGGGCCCCGGCCGTAGTACGCGGCCTGGCCGGCCGGGCAGCCGTAGGACTGGCTGGTGTCGCAGTAGTGCGGGTAGTTGGCCGTGTTCTGCTCCACGATGTGGACCAGGCCACCGGTCTCGTGGCTCACGTTGGCGAGGAAGGCGGCCGCCTCCTGCTTCTTGACCGTGTCACTGCCGCTGTTCGCGAAGCCCGGGTAGGCGCTCAGGGCCGCGGTGAGGCCGCTGTAGGTGTAGAAGGAGTTCCGGCCCGGGAACATCTGGTTGAACTGGGCCTCGCTGACGACGAAGCCCGAGGGCTGGCCCGGGTCCGTACCGCCGTTGCCGCACGTGCCCTGGTCGGCCCAGACGTCGGCCGTGCCGGGGCGTTCGTTCTGCGTCCACCACTTCGCGGACCAGTTGTGTCCGTTGTACGAGGCGGAGCCGCCGCCCCAGTAGACGGCGGAGGCGTTCCAGGCGGGAGCGCAGGCAGCGGCGGCGGCCGTGGTGGCGGGAAGAATGACGAGCGTGGCGATGACCGCGCCGAGCGCGGCAATCAGGCTCATGACACGTTTGAACACGTGATCACTCCTTCGGCGCGGCGCTCGCGCCGAGCGGGCGCCGCCATGGGGGGGTTGCAGCCACTCAAGCGTCGATGGTCTGGACCTGTCAAGGTCTAGACCAGAACTCGTCCTTCCGGTTTGAAATCCCCCAACTCCGTTTTCAGTCAGCCCTGTTGGGATTCCTGAACACCGGAAGAACTTCACCCGAAGGACCCGCGCACCCCGCCCCACCCCCTTCTCCCCGGTCGTACGGTGACGCGAACACACACATCGCGCCGCGCCGCACGTCACGAGGGAGCGCGAGAAGTATGGAGTGGCTCAGCCCCGAAAACGTCGTCGCGGTGCTCACCGCGGTCCTGGGCGTCCTGACCTCGGCGGGGGTGCTCTGGTACGAGCGCCGTGTCCCGCGCCGCAAACGCATCGGCTACCGCGTGCAGATGGACACCCCCATAGGGAGCGGTATCAGCCACGGCAGGGCCAATCTGCGGGTCGGACTCTTCGACGACACACCGGGCATGGCCGACGCGACCCTCGTCCTGCTGCGCATCGAGAACGACGGCTCGCAGTCGATCGCGGACGACGACTACACCCGGCGCGGCGATCTCCCCGGCCTCACCGCCGAGTTCACCGGCCGCACCGTCCGGGGGATCGCGGTGACCCATTCGCCGGGCGCCGGCCACCTGATGGACCACTTCACCCCGGCCGACGCCGTCCAGTACAGCGGCTCCCTCATCCGGCTGCCCCGCGTCCCGCTCAACCGCAACGAGCACTTCAAGCTGCTGGTGCTCCTCACCGGGTCCGACGTGGGCGGACCGATCAGCGTCTCCGGCGGCATCCGGGACGGCGTGATCGTCCGGAACACGGCCGCGCGACCCGACGAGAAGCCCCCGCTGTTCGGCCGGGCGTCCAGGATCATCACCGTCGCACTCACCGTCTGCGTCGTCGTGCTCGCCGGCATCATCGTCGTACGGGACGGGACCCCGCCCCCGATGGGCTGTGCCAGGGGCACCCTCACCGTCACGGGCTCCACCGCGTTCCGGCCGGTGGTGGAGGAGCTGAGGAAGAAGTACGAGGAGGAGTGCGAGGGCTCCGCCATCGTCGTCGACACCCGCGGCAGCAACGCCGGCGTGCGCGCGCTCGAAGCCGAGGGGTCGAAGCCCGGGGCGGCCGGCTCCCCCTCCCTCATCGCCCTGTCGGACGGCCCGAAGCCGCCCGGCTTCCGCGAGCTGCACGGCAGGCGGGTCGCGGTGTCGCTCTACTCCCTGGTCGTCAACGACACCGTCCCGGTGCGCGATCTGTCCCTCGACGAGATCAGACGGATATACGGCGGCGGGATCCGCAACTGGAAGGAGATCGAAGGCGGGCCCGACCTGGAGATCCTGCTGGTCAGCCGGGACGCCAACTCGGGCACCAGGGAGGTGTTCCAGCGGCGTGTCCTCGGTGGCAGCGAGCTTGCCGCGTCGTCTCGCGACTGCGTCACCAAGGACTATCCCAAGGCTCCCGTGACCCGGTGCGAACTCGACGGCACGGACCAGGTCCTGTCCGAGGTCGCCGCGCTCGACGGTGCCATCGACTACACCGAGATGCGCGCCGGCGAGGTGCCGGCCGGGACGCACCAGGTGTCCATCGACGGCATCTCCCCGTCCGTCGGGACGATCGCCACCAGCGGCTATCCGTACCGGGAGACCGAGTACGCCTACACCTACGGCTCCCCGCCCGCGAACTCCCTCGCGGCCGGCTTCCTGGACTACCTCGACACCTACGGCGAGGAGGTCATGCGCGTCAACGGCCACCTGCCGTGCGCGACCCCCGAGGGGATGCGGCTCTGCGGCGAGGACTGAGCCCCGCCCGGGCCCGGCCCGAACGGCCGGGCCGGGGGAGCACGACGGCGGCCGGCCCCTCCTCCCGGAAGGGCCGGCCGCCGTCGCCTCGTTCCCGCCGCCGTCCGGGCCGGATCACGCGGTGCGCGCGTTCCTGCCCGGACACGGGTCCTAGATGAAGGAGTTGATCTCGATGGTCTCGGTCCGGCCGGGGCCGACGCCGATCGCGGAGATCGGGGCGCCGGACATGTCCTCCAGCGCCTTGACGTACGCCTGCGCGTTCTTCGGCAGGTCGGAGAAGGTCTTGGCCTTGGTGATGTCCTCGGACCAGCCCGGAAGGTTCTCGTAGATCGGCTTCGCGTGGTGGAAGTCGGTCTGGTTGTACGGGAGTTCCTCGACGCGCTTGCCGTCGATCTCGTACGCCACGCACACCGGGATCCGCTCCCAGCCGGTCAGCACGTCCAGCTTGGTGAGGAAGAAGTCGGTGAGCCCGTTGACCCGGGTCGCGTAGCGCGCGATCGGGGCGTCGAACCATCCGCAGCGCCGGTCGCGGCCGGTGGTGACACCGCGCTCGCCGCCGATCCTGCGCAGCGCCTCGCCGTCCTCGTCGAGAAGTTCCGTCGGGAAGGGGCCGGCACCGACGCGGGTGGTGTAGGCCTTGAGGATGCCGATGACCCGGGTGATCTTCGTCGGGCCCACGCCGGCGCCGGTGCAGGCGCCGCCCGCGGTCGGGTTCGACGAGGTGACGAAGGGGTACGTGCCGTGGTCGACGTCCAGCAGGGTGCCCTGGCCGCCCTCGAAGAGGACGACCTTGCCCTCGTCGATGGCGTCGTTCAGGATCAGCGTCGTGTCGGCGACGTACGGCTTGATCTGCTCCGCGTACTGGAGCATCTCCTCCACGATCTTTCCGGCCTCGATCGCGCGCCGGTTGAAGACCTTGGCGAGCAGCTGGTTCTTCTGCTCCAGCGCCGCCTCGACCTTCTGCTCCAGGATCGACTCGTCGTAGAGGTCCTGGACGCGGATGCCGACGCGGTTGATCTTGTCGGCGTACGTCGGGCCGATGCCGCGCCCGGTCGTGCCGATCTTGCGCTTCCCGAGGAAGCGTTCCGTCACCTTGTCGACGGTGACGTTGTACGGAGTGATCAAATGAGCGTTGCCGCTGATCAGGAGCTTGGACGTGTCGACGCCACGCTCGTTCAGGCCGCTCAGCTCGGAGAGCAGGACCGCCGGGTCGACGACGACACCGTTACCGATGACCGGGGTACATCCCGGCGACAGGATTCCGGAGGGGAGGAGATGCAGTGCGTACTTCTGGTCGCCTACGACGACCGTGTGGCCGGCGTTGTTGCCGCCCTGGTAGCGCACCACATAGTCGACGGATCCACCGAGGAGGTCGGTGGCCTTCCCCTTGCCCTCGTCACCCCACTGAGCACCGAGCAGCACAAGTGCGGGCACAGGCGTACACCCCTTCCGGGCGGGGCATGTCCAAGGCCAGGGGGCGTACGTAAAGGTCGTACCTGCCGCACGACGATGTACGGCAAAGCCTGAGCCGTCGAACCGGGTGCCCCGGAATAGACGAAGCCCCTGGCGCAATAGCGCAAGGGGCTCTTGCACCAAGATGCTACCCGAGGAAGGACCGAGGTGTCGGCTGCAGAGCCCCCCGGCGACGGCGACCACCAGCTACTCGTGCTCATCGACCCCCTTGCCCGCCGCTACGACGGCGAATCCGTGCGCATCGCGAAGGACGTGCTGAGCGCCGGAGCGCACGCCAAGATCTGCCTCCCGGACAGCCCGGACGAATTCGCCCGGGCCCTGTCCAGGCGGGGCGCGAGACGGCCGGTGGTCGTCGGCGACGACCACGCGCTGCTGCGGGCCGTGTCCCAGCTCCACCGGGAGCGGGAGCTCTCCGACGGGGCCCTCTCCCTCGTCCCGGTCGGCGCCGCGCACACGCTGGAGCTCGCGCACGCCCTCGGCGTGCCCCGCGGCGCGGTCGCGGCCGCGCGCGCGGTCCTCGACGGGGCGGTCCGCAGACTGGACCTCCTGGTCGACGACAGCGACGGTGTGGTCCTGGGAGACCTGCGCATCCCCGCCGTGAGCCCCGCGCCGGACGCGCCCCACACCATGTGGGACACCTGCCGCACGCTGATGGCGTCCCTGGTCCGCCCGGCACCGCCCTCCCCGGCCACGCCGCCCGGCGCGCACCGGCTCCGCGTCGAGGCGGACGGCGTCCTGCTGAACGACCTGGACCGGCCGGTCGACGGCGTCTCGGTGACCACCCAGGGCGACGGCGGCGTCGCCGGCGTGGTGATCCACACGACCGCGGGGGACACCGTCACCGCCGAGGCCAAGGCGGTGACGGTCGCCGGCCCCGACTTCCGCTACCGCGCGGACATACAGACCGCGGGCCCGGTCAGGACCCGTACCTGGACGGTGCGCGCGGGGGCCTGGGGGCTGGTGCTGCCCGCGAACGGCTGACCCGCGGCCGGGTCGCACTCGCACGGGCCGGAGCCGTCACGACGCTGATCTTCCGGAGCACCTCGCGGCGCACCGGTCAGCACGTGAACGGCTCCTGCTAGGGCGAGGGCCGGGACCTCACCGTCCTGTGGACGGAGCTGCCGCCCTGCCGCTCGCGGGGGCCGTCGTCCCGTCGGCGGTCCGGCTCCCGGCGCTGCGCCTGATGACCGGCCGGGGAACGCGCGGGAGCCGGGTCGTGGTCGCCGCGACGTGCACGGCCGGAGTGCTCCTGCTGTCCGCGTGGGGCCCGAACGGCTGGGCGAATACGGCCCCCGGCACCGTACGGCTCTCCGGCCCGCCCGTTCAGACCTCGACCAGCAGCTCCTTCAGCCCCCGGATCACGTAGCCCGGCTTCCACTCGGGTTCCGCCGCGAGCCGCATGGCCGGTGCGCGGCGGAGCAGTTCGCCGAAGGAGGCCGCCATCTCGAGGCGGGCCAGCGGGGCACCCAGGCAGTAGTGGATGCCCGCGCCGAACGAGATGTGCGGGTTGTCCGCGCGGGACAGGTCCAGTGTCTCCGCGTCGGCGAAGCGCTCCGGGTCCCGGTTGGCCGACGCGAAGAGCAGCGCGACCTGCGAGCCGCGCCGGATGACGGTGCCGTCGATCTCGATGTCGTCCAGGACCCAGCGGGCGAACATGGGCACCGGCGTGTCGTAGCGCAGCAGCTCCTCCACGGCCGTGGGCAGCAGGCCGTGGTCGGCGCGGAGGGAGGCCAGCTGCTCCGGGTGCCGGAACAGCATCCACCACCCGTTGGCGGTGGCGTTGACCGTGGCCTCGTGGCCGGCGTTGAGCAGCAGCACACAGGTGGAGATGATCTCCTGCTCGGTGAGCCGTTCCTCGTCGTCGTGGGCGGTGATGAGCGCGGTGATGAGGTCCGTCCCCGGGTCCGCCCGCCGCGCGGTGATCAGCTCCCGCAGGTACGCGGAGAACTCCACCGAGGCGCGCACGGCCGCCCGCGCCGTCTCCGGAGGCGGGTTGAGTTCGAACATCCCGCAGATCGCCGCCGACCAGGGCCGCAGCAGCCCCCGGTCGGACTCCGGCACCCCGAGCATCTCGGCGATGACGGCGACCGGCAGCGGTTCGGCGACCTCCGCGAGGAGGTCACCGCCGCCGGCCGCCACGAAGTCCTCCACGAGTCCGGCGGCCAGCCGCTCCACCGTCGGGGCGAGCGCCTCGACCCTGCGGGGCGTGAAGGCCTTGGCGACGAGCCGCCGGATCCGGGTGTGGTCCGGGGCCTCCAGGTCGAGGATCCCGTTCCCGTTGAGCGTGTGGAACGGCTCGTGGGCGGCCGGTGGCGCGGTGACGCCGAACTCGTCGTGGCTGAAGCGGTGCAGGTAGGTCCGCCCCAGCCGCCGGTCGCGCAGCAGCGCCGAGACGTCGGAGTGGTGCGGGACGAGCCACTGTCCGGTCGGCTCGAAGTAGTGCGCCCGGCCGGTGGCGCGCAGCGCGGCGTAGGCGGGGTACGGGTCGGCGACGAACGCCGGGGACCAGGGGTCGAAGGACACGTGCATGGGGCGACGCTATCCGGGGGTGACCAGCCGCGCCTCGTACGCGAACACGGCTGCCTGGGTCCGGTCCCGCAGCCCCAGCTTCACCAGGATGCGGCTGACGTGCGTCTTGATCGTCGACTCGGCGACGACGAGGTGCGAGGCGATCTCCAGGTTCGACAGCCCCTGGGCGATCAGCACCAGCACCTCCGTCTCCCGCTCGGTGAGGTCCCCGATCCGTGCCATGGCGGGAGGTCTCGGCGCCTCCGCGATCTTCGAGAACTCGGTGATCAGCCGTCGGGTGACGGTCGGGGCGAGCAGCGCCTCGCCGGACGCCACCACGCGCACGCCGTCGGCGAGCTGCCGGGCCGAGGCGTCCTTCAGCAGGAAGCCCGAGGCTCCGGCGCGCAGCGCCTGGTAGACGTACTCGTCCAGGTCGAACGTGGTCAGGACGAGCACCTTGGCGTCCGCGTCGGCGGCGACGATCTCGCGGGTCGCCTCGATGCCGTTGAGCTCCGGCATGCGGATGTCCATCAGCACGACGTCGGGCCGGAGCGCCGCGACCTGGGAGACGGCCTGCCGGCCGTCGACGGCCTCGCCGACGACCTCGATGCCGGGCATCGCGTTGAGGAGCACGGAGAAGCCCTCGCGGACCATCATCTGGTCGTCGACGATCAGTACCCGGATGGGTGTGGCGTTCATGCCGCCCCACCGGACCCGACGCGGTCGTGCTCCACCGGCACGGGGAGGAACACGGCGACCTCGTAGCCGCCGTCGCCCGTCGCTCCCGCGGTCATCTCGCCGTTCAGCATCGCCACCCGCTCCCGCATCCCGGTGATCCCGTGCCCGGCGCCGGGCGAGGGCTTGACCAGCCCTCGCGCCGGACCGTTGACGACCCGTACGCCCAGCCCGCCGAGCACGTAACCGATCTCGACCTTCGCCGCGGCGCCCGGAGCGTGCCGGAGCGTGTTGCTCAGCGCCTCCTGGACGATCCGGTAGGCCGACAGCTCGACCCCCTGCGGAAGCTCCCGCACGGCGCCGGTGACCGTCTTCTCCGTCTCCAGTCCGGTCTCCCTGACGTTGTCCAGCAGCCGGTCGATCTCGGCGAGCGTGGGCTGCGGGGCGTCGGGCGCCTCGTAGTCCTCCGCCCGTACGACGCCGAGGACGCGGCGCAGCTCGGTGAGGGCCGCGACGGCGTTCTCCCGGATCGTGACGAACGCCTGCTCCAGCTCGGGCGGCGGATTCTCCACCCGGTACGGGGCCGCCTCGGCCTGGATCGCCACGACGGACATGTGGTGGGCGACGACGTCGTGCAGCTCGCGGGCGATGGTCGTGCGCTCTTCCAGGAGCGTGCGCCGGTCGCGTTCGACGGCGGTGACGGTGCGCTGGACGGTGACCTCGCGCTGCGCCTCGCGGCGTGTCTGCACGACCGTCACGACGAGCAGGGCGATCGCGGACGTGAAGGCCATGGCGCCGTTGCTGGAGCTGGGGTTCCAGGGGCCGATGGTCTCCATGAAGGAGCCGGCGAAGAGGGTGATCACCCACATCCAGGCCGCCGTGCGCGGCCGGGTCCGGGCGGCGACGACGATCAGGACGCCGAGGTGGCACGCGAAGGCGTTCGGCGACCAGGGCCAGTCACCGCTGCCGACCACGGCCATCACCGGGGCCGAGGCGATCGACACCCAGAACGCGAGGACGGGGCGGGCCATCGTCATCAGCAGGGTGGCGGCGGGGAGGAACGCGGTGATGGCGGTCGCGATCCCGAAGGGCGAGTAGGTGTTCGTCTCGAAGACCCCGGCCAGCAGCGAGATCAGCGCGACCGCCCCGATCACCGCGTGCGGCGTCCAGACCGCCCACGCGCGGACGGTCGCCGGAAGCCGCCGGATCACCGGGCCGCCCGTCCCCAGGGGGCCCAGCGGCCGGTAGTCGAACACGTTGTGGAACAGGTCCTGCCGCAGGCCGCCTATCGCCCCTGCGGCCAGCCGGTACTCCGGGCTTCGCGTCTTGGTCTCGGTCACCCGTCCAAGGTAGGCGCCTGCCCGGTCCGCGGTCGTCAGCAGTGATGCGGATCCCTCGCCGTCCGTCGCAAGTACTACCAGGCCAGCTGGGCGATCTCCTCGGCCACCACCGCGCAGGCGTCCGCGGCCGGATCGATCAGCGGAAAGTGCCCGACACCGTCGAGCAGCGTCAGCCCCACCACCTCGCCCGCCTTCGCCGCGGCGTCCACGAAGGTCTCGCCGACGGCCGCCGGGACGGTGGTGTCCTCCACCCCCTGGACGACGGTCGTCGCGATGCCGGTGGGCAGCAGCAGAGCGGGGTCCACGTGCGCGCTCCGCGTCTCGAAGTCCCCGCCGTCGCCCAGCAGCTGGTGCAGCGCACCGGAGCACACGTCCAGCTCCACGGCGCTCGCGAAGTCGGCGATCGGCGCCAGCGCGACCACCCCGCGCAACGGGGGTGACGTGGGCAGCCGCCACGGCGAGCCCTCCGGCAGCACGTGCCTGGCCGCGGCCCAGAGAGCCAGCTGCCCGCCCGCCGAGTGCCCGGTGACCACGGTCCTGCGCACATCGGCCTGGGGCAGCTCCCGGGCGGTCAGCCCGGGCAGCGCGTCCATCGCGGCGGCCACGTCGTCGAAGGTCTCGGGCCAGCGTCCCGCCACGGGTGCGTCCCCGCCCTGCCGGGGGATCCCGCCGCCGCGCCGGTACTCGACGCTGGCCACCGCGAACCCGCGCCGGGCCAGGAAGTCGGCGAAGGGCGACACGTGCTGCCGGTCGTACGGGGCGCGGTACGCCCCGCCGTGCAGCACGACGACGAGCGGTGCGCCCTCCCGGCCGTCGCGCGGGGCGTAGAAGTCGATCACCTGGTCCGGATGGCTGCCGTAGGCCGCGGTCCGGTCGGGGGCGACCGCCGGATGCCCGAAGGCCGACTCGGCCTCGGCGGCGTCCCGTTCACGCGCGGCAGAATCCGACATGATGCTCCAACCGTCCTACGCCTGTGCCCAACTGGACTGACCTGCGGGGACGGTACCAGTACGGGGACCCGCCGCAGCACCGTCCCGGGGGTCCGGGACGGTGCTGCGGCGGACGCTCAGACCGCCAGCACCTCGGCGAGGATCCGCGCCGCCCGCTCGGCGTCCGCGAAGCCGACGTACAGCGGGGTGAAACCGAAGCGCAGCACGTCCGGGCGGCGGAGGTCGCCGACCACTCCGCGCTCGATGAGCACCCGCATCACGGCCTCGGCGTCGTCGCACCGCAGCGACACCTGGCTGCCGCGCTCCGCGTGGGACTCGGGGGTGGCGGAGCGGACGCGGCCCTCGGGGACGTAGGCGGCGACGCACTCCAGGAAGAAGTCCGTCAGCGCCAGGGACTTGGCCCTCACGGCCTCCACCGTGACGCCCTCCCACACCTCCAGCGACGCCTCCAGCGCCAGCATGGAGAGGATGTCCGGGGTGCCGACGCGGCCCCGCACGGAACCGTCGGCGGGCTCGTAGGCGGGCGTCATCGCGAACGGGTCGGCGTGCGACGTCCAGCCCGGCAGCGGCGAGTCGAAGGCCGTCTGGTGGCGCTCGGCGACGTACAGGAAGGCCGGCGAACCCGGCCCGCCGTTCAGGTACTTGTACGTGCAGCCGACGGCCAGGTCCACACCGTGCGCGTCGAGGCCGACGGGCAGGGCGCCGGCGCTGTGGCACAGGTCCCAGACGGCGAGCGCACCGGCGTCGTGGACCGCGGCGGTCAGACCGGGCAGGTCGTGGAGCCTGCCGGTGCGGTAGTCGACGTGGTTCAGCAGGACGACGGCGGTGCGGGGTCCCAGCGCCTCCCGCACGTCGGCCGGGGCGACCGGCACGATGCGGTGGCCCGTCATCCGGGCCGCCGACTCGGCGATGTACCCGTCCGAGGGGAACGTCGTGGCGTCGACCAGGATCTCGTCGCGGCCCTCGGAGGCGAGGCGGCTCGCGGCGACGACGGCCTTGAAGACGTTCACGCTGGTCGAGTCGCCCACCACGACCTGTCCTGCGGCGGCGCCGACGAGCGGGGCGATCCGGTCGCCGATCCGCTCCGGCGCGGTCCACCAGCCGCTCTCCGTCCAGGAGCGGATGCGCAGGGAGCCCCACTCGCGGGTGATGACGTCCTGGACGCGCCCGGGCACGTGGCGGGGCAGCGCGCCCAGCGAGTTGCCGTCGAGGTAGACGGTGTCGTCGAGGACGAAGAGGTCGCGCAGCGGGGCCAGCGCGTCGGCGGCGTCGAGCGCCTCGGCGCGCTCCTTGAAGTCAGACATGGCTGCGGGCCGTCCAGAGCTCGGGGAACACGTTCTTCGTCGCGCGCTTCTCCAGCCAGGCGACACCGGCCGAGCCGCCCGTCCCGGTCTTCGAGCCCATGGCCCTCCGGGTGGCGGTGAGGTGGTCGTTCCGCCAGCGCCAGACCAGCTCGCCGACGTCGGTCAGGACCTCGCCGAGCCGTACGAGCTCGTCGTTCTGGTCGGGATTCGCGTAGATCTCCGCCCAGGCCGCCTCAACCGCGGCGGAGGGCTCGTACCTCTGCGAGAGGTCGCGTTCGAGCACCGACCGCGGGACGGCGTAGCCGCGCCTGGCGAGCAGGGCGAGCGTCTCGTCGTACAGGCCGGGCTGGTGGAGCGCCTTCTCCAGCTCGGCGTGGACACGGGGCGCGCCCCGGTGCGGCACGAGCATGGACGCGGACTTGTCACCGAGCAGGAACTCCATCCGGCGGTACATCGCCGACTGGAAGCCGGAGCCCTCGCCGAGCGAGCCGCGGTAGGAGTTGAACTGGGCCGGGGTGAGACCGGCCAGGGGCTTCCAGGAGGCGTTCAGCGCCTCCAGTTCCCGCAGTGAGCGCTTCAGCGCGTCGCGGGCGACCGGTATGCGGTCCTCGCGCAGGGCGTGCGCCGCGGTCTCCCACTCGTGGACGATGACCGTGAACCACAGCTCCATGACCTGGGTGGTGACCAGGAAGACCATCTCGCCGGGATCGTCCGAGCGCAGGTGCTGGAGGTGGGTCAGGACATCCGCCTGGACATAGTCCTCGTACGGAGTCGTTCCCGCGAAGTCCAGGTGCGGGGTGTCCGCACCGGTGGCTTCCGGGTCGGGGTGGTTCGCCGACATTTCTGTCTCCTCGACACGAGCTTCCGGGTAGCGGTCCGCCCCTTCCTTCGAGGTGATGGAGCTCCGGTCCCCTGTTCGGCATCCTAACGGCCTTCCGGGGGACCTGCCGGGTCCCGCGGGCCGGCCGCCCGCGGGACCCGGGATCCAGGAGCCTCAGCTCAGGATGTCCGCCGCCGTCTGCGAGGAGTCGCGCAGGAACGTCGAGCAGCGCTCGTACTCGTCCTGCTCACCGATCGCCTGCGCGGCGCGCGCGAGGGCGTGCAGGGCCCGCAGGAAGCCGCGGTTCGGCTCGTGCTCGAAGGGGACGGGGCCGTGCCCCTTCCAGCCGGCCCTGCGCAGCGCGTCGAGGCCGCGGTGGTAGCCGGTGCGGGCGTACGCGTAGGACTCGACGACCCGGCCGCCTTCGAACGCCTCGTCGGCGAGCTGTGCCCAGGCAAGCGACGACTTGGGGTACTTGGCGGCGACGTCGGCGGGTGCCGCGCCGCCCGCGAGCAGCTCGCGCGGCTCCGGGTCGTCGGGCAGATGGGTCGGGGCGGGGCCCCCGAGCAGGTTCTCGTGGATCGACATGGCTCAAGTGTGCCTGGATTCCGGTTCCGGCTCCAAGGGCGGGGCCACGACACCGCAGTGCATCGTGCACGCCGGCTGCTGCTCGGGCCCCGGCGTCGCGACCTTCCGCAGCGACCACCAGGCGACCGCCGCACCTGCCACGAGGAGCCCCGCGCAGATCGGCATCGCCCGCCGGAACGTCGAGGCGAACTCGCCCGCCTCCCGGTACGCGTCCGGGCTCATCCCCGCCAGCAGGGGCAGCGCGGCGACGGCGATGAGCCCCGCGGCCCGCGCGGCGGCGTTGTTGACCCCGCTGGCGAGACCGGCCCGGCCGGTGTCCACGGCGGCCAGCACACTGGCGGTGAGCGGCGCCACGAGGGAGACCAGGCCGACGCCCAGCACCAGCACGGCGGGCAGGACGTCCAGCGGGTACGAGGCCCCGGGTCCGACCCGCAGCATCAGGAGCATGCCGGCGGCCGCCAGCAGGGAACCGACGGTGAGCGGGATCCTGGGCCCGATGCGCCGGCCGATCTCCCCGGAGGACGCCGAGAACAGCAGCATCAGCACCGTCGTGGGCAGGAGCGCGGCCCCCGCTTCGAGCGCCGAGTAGCCGGCCACCACCTGGAGCTGGATGGCCGACAGGAAGAAGAACCCTCCGAGGGCGGCGTACACGCAGACCGTGACGACGTTGACGGACGTGAACTGCCGGGACGCGAAGATCGACGGCGGGACCATGGGGTCGGCGCGGTGCCGCTCCACGCGGACGAAGGCCGCCGCCAGGACCACACCGGCGACCGCCCCTCCGACGACCTGGGCGGAGGCGCCCTGCCCCGGGACCTCGATCAGCGCGTAGGTGATCAGCGCGAGCGCGAGTGCGGCCAGCGCGGCCCCGAGCACGTCGAAGCGGCCGTGCGCGCGCGGGTCCCGGGACTCCGGCACGTGCCGCAGCGCGACGGGCACGCAGACAGCGGCGAGCGGCAGGTTGATCAGGAAGATCCACCGCCACCCCGGTCCGTCCACCAGCCACCCGCCGAGGAACGGCCCGACCGCGGCCCCGACCCCGCCGAGCCCGGACCAGAGGCCCACGGCACGGGCCCGGTCGTCCGGGTGGAAACTCGCCTGGATGATCGCCAGCGACCCCGGCGTCAGCAGCGCGCCCCCGACGCCCTGCAGTGCCCGCGCCAGGATCAGCATGGGCGCGTTCGGCGCGATCCCGCACAGCAGCGAGGCCGCGGCGAACCAGATCACCCCGATGACGAACACCCGCCGCCGCCCGAACCGGTCCCCCAGCGCGCCCCCGAGCAGGATCAGCCCGGCGAGGGTGAGCGTGTAGGCGTTGACGGTCCACTGCAGGCCGGCCAGGTCGGAGCCCAGGTCCTCGCCGATGTGCGGCAGGGCCACGTTCACGACCGTGGAGTCGAGCAGGGCCATGCTCGAACCGAGCACGGTGGTCAGCACGACCCACCGCCCCACGGGCGAGGCAACCCGGATCCCGTCGGCGTCCGCATCAGTCATGACAGCAGCATCGCGGCTCCGACCCTCCGAGAGCCACCGCGACACCGCCGGGCGCGCCCGGTCCCAGGACCTTCACACCGTCCCCCGGGGCGCACGAGAACCGGTGCCCGCCCGTCCGGTCTCTCAGACGCCCCGGGGTTGCCGGAATCCGAGGATCCGGGAATCCCGGCTCACCGCACCGCCGCGATACCCCGCACCAGTGCCGACACCCCTGCCTCGACCTTGCTCCGGGCGCATCCCACGTTCAGGCGCAGGAAGCCGGGCGCCCCGTACACCGCGCCCGGCATGATCGCGACCTTCTCCCGCTCGATCAGGACCCGTTGCAGCGCGTCGTCGTCCACGCCCAGCGGGCGCAGATCCACCCACGCGAGGTAGCCCGCCTGCGGGGGCTCCCACGCCAGTTCGGGGTACGCCGCGTTCAGCCGCTCCGCGACCAGGGCGAGGTTGTCCGCGACGTAGGCGCGCAGCGCGTCCAGCCAGTCCGCCCCCTGCCGGTACGCCGCTATGTGCGCGGTCAGCGCCAGCACGGCCGGGGAGGCGAGACCTTCGCCCGTCTCCATGCGGCGCAGGTACTCCTCCCGGTCGGCGGGGTCGCCGATCAGGCCGTACGAACCGGACAGCGCCGGGAAGTTGAAGGACTTCGACGCGGAGGTGATGACCGCCCACCGGCCCTCCCCGGCGCCCTCCGCCGCGAAGTCGTCCGCGACACGCGAGTACGGCACGTGCACATGCCCCTCGTGCACGAAGTCGGCGTGGATCTCGTCGCTGATGACCGCGACCCCGTGCCTGCGGGCCAGCACCGTCATCTCGCGCAGCTCGGCCTCCGTCCACACCCGCCCCGTCGGGTTGTGGGGCGAGCAGAGCACCAGGACCCTGGCGTCCTCCCGCGCCAGCTCACGCTCCAGGGCGTCCACGTCCCCGACGGGCACCCCCCGCAGCTCCCGCCCGAGCCCGGTGATCGCCTTGCGGAAGCCGTCGTACGTCGGAGTGTGGGCGACCACGCCGTCGCCCTCGGCCGTCCACATCTGCAGCAGCTGGGAGAACTGGTTGAGCACGGACGGGCCGTAGACCAGCCGGCCGGTGTCGATCTCGGCGCCGTACCGGGTCGCGTGCCAGTGCGCGACGGCCGACCTGAAGTCGTCCTGCTGCCACGTGGTGTAGCCGAGAACGCCGTGGTCGAGGCGGGCGCGCAGGGCGGCCAGCACCTCGGGCGCGGTCTCGAAGTCCATGTCGGAGATGGTGAACGGCAGCAGCCCGTCCACCCCGAACCGCTCGGCGACCCCGTCCCATTGGACGCACCAGGTGCCCCGGCGGTCGATGACGGTGTCGAAGTCGTAGCGCGCAGGCGCGGTCACAGGGGGTCTCCATCCTTCGGACACGGGGCGGGCCCGGCCCCCCGAAGGGTGACCGGGCCCGCCCGTACGTCCGAGACGTACTTACTTCAGCTTGGTGCCGGCGGAACGCAGGTTGGAGCAGGCCTCCGTGACGCGCACGGCCATGCCCGCCTCGGCGGACTTGCCCCAGCTGCGCGGGTCGTAGACCTTCTTGTTGCCGACCTCGCCGTCGACCTTCAGCACACCGTCGTAGTTGCTGAACATGTGGTCCACGATCGGACGGGTGAAGGCGTACTGGGTGTCGGTGTCGAGGTTCATCTTCACGACGCCGTTCTCCAGCGCGGTGGCGATCTCCTCGGCCGTGGAGCCCGAACCGCCGTGGAAGACGAAGTCGAACGGCTGGCTGCCGGCGGGCTTCCCGTACTTCGAGGAGACACCCACCTGGAGGTCCTTGAGGAGCTCGGGGCGCAGGACGACGTTGCCCGGCTTGTAGACGCCGTGGACGTTGCCGAAGGACGCGGCCAGCAGGTAGCGGCCCTTCTCGCCCAGGCCGAGCGCCTCGGCCGTGCGCAGCGCGTCGTCGACCGTCGTGTAGAGCTCGTCGTTGATCTCGTGCGTGACGCCGTCCTCCTCGCCACCGGTCGGAGTGATCTCGACCTCAAGGATGATCTTGGCGGCGGCGGCCTTGGCCAGCAGCTCCTGGCCGATGGCCAGGTTGTCGGCGAGGGTCTCGGCCGAGCCGTCCCACATGTGGGACTGGAACAGCGGGTTCAGACCCTTGGCGACGCGCTCGGCGGAGACGTCGAGCAGGGGCCGCACGTACCCGTCCAGCTTGTCCTTGGGGCAGTGGTCGGTGTGCAGCGCGACGGTGATGTCGTACTTGGCGGCGACGATGTGCGCGAACTCGGCGAGGGCCACCGCGCCCGTCACCATGTCCTTGTTGTACTGGCCGCCCAGGAATTCGGCACCACCGGTGGAGATCTGGACGATGCCGTCGCTCTCCGCCTCCGCGAAGCCGCGCAGCGCAGCGTGCAGGGTCTGGGTCGACGTCACATTGATGGCCGGGTAGGCGAACTTGCCTGCCTTCGCCCGGTCGAGCATCTCGGCGTAGACCTCGGGGGTTGCGATGGGCATCTGTCCGCTCCTTGGGATGTGCGGGTGTGCAGTGCTTGGTCCCTGACCTGGGGGCGACGTCATCGTCGCCCCCATCTTCCCAGACTCTCGCTCCGGCTCCACCCTGCCCGTCGGACAGGGCGCCCCGTTTCACGTGAAACGGGGCGCCCGGCGAAGAATCAGCAGGTCAGGACAGGTCGAGGTCCGCCACCGAGTAGACGCTGACGTACGGCAGGCCGGCCTCGGCGATCGCCGGAGCGGCACCCCGCTCCACGATCGTGGCCACGGCCACGACCTCGCCGCCGGCCTCACGGACCGCCTCGACGGCGGTGAGCGGCGAGCCTCCGGTCGTCGACGTGTCCTCGACGACGAGGCAGCGGCGGCCCTTGACGTCCGTGCCCTCGATCCGGCGCTGCATCCCGTGGGCCTTCTGCGCCTTGCGGACGACGAACGCGTCCAGGCTCTCCCCGCGCGCCGCCGAGGCGTGCAGCATCGAGGTGGCCACCGGGTCGGCGCCCAGCGTCAGCCCGCCGACGCAGTCGTAGTCGAGTTCGGCGGTCGCGTCGAGCATCATCCGGCCGACCAGCGGCGCGGCCGTGCCGTCCAGCGTGATCCGGCGCAGGTCGATGTACCAGTCGGCTTCCAGCCCCGAGGAGAGGGTCACCTTGCCGTGCACCACGGCCTTGTCCTTGATCTGCTGGAGCAGCTCAGCGCGTACGTCAGTCATGTCAACGAGGGTAAGCGCTGCCGTACGCGCTCAGAGCCGGGCCCAGTTCCAGGTGGTCGTGATCTCCAGCGGCTCGATCGGAGTGACGAGCCGGGGCGCCGTGTTCAGCCCGTTCGGCGGCCCGGACTGCGGCTCCACACAGACCGCCTCGGCCTGCTCGTCGTAGATCACCACCCACTCGTCCCGGCTCGTGACCGTCAGCTCCAGCTCTCCGGGCCAGGTGAGCTTCACGTCGACCCCGTCGGGCATCCCGAAGCAGTCGTCCCAGGGGCCGGGCCGGGGGTCGATCCGGCGCCCTGTCGGCAGGTGGTCGTCGCCGCGCTCCTCCTGCCAGGCGGCGTCGAAATCGACCCGCACGTCCTGGCCCCCGGTGTTCCGGCGGAACCAGGGGTGCCACCCGGCCTGGGCGGGGAACGAGTCCCCGTAGGTCTCGATGCCGAGGCTCAGCATCAGCGAGTCCTCGGTCAGCCCGAACGTCTGCGTCACCCTGCCCCGGTACGGCCACGGGTCGGCCAGATCGTAGAAGAAGGCCGCCTCGGACTCGTCCTGGCGGGCGCGCTTCCACTCGGTGTCGCGCCCCGTGCCGTGAATGGCGTGCGGCGGGGAGTTCAGGGGCAGCTGGTGGAGCTCGCCACCACTGCGGAACAGGCCCTCCCTGGTGCGTCCGCACCAGGGCACCATGGGGAAGCAGCCGTACCGCTCGCCCTGGCGCAGCAGTTCGGTGCCTCCGATCCGCAGGCTGCTGATCCGGCAGCCATGGACGGGGTCGACGGTCAACTCGGCGTCGCCGGCGGTCAGCCGGACGTTCTTCCCAACATCGCTCACGCCCCGACACTACTGGCGCCGCACCGCCGTCAGCGTCTTCGGCCCGCATCGGGGCGGGCCGGGCGCGCGGGCGCGACCCGCGGCGGCGGGGTCTACGGCCTGCGCCGCCGCAGCGCCCTTCCGACCACCACCGCCGAGGCGATCGCGAGCGCGGCCGCGGGCGCCGCCCAGCGCAGCGTGATGCCGACGGCTCCCGCCTCGGGCGAGGGGACCGGGGCGTACCGGCCGCGCGGCGGGGCGTGGTCGACCTCCTCGGTACTGCGGCCGATCATGGTGCGGCGGGCGTGTGCGGCCTCGGCGGGCGGCTCGTCGGGCACGGTGAACTCCAGTTCCGCGGACGGGTCGAGCGACGGTGGTGGCACGGGCGTGTCGAACAGGGACTCCCCGTCGATGGACGGCGGCTCCGGCGGCGACGGCTCACCGCCCTGCGGCTCCGCGGGTGACGGCTTGCCGGACTCCTGCCCGTCGGACGCCGTCCCGTCGGGGGTCGCCTCGTCGGGAGTCGCCTCGTCGGGGACCGCCTGGCCGGAGGTCCTGTCGCCGGAGGTCTCGTCGTCGGGCGTCTCGTCGTCGGGGGTCTTGTCGTCGGAAGCGTCCACCGATCCCTCGGACGCCCCTGTCCCCGTCGCCGCGCCCGCGGACGGCGGTTCCTCCCCCACCGGCGCACCGTCCCGCGCGGCCAGCGTCTCCGTCACCAGCTGCTGCGTGAACCGGTCCAGCAGCCGCTGCGCCGCCGCGACCGCACCCGCATCGTCCAGGTCCACGATGCGGCCGTCACCGCTCGCGCTTCCGGAGTAGGTGACGGTCGTGCCGCCGTCCGACTCCGCGAGGGCGATGGTCAGGGTCAGCTCGGCGGAGCCCGCCCCCCGGGCCTCCACACCCTTTCCCGTCACGGAGAAGGTGTCCCCGTCCTCGGGGACCCGCAGGGTCAGGGCCCCGCGATAGGTGATGGTGTGGCCACCGGCACGGAACTTCAGCCGTCCCGCGAGCGGTCCCGCCGCCGCGTCGGCATCCTGCTGGAGTCCCGGCACGCAGCGCGCGACGCGGGCGGCATCGGCCAGCGTCCGCCGAAGGGACGCGACCGGAACCGGAACGAACACCTCATGCTCCATACCGCCCGAGCCTACTCAGCCGTGGCCGTCCCGTCAGCGCTTCCTCGCCCCGCGCACCGTGCCCGGACGCGTCGTCGCACCGCGTTCACGGCTCCTCCCAGTACCGCGGGTGCACCAGCGTCGACGGCCGTTCCGGACCCCGCCGGGCGCACTCGGCCGACCGCCCGGCCTCGGCCAGCTCCCGCGCCCCCAGCGTCCTCAGCGCGGGCGCCCCGGGGTCGAGACCGAGCGGCCCGACCTCGCGGGCCGCCGCCAGCACGAAACCCCAGTCCTTCGGGGCCCGCGCACCACCCGCGGCCCGGTCCGGCCCGCTCGCGGAGCCCTCGCCCCGTCCCGCCACGAGATACGGCCGGGTCGTCAGGCCGCCCGCGCGCACCGACGCCTCCACGGTGCGGAACGTCGAGGGCCTGCTGCCCACCCGCCCCGTGTGCACCACCAGCCGCCCGCCCGGTGCCAGAGCCTCACCGACCAGCCCGTAGAACTCCGCCGAGTAGAGCTTCGTGCTGGCGGTGATCCCCGGGTCGGGGAGGTCCGAGATCACGACGTCGTAGCGTTCGCCGGTGGCCCGCAGCCAGGTGAAAGCGTCACCGGTGACCGCCGTGAGCCTCGGGTCCTCGAACGCGTGCCCGTTCAGTCCGGCGAGTGCGCGGTCCGTACGGGCCAACCGGGTGACGGCCGGATCCGGATCGACCACCGCGACCGACGCGACGTCCGGGTAGCGCAGCACCTCACGCGCGGCGAGCCCGTCCCCTCCGCCGAGGATCAGTACCCGGCCGTGGGGCCCGTTCATCGCCGGGTGCACCAGCGCCTCGTGGTAGCGCCGGTCGTCGCGCGAGCTGACGCGCAGACGGCCGTCGAGGTAGAGATCCAGCGAGCCTCGGTCCGCGCCGGTGAGGACGACCTCCTGGACCCCCGTCCGCACGGCGATCCGCACCCCGTCCCCGTACACCGCGCGCCGCGCCGCCCGTTCGAAGTCGTCGGCGAGGACCGTCGCCGTGGCGAGCAGAGCGATCACCACGACGTTGACGACGACGAGCAGCCGGCGCGACCGTGCGCCGAGGTCGTGCCGGAAGACCCAGAGCACCAGCGCACCGCCCGCCGCCGCGTTGACCGCTCCGGTGAACAGCGCCCCGGTGAGCTGCCCCATCATCGGGAGCAGCAGGAAGGGGAAGGCGAGTCCGCCGACCAGCGCGCCCACGTAGTCGGCGGCGAAGAGGTCCGCGACGGCGCCGCCCGCGTCCTGCCGGTCGACCCGCTGGATCAGCGTCATCAGCAGCGGGATCTCCGCGCCGATGAGGGTCCCGATCGCGAGCGAGAAGCCCACCAGGGCGTAGCGCGACTCCCCGAGCCAGGCGAAGGAGGCGTAGAGGACGAGCGCCGAACTGCCGCCGACCAGCGCGAGAGCCGCTTCGATCAGTCCGAAGCCGACGGCGGCGCACGTGCGTAAACGTTTCGCGAGGAGCGATCCGATGCCCATGGCGAACACCATCACCGAGAGCACGATGGAGGCCTGCTCGACCGAGTCGCCGATCAGATACGAGGCCAGCGCGACCAGTTCCAGCTCGTACACGAGGCCGCAGGCCGCGCAGACGAAGACCACGGACAGCACGAGGAACCGCCCGGTCCTCGGCCGTACGGGAAGCCCCGGCGCACCGCTGCGCAGTGGCGTCTGCTGGTCGATCATGAAACGAACGCTACGTGACGGAAAGGTCGCCGCTTGTCACCCACACGGGTGTAAGTGACGTACGTCCGGCGGGCCGCGCACCGGACCGCGCACCCCCTCCGCGACACGGGCGCCTCGCTCCGCGCCCCCTCACGAAACGGACGCCCCGACCCGCGCGCCCACCCGCGTCCGGGTCACCACGAGCTGGCCCTCCTGCGGATAGGCGTGCCAGGTCCGCCAGTGCACCTGCCCCCGGGTCCGCTGCGCGAGCATGGCGGTGAACGCGTACGGGCTGCCGGGGAACGTCCCCGCCAGTCCGTGCGGATGATCGGCGACCAGCGCGAGCAGCTCCTGCGCACGCCCCGCGAACGAGCCCTCGGAGAGCGTCTCGACGCGCGCCGCGAACTCGTACTCCCAGTCGCCCATGCGCTCGGCGACGCCCAGCGGGAGGGGCGCGCTGCTGCCCGGCAGACACGCCACCGTCTCGGAGCAGGTGCGGCGCTCCTCCTCCAGCAGCACCTGGTGGGACGCGCCGAGGAGCCTCATCTGCACCTTCGCGCCCCCCAGTTCGAGGTCCAGCACGGCGAGGGCGGGCAGCGGCTCCCGGCCGAGCGTCCAGGCCAGGTCGGCGGCACGGGTGTCGGAGTAGGCGGTCTGGAGGCTGGTGAGCATGGATCGGCTCCGCAAAACACACAGGGACACGTGGACAGGGGTACCCCGGTGCGGTGCACGTGGGGGGAGGGGAAGCCCGGCCCGACTCGGGTCCGATGGCTGAATGTTCTCTACATCGATGCAATCACGAAGTACGTCGCGCTCACAGCGCTTTTACCCAACTTGCCGTGCTTTCCATCCCTCAGGGGGCAGCACGGTTCAGGTGTTCCCCGCGGCCCCAACCAAAAGGTGCCCAGCGGGAGTTCACCCGCCGGGCACCTCGGCTCACCGGCCCCGTCCCCCGCCCGGGGCCGGCGGGGCCGTCTCAGTTGCCACCACCGCCGCAGCCACCACCTCCGCCCCCGCAGCCACCGCCCCCTCCGCAGGAGTGCCCTCCGGAATGGCCGCCGCACGAGTGGCCGCCGCCGCTGTCCCCGGCCCACCAGCTGCCGGAGGACCCGCCGTCGCCGCCGTACCCGGAACCCTTCCTGCCCTTGCGCCCGGCACGGCCCGCCAGCGGCTTCTTCCGGCCACCCGACCCGGAGGCGAGCGCCACGATCCCCACCACCACGACCGCCAGGAACACGATGAAGACGAACAACTCCACCGACCTCACATCCTTCTGTCCCCCGAAGCGAGGTCCCCGCTTCTCGACTGCCCGCTGGATTCCCGTACGCCGCGCGCCCCAAAGCGGACTTGAGCAACTCCAGAGCTTCGGCACAGGATGGCGTCCATGACACAGGGACGACCGCTGCTCAACCGCCGCCTCGCCGAGTTCGGCACGACGATCTTCGCCGAGATGTCGGCGCTGGCCGTACGGACCGGATCGATCAATCTCGGCCAGGGCTTCCCCGACACCGACGGCCCCGAGGCGGTCCGCGAGGCCGCCGTCCGGGCCGTACGCTCCGGCCACGGCAACCAGTACCCGCCGGGCGTCGGCGTCCCCGAGCTGCGCAACGCGGTCGCGGAGCACCAGCAGCGGTACTACGGGCTGGCCTACGACCCCGACGCCGAGGTGCTGGTGACCACGGGCGCCACCGAGGCGGTCGCCGCCTCGCTGCTGGCCCTCCTGGAGCCGGGCGACGAGGTCATCGCCCTGGAGCCGTACTACGACTCGTACGCGGCCTGCATCGCCCTGGCGGGCGGGACCCGCGTCCCCGTCACGCTCCGGCCCCACGAAGGCGCCTACCGGCTCGACCTCGACGAGCTCCGGGCGGCCGTGACACCCCGTACGCGGCTGATCCTGCTCAACACCCCGCACAACCCCACCGGAACCGTCCTCACCCGTGAGGAACTCGCCGCCGTGGCCGCCCTCGCCTGCGAGCGGGACCTCCTCGTCGTCACCGACGAGGTCTACGAGCACCTCGTCTTCGAGGGCGAGCACATCCCCCTCGCGTCGTTCCCCGGCATGCGCGAGCGCACGGTGACCGTCAGCAGCGCGGGCAAGACGTTCGCGCTGACCGGCTGGAAGATCGGCTGGATCACCGCGAGCCCGGAGCTGGTCGCCGCCGTCCGCTCCGCCAAGCAGTTCCTGACCTTCGTCTCCGGCGGGCCGTTCCAGTACGCCGTCGCCGAGGCGCTGCGGCTGCCCGACAGCTACTTCGAGGGGCTGCGCGAGGATCTGCGTGCCAAGCGGGACCTGCTGAGCACCGGCCTCGCCGAGGCCGGCTTCGAGGTCTACAGGCCCGCCGGGACCTACTTCGTCACCACCGACATCCGCCCGCTCGGCGAGAGCGACGGCTTCGCGTTCTGCCGGGCGCTGCCCGGGCGCTGCGGTGTCGTGGCCGTCCCGAACGCCGTCTTCTACGACCACCGTGAACAGGGGGCGCACTTCGTCCGCTTCGCGTTCTGCAAGCGCACGGAGGTACTGGAGGACGCCGTGTCCCGGCTCAAGGGCCTCAGGGCGGCCTGAGGAACGGCGAAGGCCCGGCCCGGGGCGGCGGCCGTACCGCCGCACCCCGGTCCGGGCCTCCGCGGGGACGGGATCAGGCCTCCGTGGACTCCGTGCCCTCGGCGCCGTCCTTCTTCTCGGCGGGCTCCAGGCCCAGGTGCTCGACGAGCCACTTGTCGAACTCGATCGAGGCGCGCACCCAGCTGACCGTCGAGGAGACGAAGTGCTCCAGGCTGACACCGGTGCCGATGAGCATCTGCGCCTCACCGATCAGCCGCACGGAACCGGCGACACCCTCCTCGCCCTCGTGGGCGTGGGTGTAGACCTTGGGCCACAGGGTGCGGCGGTTCCAGTCGTCGATCGCGTCGAGGAGGACGGGACGCTGGTCCAGGGCGTGCGGACGGTCGTAGAACGTCCGCACCGAGAAGACCTGCTGCTCGTCCTCGCCGCGGAACATGAAGTACGTGCGGAACTCCTCCCACGGCGCGGCGAGGTCACCCTCGTCGTCGACGACGTACTTCAGCTCCATCTGCTCGAGAAGCTGCTTGACGAGGTCCTGGTCCGGGACCACCGGGCCCTCGGGGCCGGACTCCTGGGGTTCGGGCTGGCCCCCGAAGTTGGGGATCGAGGACGGGTCGATAGACATCGCTGGGTACTCCTGTGGATCGCACGTGTTTGCCTGCCTTCGACCCTAGCCGCGATCGAGGCCCGCAGTCCTACGCGCTCAGGGGAATCGTCCCCGCACTCGCCTCCCTGGCGCGCGCCCACGCGACCGCGACCACGACCGCGCAGACCGTCCCGACGAGCCCCGCCCCGCCGATGGTCCTGGCCGACGACCCGGACAGCTCCGTCACCAGGCCTCCGGCGGCGACCCCGATCCCCTGCATGGCGGTCAGTCCCGACCTGGCCAGTCCGAGCGCCTGACCCCGCTGACCGGCCGGGGTCAGCATCACGAACGTCGCCCCCGCGGTGATCTGGTAGGCCGAGCAGATGCCCGACACCAGCAGCACCAGCAGGGCGACCGCGACACCGGGGCCGGCCCAGTAGACGAGCAGCGGGAGGTTCGCGCCGATCGCCAGCGGCCCGAGCAGCCGCCGCCGGCGCTCCGCGCCCACGGCCGCCCGTCCCAGCAGTGCGGCACCCAGGACCATGCCCGCGGGGTGCGCGGCGAGCAGGAGCCCCACCGAGGCGGCACTTCCGCCCGCCTCCTCGGCGAACGGTGCGGCAAGCCCCTCCGGCAGCACGATGAACCCGGCGAGCCAGCCGAGCGCGACCAGCGACCGCAGCCGCGGGTCCGACCAGATCAGGGCCGCCGCGGCGCGGACCTGGAGGTGCATCCGCTGCGGCCGCGCGCCGGCTTCCGCGTCCACCGGCCGCGCCTTGACGCCCAGCCGGATCAGGACGGCCGAGATCAGGAACGTGGCCGCGTTCAGGCCCAGCGAGAGGTGGCTGCCCAGCCACACGACCAGCACGCCGCCCGCGGCGAAGCCGACCAGCTGCCCGGCCTGGTGGGTGATGACGATGACCCGCTGGCCGCGTTCGTAGAGGCGGTCGCCGAGGACGGCCGGCATGAGCGCGCCCTGCGAGGCGCCGAACGGGGCCTCGCAGAGCTGCGCCAGCACCAGCAGCCCGGCCAGCAGCGGCAGCGGCGTACCGGGCAGGGCCATCAGGCCGACGAGTACGGCGCGCACGAGATCGCAGCCGACCATGACCGTGCGCCGGGGGAACCGGTCGGCCAGACCGGTCAGGAGCACCCCGGACAGCAGGGCGGGCAGGGTCGTGAGGGCGTAGGTCGCCGCCGTCCAGCCGGCCGACTCGGTGCGTTCGAAGACCAGCAGCGACAGCGCGACCCGTGCCAACTGGTCACCCAGGACCGATTGCGCATATGCCGCCCACAGCAAACGAAATTCGCTGAGGCGAATGAGACCGCCGCTTCCGAAATCCTTCGACTCCGCACCGATATCGCCAGGTATCCGCTCCGTCATGCGCGTACCTTACCGTTTCCCGAATTCGGAACCGCTCCGACCGACAACGGAGAAAAGGGTCCGGAGTGCCCCGATATCGCGCCGGACGCAGCACGCCGCTCTCATCGGATCCCGGCTGCGATAGAGGGTGACAATATGTACCGGCGGGGTACAAAAACCGGTGACGCGAAGGACACCGCCCACCATTCGGCCACGAAAAGTAAAATTTCGGCTCGATTTCATGGGCCATCCCGACGGAAGGCGCATGGCCGATGCACGCATAAATGCGGACGGGGCCGCACACACGTGTGTCCCCGGCCGGGGACGTGAAGTCCGCAGGCCGGGGACACGAGGGCGTCTAGAGCGTCTTGGCGGCGGTGGCGGTTCCCACGACCAGGCCGTCGCCCGCCCGGTCCACCCGGACCGTGTCGCCGTCCTCGACCTCGCCCGCCAGGATCTCCTTCGCGAGCCGGTCGCCGATCGCCGTCTGGATCAGGCGGCGCAGCGGCCGGGCACCGTACGCCGGGTCGTTGCCCTCCTCGGCCAGCCAGGCCAGGGCCTCCGGGGAGACGTCGAGCTCGATCCGGCGGTCCGCCAGCCGGGCGGCGAGCCGGGCCACCTGGAGGCCCGCGATGTGCGCCAGCTCGTCGCCGGACAGCGCGGAGAAGACGACCAGGTCGTCGAGGCGGTTGAGGAACTCCGGCTTGAACGAGGCCCGCACGACCTCCAGGACCCGGGCCTCCTTCTCCTCGGGCCCGGACGACGGGTCGACCAGGTACTGGCTGCCGAGGTTGGACGTCAGGATCAGGATGGTGTTGCGGAAGTCCACCGTCCGGCCCTGGCCGTCGGTGAGCCGTCCGTCGTCGAGCACCTGGAGCAGGACGTCGAACACCTCGGGGTGGGCCTTCTCGACCTCGTCCAGCAGCACGACGCTGTACGGGCGGCGGCGTACCGCCTCCGTGAGCTGGCCGCCCTCCTCGTAGCCCACGTAGCCGGGCGGGGCGCCGACGAGCCTGGCGACGCTGTGCTTCTCGCCGTACTCGCTCATGTCGATCCGGATCATGGCCCGCTCGTCGTCGAACAGGAAGTCCGCGAGCGCCTTGGCCAGCTCCGTCTTGCCCACACCCGTCGGGCCGAGGAAGAGGAACGAACCGGTCGGCCGGTCGGGATCGGCGATCCCCGCGCGGGTGCGGCGCACCGCGTCCGACACGGAGCGCACGGCCTCGGTCTGGCCGATGAGGCGCCTGCCCAGCTCGGACTCCATGCGCAGCAGCTTCTGGGTCTCGCCCTCCAGGAGGCGTCCGGCCGGGATGCCGGTCCAGGCGCCGACGACGTCGGCGATGTCGTCCGGGCCGACCTCCTCCTTGACCATGGTGTCGACGGCGGCCTCCTGCTCGGCCTCGTCGGCTTCCGCCAGCTCCCGCTCCAGGCCGGGGATCTCCCCGTACAGCAGCTTGGAGGCGGTGTCGAAGTCGCCGTCGCGCTGGGCGCGCTCGGCCTGGCCGCGCAGTTCGTCCAGGCGCTCCTTGAGCTCACCCACGCGGTTGAGGCCCTGCTTCTCCTTCTCCCAGCGGGCCGTCAGACCGCGCAGTTCCTCCTCCTTGTCGGCGAGGTCGCGGCGGATCTTCTCCAGGCGCTGCTTGGAGCCCTGGTCGCTCTCGTTCCTGAGGGCCAGCTCCTCCATGTGCAGACGGTCGACGGACCGCTGCAGCTCGTCGATCTCCAGCGGGGAGGAGTCGATCTCCATGCGCAGCCGCGACGCCGCCTCGTCGACGAGGTCGATGGCCTTGTCGGGGAGGAACCGGGAGGTGATGTAACGGTCGGAGAGCGTCGCCGCGGCCACGAGCGCGGAGTCGGCGATCTGGACCTTGTGGTGCGCCTCGTAGCGCCCCTTGAGCCCCCGCAGGATCGCGATGGTGTCCTCGACGGACGGCTCGGCGACCAGGACCTGCTGGAAGCGGCGCTCCAGCGCGGGGTCCTTCTCGATGCGCTCGCGGTACTCGTCCAGCGTGGTGGCGCCGACCATGCGCAGCTCGCCGCGGGCGAGCATCGGCTTCAGCATGTTGCCGGCGTCCATCGCGGAGTCGCCCCCGGCGCCCGCGCCGACGACGGTGTGCAGTTCGTCGATGAAGGTGATGATCTGGCCGTCGCTCTCCTTGATCTCGGAGAGGACGGTCTTGAGGCGTTCCTCGAACTCGCCGCGGTACTTGGCGCCGGCGACCATCGCGCCGAGGTCCAGCGAGACGAGCCGCTTGTTCCTCAGGGACTCCGGGACGTCGCCCTTGACGATGCGCTGGGCGAGACCCTCGACGACGGCCGTCTTGCCGACGCCGGGCTCGCCGATGAGCACCGGGTTGTTCTTCGTACGGCGGGACAGCACCTGGACGACGCGGCGGATCTCCTGGTCCCGGCCGATGACCGGGTCGAGCTTGCCCTCGCGTGCGGCGGCCGTGAAGTCGGTGCCGAACTTCTCCAGCGCCTTGTACTGACCCTCGGGGTCGGGAGTGGTCACCCGGCGCCCTCCCCTGCTCTTCTCGAATGCGTCCAGCAGCTTCTTCGCGCCGGCACCCTGCCCGTCGAGGATCTCACCGGCGCGGCCGCCCTTCGCCGCGATGGCGATCAGCAGGTGCTCGGTCGAGAGGTAGTCGTCGCCGAGCTCCTTTGCGCGCTGGTCGGCGTCGGCGAGGACGGCGAGCAGTTCGCGGCTCGGCTGCGGCGGGGCGACGGTCGACCCGGTGACACTCGGCAGCGCGCCGAGGAGCCGCTCGGTCCCGTCGCGCACGATCACCTGGTCGGCCTCGACGGAGGCCAGCAGGTCGGTGATGTTCGCGTTGTCCTCGCCCGCGAGCAGCGCCAGCAGCAGATGCGCGGGGGTCAGATCGGCGTGGCCGTCCTTGACGGCCCTGCTCGTGGCGGCGTTGAGGGCGTCGCGGCTCTTGTTGGTCAGCTCGGCGTCCACGGGCGTCGTCTCCTCCTCGGTGATGGTCCTGCACCCTGACCCGGTCAACGGGTACAAAGTTGAGTCTATTCCACTCAAGCCTGAGGATGCGCCCCGCCCGGGCGCGAATCCCCGATGTCTCTAGGCTGAACCCATGCCTGACGTACGCAACCCCGGCCCCGAGTACCTCGCCTTCTGGCGGGAGCGCCACGTGTGCACCCTGACCACGCTCCGCCCTGACGGCACACCGCACGTGGTGCCGGTCGGCGTGACGTACGACCCGGAGACCCGGACCGCCCGCGTCATCACCGGCCGCGGCACGCGGAAGGCCGCGAACGTCCTCGCCGCCGGACCGGAGGGCGCACGGGTGGCGGTCTGCCAGATCGAGGGACGCCGCTGGGCGACGCTGGAGGGCACCGCTGTGGTCAGGACGGACCCCGACGAGGTGCGGGACGCCGTGCGGCGCTACGCGGAACGGTACGAGCGCACCCCGCGGCACAACCCCGAGCGGATCGTCATCGAGATCGCCGTGGACAGGGCGCTCGGAAAGGGCTGAGGAATTCCGAGAAATTCCGAGGAATTCTGAGGAATTCGACGCCTCGTTCTTCCTTTCCACCCGGAATCATTCCGGACAGCACAACGGCGCCATCGTGTTCAGGTCACGATGGCGCCGTTGTGTGGGGGAAGTGCCGGAACGATTTGGAACGACGGGGGAATCGTTCAGGCACTGCGGGGGGTGGCGGAAATGGTCTCTGGTTCGAACAGCTCGTGGTCCCGCTGATCAAGATTGACGAAAATCATGCCGTACCGCACGGCGCAGCGAACGGGCTGTGGGGCACCGCGCGGCCGGCGGAGACAGCGATAGGCGCGGATTTCGTCGTCCGCCTCCATCACCACGACGACCGGCTCTCCGAACAGGGTGACCATCAACGAATCCCCCGGGCGGGTGAGCGCCGTGAGCAGATCGATGAAATGCCACCCTGAGCGGTATGCCGTAGCCATCTCCCGCCGGAAGGTTCGGTCGTCCGGAGGCGTGGTCATGCGCCTGCCGCACCCTTCGGAGTGCTCCAGCTGATCTCGCCCGGGACCGCCGCGGGCGTACCCCAGCTGATCTCACCGGGCGCGCCTGCCGCCTGCACGGACCAGCTGATCTCGCCGTCGGCCGGCATGCCCCAGCTGATCTCGCCGGGCGCCGACCCCGCCTGTACGGACCAGCTGATCTCGCCGGGCGCCGCCGCCCGCTCCGACCAGCTGATCTCGCCGGATCCTGCCGCCCCGCCCGCCACGCCAAGGCCCAGGGCCGCGACGAAAGCGGCGGCAAGCACCGAGCGAAGCATTCGCTTATCCATAGTCGGCTTCGTCCTCACTTGTGGATTCCTCTCCCCCGCATCCACGACGATGTCTCACCAGGACCCCACAACGCCACTGGGACGATGCATCATGTTCCTGCATGTTCAGGAACATGGGGGGTGGAGATATGACCACAAGCAGCACAATAGGGATACATCCTCACGGGGTCACCGACCTGTGCGAGGAGGGAAAGCGCCTCTACGCCAGCGCCCTGCGTTCCGGCCGGATTTCGCGCGCCGAGGTCGACCCCGCCCCCTGCCTGATGGACTTCGCGCTCCTGCACCCCGATCCGGACGACACGACGTGGCTCAGGCCCGTCCCTCCCTCCGCCGCGCTGGCCCAGCGTCTGCATCCTCTGGAACGGGAGATCAAGGAACGCCGACGCCGCTCCGTCGAGCTCGCGGAGTCCTTCGAACCGTTCATGGACATCAGCGCCCAGGACCCGCCGACCACCCACGCCATCACGGTGCTGGAGGGCGGCAACAGGATCAACGCGGCGCTCGACCTCGCGACCGCCGAGTGCCGCACGGAGGTGCTCACCGTCCAGCCCGGCGGCGACCGGGGCGAGGACCGCCTCAGCGAGGGGCTGGAACGCGCCCTGTCGGTCGTGAACCGCGGCGTCAGCATGCGCACGCTGTACCAGCACACCGTCCGGCACAGCCAGGGCACACTCGCCTACGCCGCGCGCCTCGCCCAGGACAAGGTGGAGATCCGCACCCTGGAGGAACTCATCGAGCGCCTCCTCGTCTTCGACCGGACCGTGGCCTTCATCCCCGCGCAGAACGACGACCAGGTCGCCCTCGAACTCCGTCACCCCGGGCTCGTGAACTACCTGGTCAAGGTCTTCGAACAGCTGTGGAGCCGCGCGTCACCGCTGCTCGGGGAGGTCGGTTACGACCCGCCGACCAAGGGCATCAGCGGTGTCCAGCGCTCCATAGCCCAACTCCTCGTCGAGGGACACGTGGACGACTCGATCGCCCGCCGCCTCGGCATGAACGTCCGCACCTGCCGGGCCCACGTCGCCAAGCTGTCCGCCACGCTCGGCAGCACGAGCCGCGCCCAGCTGGGCTACCTGATCGCTCGGTCGGGAATCCTGGACGAGGACTCCTGACGGCCCGCCCTCCCCGGACACCCCGGCGTCCGGGCCCACGACGCGTCACGGGGGCCGGACGGCGCCCCTCACGGCACACGCGAAGGGGCCCGCCCGGGAGGTCCTCGAACTCCCCGGCGGGCCCCTTCACGGCCTGCTCAGTCCTTCGGCCGCTTGGGCCGCCACACCACCAGCGCACCGCTCTGCTGGACGTCCTGGTACGGCACGAGGTCACGCCGGTAGGAGGCGTGCACCTGGGCCTCGCGCTGCTGCATGGCCACGGCCGCGCCGTCCACCGCCGCCGAGAGCTCGGCGACGCGCTGCTGGAGCGCCGCGACCTGGTTCTCCAGCTCGATGATGCGCTTGATGCCGGCGAGGTTGATGCCCTCGTCCTGCGACAACTGCTGCACGGTCCGGAGCAGTTCGATGTCGCGGGCCGAATAGCGCCGCCCGCGCCCGGCCGTGCGGTCGGGAGAGACCAGACCCAGACGGTCGTACTGGCGCAGCGTCTGCGGGTGCAGACCCGAGAGCTGCGCCGCGATCGAGATCACGTACACCGGTGATTCGTCGGTCAGCTGGTACGGATTACGTCGACGACCGTCCATCTCAAGCTCCCTTCGCAGCCTGGAACAGCTCCGCCCGCGGGTCCTCCCCCGCGGTCGCCTTCCGGTACGCCTCCAGCGCGTCCTGCGCCTCGGTGCCGAGCTCCGTGGGCACGGACACCTCGACGGTGACCAGGAGGTCGCCACGGGTGCCGTCCTTGCGCACGGCGCCCTTGCCACGGGCCCGCATGGTACGCCCGTTCGGCGTGCCGGCCGGGAGTTTCAGGGTGACCGGGGGCCCGCCGAGGGTGGGCACCTTCACCTCGCCGCCGAGCGCCGCCTCCGGGTAGGTGACGGGCACGGTGATCGTGAGGTTGTCGCCCTTGCGGCCGAACACCGGGTGGGCGTCGACGTGGACGACGACGTACAGGTCGCCGGCCGGCCCGCCCCGCTCACCCGGGCTGCCCTTGCCGCGCAGCCGGATCCGCTGGCCGTCCAGCACGCCCGCGGGGATGCGGACCTGCATCGTGCGGGCGGACTTGGCCCGGCCGCTGCCCTTGCAGACGTCGCAGGGGTCCTGGGCGATGAGGCCACGGCCCTTGCAGTCCACGCAGGGATCGGTCAGCGAGAACCCGCCGCCCGTCCCGCGCGACACCTGACCGGTGCCGACACAGGTGGGGCAGACCCTCGGGGTGCCGTTCTTGTCGCCGGTGCCCGAACACGCCTTGCAGGGCGCCTGGCTGGACATCCGCAGCGGGACCGTGGCCCCGTCGACCGCCTCGGTGAAGCTCAGCGTCACCTCGGACTCGATGTCCTGTCCGCGGCGCGGCTGGACACGCGTGCCCCCGCCGCCCCGGTTGAACAGCCCGCCGAAGACGTCGCCCAGGCCGCCGCCGCCACCGAACCCGCCGGCTCCGGCACCCGCCTGTCCGCCACCCGGCGCGCCTCCGAAGAGGTCGCCCAGGTCGAAGTTGAAGTTGCCGCCCGCGCCTCCGGGACCGGCCCGGAAGCCTCCGTTGCCGAAGAGGGCGCGCGCCTCGTCGTACTCCTTGCGCTTCTTCGGGTCGCCGAGGACGTCGTTCGCCTCGGAGATCTGCTTGAAACGCTCCTCGGCCTTGGCGTCACCCTTGTTGGCGTCGGGGTGGAACTCCCGCGCCAGCTTCCGGTACGCCTTCTTCACCTCGGCGTCGGTGGCGTCCTTCGGGACGCCGAGGACCTTGTAGTAGTCCTTCTCGACGAAGTCCTTCGTGCTCATCGACGTCCCTCCTTCCGGACGACAGGCCGTGCGGCCGGCCCCTCGGCCGGCCGCACGCCCCGTCGGTGTTCACCGCAGTGGTCGGACACGATGTCAGACCTCCTCGGTGCCACCGCTCTCCTCGTCGTCTGACTTCTCTTCCTTCGCCGCCCCGGGCGTGGCGCCCGGCTGCGGTTCGGCCACGGCCACCCGCGCGGGGCGGATGGTGCGCTCCCCGATGCGGTACCCGGGCTGCAGGATCGCCACGCAGGTCGTCTCGGTGACGTCCGGCGCGTACGAGTGCATCAGGGCCTCGTGGATCGTCGGGTCGAAGGGCTCGCCCTCCTTGCCGAACTGCTGCAGGCCCAGCTTCGCGACGACCGTCTCCAGGGATTCGGCCACCGACTTGAAGCCGCCCACGAGCTCGCCGTGCTCCCGGGCCCGGCCGACGTCGTCGAGCACGGGCAGCAGCTCGCTCAGGAGGCCCGCGACCGCGACCTCCTTGACCTGCACCCGGTCGCGCTCGACGCGGCGGCGGTAGTTCTGGTACTCGGCCTGCAGCCGCTGGAGGTCGCCCGTGCGCTCGTTGAGCGCGGTACGCACCTGGTCCAGCTGAGCCGTCAGGGCCGCTGTCCGCTGTACGTCCCCGGCCGGGGCCGCCGCCTCCTCCTCGGAGGGGGAGGCGGCCTTCGGCTCGGCGTCGTCGGCACCGGCGCCGGAGGGGACGTCAGGCTTCTCGTCGAAGCCCGGAGTCTCCTCGGTCACACCGCACCGCCCTTGTTGTCCTTCTCGTCGTCCACGATCTCGGCGTCGACGACGTCGTCGTCGGCGCGGCCCTGACCGTCACCCGGCGCCTCGGCGCCCGGCGCCGCACCCTCGGACTGGGCGTTGGCGTACATCGCCTGGCCCAGCTTCTGGGAGACGGCCGCGACCTTCTCGGTGGCGGTGCGGATCTCGGCGGTGTCCTCGCCCTTGAGCTTCTCCTTCAGCTCGGTGAGCGCGGTCTCCACCTCGGCCTTGACGTCGCCGGGGACCTTGTCCTCGTTGTCCTTGAGGAACTTCTCCGTCTGGTAGACGAGCTGCTCGCCCTGGTTGCGGGACTCGGCGGCCTCACGGCGGCGGTGGTCCTCGTCGGCGTACTGCTCGGCCTCTTCGCGCATCCGGTTGACCTCGTCCTTCGGCAGCGAGGAGCCACCGGTGACGGTCATCTTCTGCTCCTTGCCGGTGCCGAGGTCCTTGGCAGCGACGTGCATGATGCCGTTGGCGTCGATGTCGAACGCGACCTCGATCTGCGGCACACCGCGCGGGGCCGGCGGCAGACCGGTGAGCTCGAACATCCCGAGCTTCTTGTTGTACGCCGCGATCTCGCGCTCGCCCTGGTAGACCTGGA
The DNA here is from genome assembly GCF_036206005.1 of Streptomyces sp. NBC_00178. NCBI lineage: Bacteria > Bacillati > Actinomycetota > Actinomycetes > Kitasatosporales > Streptomycetaceae > Streptomyces > Streptomyces sp. NBC_00178. The sequence continues at coordinate 3,573,165 of NZ_CP108143.1, forward strand.
TCTGCACGGACGGCTGGTTGTCCTCGGCCGTCGTGAAGATCTCGGAGCGCTTGGTCGGGATCGTGGTGTTGCGCTCGATGAGCTTGGTCATGATCCCTCCCTTGGTCTCGATGCCGAGGGACAGCGGGGTGACGTCGAGGAGCAGGACGTCCTTGACCTCGCCCTTGAGGACACCGGCCTGGAGCGAGGCGCCGATGGCGACGACCTCGTCCGGGTTCACACCCTTGTTGGCGTCCTGGCCGCCCGTGAGCTCCTTGACGAGCTCGGCGACGGCCGGCATACGGGTCGAGCCACCGACGAGAACGACGTGGTCGATCTCGGAGAGCTGGATGCCCGCGTCCTTGATGACGTTGTGGAACGGGTTCTTGCAGCGGTCCAGGAGGTCCGCGGTCAGCTGCTGGAACTGCGAGCGCGTGAGCTTCTCGTCCAGGTGCAGCGGGCCCTCGGCGGACGCCGTGATGTAGGGCAGGTTGATCGTGGTCTCGGTCGAGGACGACAGCTCGATCTTCGCCTTCTCCGCGGCCTCGCGGAGACGCTGGAGAGCCATCTTGTCCTTGGACAGGTCCACGCCGTGCCCGTTGGCGAACTGCTTCACCAGGTAGTCGACGACACGCTGGTCCCAGTCGTCACCACCGAGGTGGTTGTCACCGTTGGTGGCCTTCACCTCGACGACGCCGTCGCCGATCTCCAGGAGGGACACGTCGAAGGTGCCGCCACCGAGGTCGAAGACGAGGATCGTCTGGTCGTCCTTGTCCAGGCCGTACGCCAGCGCGGCGGCGGTCGGCTCGTTGACGATGCGCAGGACGTTCAGACCCGCGATCTCGCCGGCCTCCTTCGTCGCCTGACGCTCCGAGTCGTTGAAGTACGCCGGGACGGTGATGACCGCGTCCGCGACCTTCTCACCCAGGTACGCCTCGGCGTCGCGCTTCAGCTTCTGCAGGATGAAGGCGCTCATCTGCTGCGGGTTGAAGCTCTTGCCGTCGAGGTCGATCTTCCAGTCCGTGCCCATGTGGCGCTTGACCGAACGGATCGTCCTGTCGACGTTCGTGACCGCCTGGCGCTTGGCGACCTCGCCGACGAGCACTTCGCCGTTCTTGGCGAAGGCGACGACGGACGGCGTGGTCCTGGCGCCTTCGGCGTTGGTGATGACGGTGGGCTCGCCGCCTTCGAGAACGCTGACGACGGAGTTAGTCGTGCCCAGGTCGATGCCGACCGCACGTGCCATTTCAATTCCTCCAACTGACTACTTGAGTGGATCTGGCTCAAGGATGCATGACACCCACCCCGGAGTCAAAGGACCTGAGCCGCTTACGCTCAACTTATGTGCTCACACACCTCGTGAGCTGGTGTTTTTATCGGGATCCAACACCGCTCACCCTGTCCCGCCGCAGTCATCGGCCGCGCCCCCGCCCGGCGAAACCGCGACACCCGCGAGGCGTCCCACGCCACACAACCCCCTGCCACCATCGCACCGTGGGATCGTTCTGTCACAAAATGCAGCGAGACGGTCATAACGACGCGTCACCGATCCCGGGCAGGTGCAGTGCGCATGCGGAACGTGAAGCAGATGGCGGCACGCAGGATCCGGCACGTCGCGAGCTCGGCACCGGCCGGGGCGGCGCGCCGCGCCGCCGGTCAGGCCACCGCCGCCCTCGCCGCCCTGACCGTCAAGCGGACGCTGGACCTGCTGCTCGGCTCGGCCCTGCTGCTCCTGACCGCCCCCGCACTCGCGGTCGCCGCCGCGTGCCTCACCGTCCGCTCGCCACGCGGGCCCGGCGGCGTGGTGCGGCGCGAGACCCGGGTGGGACTGGGGGGCCGCCCCTTCGAGCTGCGCTCGCTGGCCACCCGCCGGTGCCGGTTCGACCTGCTGTCCAGGCTGCCCCACGTCGTACGGGGGGAGCTCTCCATGGTGGGCCCGCCACCCCTGACCCCGGACGAGGCCGCGCTCCTCGGAGCCGCGGCATCGCGCTGGCGGCACACCGTGCGGCCCGGCCTGACCGGCCTGGCGCAGGTGCGCGCCCGGTCCCGGATGCCCTGGGACGAACCCGCCCTCCTGGACGCGCACTACACGGAGCATCATGGAGCGGGGCTCGACCTGGCGATCCTGGCGCAATCCGTGCGCATCCCCCTGCGCACGGGCCTGAGCGCCCTGAGGCTGCCGGGAAAGGCTCACCTGAGCGACACAGATCACCGCCTGCCCGGCTACAGCAAGGCGGAATAAGTGGATAGTGTCAGCACAGACTGATTAAGTTACTGCTTAGTAATCACTTGTACGCGCTGGATCCCACCCTCGCAGGCCCGAGGAGCCCCTACATGCAACTCGCCGCGATCATCGTGTCGCTGGTGCTGACCGTCGTCGGCGTTGCGCTCATCGTCCGAGCCGTCGCGCAGATCTACCGGTTCGTCCGCCTCGGACAGCCGGTACCGGCAGGCAGCCGCACCGACGACCCCAAGCAGCGCACGATCACCCTGGTCAAGGAATTCCTCGGCCACACCCGGATGAACCGGTGGGGAATCGTCGGCTTCGCCCACTGGTTCGTCGCGATCGGCTTCCTGACCCTGCCGCCGACGCTGCTCCAGGCGTACGGACAGCTCTTCCAGGCCGACTGGGTGCTGCCGATCGTCGGCGACTGGCTGCCCTTCGAGCTCTACATCGAGTTCATCGGCATCATGACCGTCCTCGGCATCGTCACCCTGATGGCGATCCGGCTGCTGAACCTGCCCTCCCGGGCCGGCCGCAAGTCCCGCTTCTCCGGCTCCAAGGCCTGGCAGGCGTACTTCGTCGAGTACGTCATCCTCGTCATCGGCCTGGCGATCCTCACCCTGCGCGGCCTCGAGGGCGCGATCCACCACGTCGAGGGCTACGAGGCCGCGTACTTCGTCTCGTATCCGCTCGTGCTCGCCTTCAAGGGCCTGGCACTCGGCACCCTCCAGAACCTCATCTACCTCACCGCGGCGGTGAAGATCGGCGTCTCGCTGATCTGGATGATCACGGTCTCGCTCAACACCAACATGGGCGTGGCCTGGCACCGCTTCCTCGGCTTCCCGAACATCTGGTTCAAGCGGAACGCCGACGGCGCGGTCGCGCTCGGCGCCCTGCAGCCGATGACCAGCGGCGGCAAGGAGATCGACTGGGAGGACCCGGGCGAGGACGACACCTTCGGCGTCTCCCAGGTCGAGCAGTTCTCCTGGAAGGGCATCCTCGACTTCTCCACGTGCACCGAGTGCGGACGCTGCCAGTCGCAGTGCCCCGCCTGGAACACCGGCAAGCCGCTCTCCCCGAAGCTCCTGATCATGTCCCTGCGCGACCACGCGCACGCCAAGGCGCCGTACCTGCTGGCGGGCGGCGGCAAGGACATGGAGGGCAACGAGAAGGCCTCCGAGGAGCAGCTCAAGGACGTGCCCGCCGCCGCTCTCGCGGAAGCCGAGCGCCCGCTGATCGGCACCGCCGAGGAGAACGGCGTCATCGACCCGGACGTGCTCTGGTCCTGCACCACCTGCGGTGCGTGCGTGGAGCAGTGCCCGGTCGACATCGAGCACATCGACCACATCGTCGACATGCGCCGCTACCAGGTGATGATCGAGTCCGCGTTCCCGTCCGAGGCGGGCACGATGCTCAAGAACCTGGAGAAGAAGGGCAACCCCTGGGGGCTCGCCAAGAAACAGCGCGTCGAGTGGACCAAGGAGGTCGACTTCGAGGTCCCGATCGTCGGCAAGGACGTCGAGGACCTCGGCGAGGTCGACTACCTCTACTGGGTCGGCTGCGCCGGCGCCCTCGAGGACCGCGCCAAGAAGACCACGAAGGCCTTCGCGGAGCTCCTCCACATCGCGGGCGTCAAGTTCGCGATCATGGGCGGCGACGAGAAGTGCACCGGTGACTCCGCCCGCCGCCTCGGCAACGAGCCGCTGTTCCAGCAGCTCGGCCAGGAGAACGTCGCGATGCTGAACATGGCGTTCGGCGAGTCCCTCGACGAGGACGGCCGCGTGGACGACTCCACCAAGAAGGCGAAGTCCGCGAAGAAGATCGTCGCGACCTGCCCGCACTGCTTCAACACGATCGCGAACGAGTACCCGCAGCTCGGCGGCGAGTACGAGGTCATCCACCACACGCAGCTCCTCCAGCACCTGGTGGACGAGGGCAAGCTGATCCCGGTGACGCCGGTCGAGGGTCTGATCACGTACCACGACCCCTGCTACCTGGGCCGGCACAACAAGATCTACACGCCCCCGCGCGAGATCATCGCGAAGGTGCCGGGTCTGCGGAACGAGGAGATGCACCGCCACAAGGAGCGCGGCTTCTGCTGCGGCGCCGGCGGTGCCCGGATGTGGATGGAGGAGCGGATCGGCAAGCGCATCAACAACGAGCGCGTCGACGAAGCCCTCTCCCTCAACCCGGACATCGTCTCCACGGCCTGCCCGTTCTGCCTCGTCATGCTGACCGACTCGGTCAACGGCAAGAAGAACGACGGCAAGGCGAAGGAGTCGATCCAGGTGGTGGACGTCTCGCAACTGCTGCTGGAGTCGGTGAAGACACCCGCCGACCCGGCGGACGAGCCGGAGACGGCCGACCGTCCGGAACCGGAGCCGGTGAAGTAGCCGGCGCTCACCTGCCGCACGGAAGCGGCCGGACCTGCCTCGGGGGCAGGACCGGCCGCTTCCGTGCGTCCGGGGGCCCTCCACGTTCCGGGCCCCGGAGGCCGCCCGGGGTGGGGCGGACCCGCGTCCAGGGGTGGGGCGGGCCCCCCGGGGGCCCCTTAGGGGATGTCACAGCTAGGCCGCAAAGGCGCCCCTGTTCCCCCGGCCCACACACCGCACCCACATGGACCAGGTACGTTCGATGTGTGGCTGGATTCAGGATCGGACGCGGCCGGGACAACCGCACACCGCAACAACACCCGCAGCAGCAACAGCCGTACGGCGCGCAGGCACCATCGCCGCCGTACGGCCGTCAGTCGTGGCCCCCTGCAGGAGGCGGCGCATCGCGCGGCGGCCCCCAGGGCGGCCCGTACGGCGGCGGGCACGGCGGCAACGGACACGGGGGTGGTCACGGGCACGGAGGCGGGCACGGCGGACACGGTGAGCCGGAGTACTTCGGCGACCCGTACCAGCAGCCCGCGCAGCACGACCCGTACGCCAACGCACCCGGGCACACCCAGGCGTTCAGCATCGACGAGGACGCGTACGGCGACGGGACCTACCGGGCCGGCCAGGCCCCCGCGCAGCCCTCGGGCCCGCGGCTGCCCTGGAAGCAGTTGCTGAGCGGCATCGTGATGCGCCCCGGGCCGACGTTCTGGCAGATGCGCGACTACCCCGTCTGGGGCACCGCGATCGCCGTCACGTTCGTCTACGGGCTGCTCGCGCTCTTCGGCTTCGACCAGGCCCGCGACGAGGCGATCCACGCGGAGGTCTCCACGGCCGCCCCGTACGTCATCTTCACCGGCATCGGCTTCGTCGTCGGCGGCCTGGTCCTCGGCGCGGTCACCCATACCCTGGCCCGTCAGCTCGGCGGCACCGGCTCCTGGCAGCCGACCGTGGGCCTGTCGATGCTCATCATGTCGATCACGGACGCGCCCCGCCTGGTGTTCGCCCTGTTCCTGGGCGGCGAGAACTCCCTCGTCCAGATCCTCGGATGGGTCACCTGGCTGGCCGCCGGAGCGCTCTTCACCTCCATGGTGAGCAAGTCGCACGACCTGCCCTGGCCGAAGGCGCTGGGCGCCTCCGCGATCCAGCTGATCGCGCTGCTGTCGATCATCAAGCTCGGCACGATCTGACCCAGGAACGACTCGAAGCACGCACGATTCGAAGCACGAAAAAGAGGGGCTCCCGATACCAGGCCTGGTATCGGGAGCCCCTCTTCTTCATCTCGTGTCCCGCTTGCGTCGCGCTCATTCCCCTACGAGTCGAGAATCTGCCCCTCGCGACGGACCACGGGCTTGTCCACGCTCCACGGGAAGTTGATCCACTGATCGGTCTTCTTCCACACGTATTCGCACTTCACGAGCGACTGCGACTTCTCGTAGATGACCGCGCTGCGCACCTCTGCGACATGGTCGACACAGAAATCCCGGACGAGCTTCAGCGTCTTGCCGGTGTCGGCGACGTCGTCGGCGATCAGGACCTTCTTGCGCGTGAAGTCGATCGCGTTCGGAACGGGCGCCAGCATGACGGGCATTTCCAGCGTGGTACCCACACCGGTGTAGAACTCGACGTTCACCAGGTGGATGTTCTTGCAGTCCAGGGCGTACGCCAGACCGCCCGCGACGAACACGCCACCCCGCGCGATGCTCAGCACGACGTCCGGCTCGTAGCCGTCGTCGGCGACCGCCTGCGCCAGCTCGCGCACGGCGGTCCCGAAGGCCTCGTACGTCAGATTCTCCCGCGCCTCACCAGCCATGCCGTATCACACCTGAGTCCGATGGAAATTCATGAAGGAACGCGAGGCCGTCGGCCCGCGCTGGCCCTGATAACGCGATCCGTAGCGCTCGGATCCGTACGGGAACTCGGAGGACGACGTCAGCCGGAACATGCACAGCTGCCCGATCTTCATTCCCGGCCAGAGCTTTATCGGCAGCGTCGCCAGATTCGACAGCTCCAGCGTCACGTGACCAGAGAAACCGGGGTCGATGAAGCCGGCCGTCGAATGCGTCACGAGCCCGAGCCGCCCGAGCGAACTCTTCCCCTCCAGCCGCGACGCGAGGTCGTCGGGAAGAGAAATGACCTCGTACGTCGAGGCCAGGACGAACTCCCCCGGATGAAGGATGAACGGCTCGTCGGCCTCCGGCTCGACCTGACGGGTCAGGTCGACCTGCTCGACGGAGGGATCGATATGCGGATAGCGGTGGTTCTCGAACACCCGGAAGTAGCGGTCGAGCCGCACATCGATGCTCGAGGGCTGCACCATCGAAGCGTCGAACGGGTCAATGCGAACCCGCCCGGCATCGATCTCGGCCCGGAGGTCCTTATCTGAGAGAAGCACGGTCCGAGGATACGCAGAACGCGCGGGTCCGCCCCAACCGGACCGCCCCGCGCGCCTGCCCCACCTATGTCCCGGTACCGCCTGCCGCCCCTACCGCCGCTCGAACGACACAGGCACCGCTTGCCGCAACCGCGCGCACCGCGGGCAGCGGATGAGCCGCCCGGGGCCGATCCGGTCGGGCCCGAGCTGCTGCATCGGGAACGACGGGGTAGCGAAAACATGCCCTTCGGCACAGCGGACGACGGTGCGCTCCATCGACTCCATCAAGTCCCTTCCCCAACACGCCATGGACGAGATCGCCACATTAGGGGATGAACGGGACGCCGCTCCACGCGGCACTCCGACGGCCCACGCTACGCCCTCAACTCCGGTCACCCACAACCGCATCCACACTCCGGAACAACACCCCGGCCCCGCGGCGAGGGCGCCGGGGGCCTGGGATGGGGTACAGTGTGGGCGTTGCACTGCCGATCATCGGCGCGCTTCGCGGGTGTAGTTTAATGGTAGAACATGAGCTTCCCAAGCTCAGAGCGCGAGTTCGATTCTCGTCACCCGCTCCATGAAAAAGCCCCAGGCCAGCGGCCGGGGGCTTCTTGCTGCCTAGACCTCTCGGGGGGGCAGTGTCGACCAATGACACCTGCCGGCCCGCCTCAGCGGTCCGCACTTGCCGACGGGACGGCGCCCAGACCCGTACCGGTCAAGGCAACGCGGGCCACGTTGCCGCACAGCCTGCCTCGCGCGGTCCAGTCTCGCCGGCACGTCCCGGCTCGGGCCCTGTCGATTGCACTTCAATGACGGCCCAGCCCTCGAAGGCGCGTCCATCCTCACCCCGGCTGAGCTCTGACAGCCCTATGCACAGACCAGCCAGCTCCTAAACGAGGGCGCCTCAACGGCGGCGCCGCCTGGTGACCGGGGCTCAACGCTGTCTCCGCGTCACGTCACCCCCAACCCCGCACGGTCCGCACGCAAGGGCTGGCTCGCACTCCACTCCGCAGCCCGGATTCGCGGTGCGCAGGTCCGGATGCGGTCTCTTCTGTGGCGTCGGCGTCAGGGAGGGGAGCCCCAGTAGTCATGCCCAGTCCAGTCTTTCGACGGTTCACGTTGTGGCAACGTCGTAGCCCCCTAAGACGTCGGAGATGAAACACCGGGTGTTATGGGGGCTGAGTGCTCGGGCCTGCAGGCGGGCGTGGATGACCTCATAGTGCTCCAGGTCGGATCGTTTTCCAGGTAGATGTCGCTGTTCGAACCTTCGAGGTAGATGACACCTGCTTCCGGGTAGTCCGCGAAGTTCAGGAGCGAGAACTGTCCTGCGACCCCCGGTGGAGCACCCGCGCCGGAAGGGAGGACCTGCACGGTGATGTGCGGCTCGGCACTCAGTTCGTTCGGGTGCTTCAGTTGTCCATGCATCAGCCCAAGGCTGCCAACAAATCGACGTAGCGTTGATTCGTCCAGGATGACGCGTAGGCGCAGTGGGTCGGCGGGGTCGTACACCCGGTGCCGGCGGCGCAGTCGGACCTTCAAGCGGTTGGATCCCTGCTCAGCAGTGACCAGCGGGATCGTTTCCTCGATGACTGTCCTCGCGAAGGCGGGGGTCTGCAGCGGCCGGGGATGACCATGGGCGCGAAGCAGTGGATGGACTGGGACCCCGGTCACGGGTGCGCGGCTACCACGCCCACGCCCCCGGTGAGGCCCCGCGATTGGACACGCCGAACCGCTGTTGGACGGATCCGGTGCCCACCGGCCGGTCCGGGTCCGAACTGCTGGACGGTCGCGTGTCACTGGGACGATCTCGTTCCCGGATCACCCAGCAGATCGCCGTCGGGGCACCGGGGCGGTTAGAGGCGGCACGCGGTCCGGTTATCACCACCCCCACTTCGCAGACCCTCGACGCCGACGGAGGAGACCACGGCCCGCCACCGCGCCGCTGCGGACGAGCTGGGCCGATGCGGACCGCAGGACGGACCGCTCGGCGAGTGGGGGGCCACCGCCTATCACAATGAGTAATGGATGAGGCGCGTACTGTTACTCCGCAAGGGAGATTCCGCGGGCGTCCGCGGTTCCGGGAGGCTGATGTGGCACGTGATCGCATGAGACTGGCTGAGGTGCTGGCGGCGGCGGAAGATGCCGCTCCGGCTGACTCCATCGATGTCGTGGCGCGCAATTTGCGAGACCGGTTCGGCGCCCGATACGTCTCGTTCCTGTTCGTCGACGTCGTCGGCCGACGACTGCTGCGGGTGAACGACACCGCGGCCACGCCGCAGGAGCGCCGCGCCGAACAAGTGCCCCTCGCCGACAGCAGCCTCTACGACAAGGTCCTGCGTGCCCAGCGGCTGGTACAGGCTCCGGAAGGGCAACAGGGGTGGCGGGTGCTTGCACCGGTCACCAACCGCGGCGACACCATCGGTGTCCTTGAGCTGTTCCTCGATCACGTCACCCAGGACGTACTGGAGCAGGTCGAGGCGGCTGCGCACGCGTTGGCGTACATCGTCGTCACCGACCGCCGCTTCACCGACCTCTACTACTGGGGCAATCGCACCACCTCAGTCAGTCTGGCCGCGGAGATCCAGCGCCAACTCCTTCCTTCGGCCGCCTCCCTGGAGGCCACCGCTTTCGCCCTCGCCGGCGCATTGGTCCCGGCCTCCGACATCGCAGGCGACACCTACGACTACAGTCTCGACAACGACACCCTTCACATGTCCGTCACCGACGCCATGGGCCACGACGTCAACGCCGCACTCACCGCTACCCTCCTGGTCAACGCGTCCCGCGGCGCCCGCCGCGCCGGAACCGACCTCGCCGAACAGGCCCGCCAGATCCACCAGGCCCTCCTCGACCACGGGCAACCCGCCTTCGCCACCGGACAACTGCTACGCATCGCTCTGGACGGGACCAGCACCAAGTTCGTCAACGCCGGCCACCCCCAGCCATTCCGGCTGCGCGACGGGACGGTCGACGAACTGCCCTTGGCGGCGGACATGCCCTTCGGTATCACCTTGCAGGGCACCTACCATGTGCAAGACCTCGACCTGCGCCCCGGCGACCGCCTCGTGCTCCACACCGACGGGATGCAGGAGCGCCAAGCGAACACCGTGGATCTGCCCGACCTCATCCGTGCCACAGCCACCGAGCACCCGCGCGAGGCCGTGCGTGCTCTGGTCGCCGCGGTCGCCGATGCCTACCACGGCCACCCCCCGGAAGACGACGCCACAGTCCTGTGCCTGGACTGGCACGGCCCCCACTAGCGAAGCCTCTCGAAGCCGCGAGCCGTCATCTCGCCCGCCCGCGCAGATCGGAGGGCGCGCCGTGCTGTCGCCCCCGACCCAGGACGGTAGGTCCCCTGCGCCCCCTGCCCACGTCAGCAGCATGCCTGGGCGGGCCGCCGGCCCTGTGTCGAGCCCGCCGGTCAGCCGTCTTCGGCCGCGGTTGCGGGATCCGTCGATTTATTGGTGCGGCGGTACTCGGCGTTGATGCGCTGTGCTTCCTCGAGCTGGTCTTCGAGGATGACGATGCGGCAGGCGGCCTCGATGGGGGTGCCCCCATCGACGAGTTCGCGGGCGCGGGCGGCGATACGCAGTTGGTAGCGGGAGTAGCGGCGATGACCGCCCGCGGAGCGCAGGGGGGTGATGAGGCGGGCTTCGCCGATGGCACGGAGGAACCCTTGGGTGGTGCCGAGCATGTCGGCGGCCCGGCCCATGGTGTAGGCGGGATAGTCGTCGTCCTCGAGCCGGCCGAAGGAGTCGTCTGCTGTCATTGCACCTCTCTCGTGGAACGCGTGGAGGGGCCTTGGTGCCATACGGCACCAAGGCCCCGAAGGAACTGCTACACCATCTGCCGGCCCTGTGACTGCACCGGCCTTCTGTTTCCGCGTACCCGACTCGAATGCTGTGGTCGGGGATGCGGGGATCGCGGTTGCTTGACCGGAGACCACCTCACTGTCGATGTCCTGCGGTACCCGGGCTCAAGGCTTCCGCCCGGGCGATCCTGATGGCGCCTGATTCCTCCGTTCTTCCCTCTGGGATCACTCACTTGCCTACTGCTGATGCTGCTCAGTGACCTGTGTCAGCGCCACTCTCCGGCAGCCAGCCCCGTCGCCCGTCCTGCGTGTGCTCTGGCTTGGAACCCCACTGCCGAACCTCCCGGTGCGCGCGCCCGCAGCCGACGCCTTCACCGAGGTACCACTCACTGACTTCACTGCTGGTACTGCGGTACTGCTCGCGGCGGCCCCTGATCACCTGCGGGCCACCCGGTCCGGTCGCCAGTCCCGTCGCCGTGCTACACAAACTCTGGCTCCGCGACTCCACCACCGGCCCGTCCTGCGCATTGCAACTGCGGGTCCTTCTCCCTAGCAGTTCATCCCTGCTGGGCCCGTCTGTCCGTCTGGCTACGAGAGAAACCATAACCACACCACCACCCAATGTCTACTCCAGCCGACATAGATTTTCCCGTGTTTGGGTGAGAGGTAACCTGCCGCAGATAGGCGTGGAGATGCCAGCGAATGTGCTGCATCGTCCGCACAAGCCGCGCTGCCGCTGGGACACCGCTTCTGCTCTCTGCACCGTGACCCGGCCGGCTGGCCAGTCGTTACCTCGTCGCAGGTGCCCGACCACCCCTCGGTCGGCGGACCTTCCGGCTGCCCGCACACGGGGGTGCGGACAGTCGACCACCAGGAGCAGCACCCAGTAGACGGGTGGCAGGATTTCCAGCAACGTCCGCTCCGGCCGGATCGAACTCCGCCTACGGCGCTCCGCCGGACCATGCGACCGGAGATCTTCTTTTCGGCCCGACCAACCGCCTTTGCGCGTAGCCCGGATGCGTCGTCCCTGTGGTGCACCGGTTCCACTGCGGCGAGCGTAATGGGGTGGCTCGTAGATGTCTACGGGCCTTCTCGCGGTGAGGAGCATCGATGTCGGAACGCAATACCGTCCTGCGCAGCGTCCATGATCTGGGTTTGGCCGCCTGGTTCGGCGGGTCCTTGATGGGTGCCGTCGGCCTGAACGGCGCAGCTCGGAGTGAGGGGCGCACGACGGATGAGACTTCCAGGATCGCCAGTGCCGGCTGGGCGAAGTGGACGCCGGTGAACGCCGTGGCGATCGGCGCGCACCTGATCGGCGGTGCCGGCCTGCTGGCAGCCAACGCCGCCCGTGTGCAGACCCAGCAGGGGGTCGCCGCCTCGACACTGGCCAAGACTGTGCTGACCGGTGCGGCGCTGGCCGCGACCGCGTACAGCAGGGTGCTGGGCAAGAAGCTCGAACTCGCCACGTCCGACGATCCGGATGACCTGGAGAGGGCGGTCAACCACCCCGTCGGCCTGGACAAGGCCCGCAGTCACCTGGCGCTGATGCAGTGGACCATTCCCGCCCTGACCGGTGCCATCGTCGTGCTCAACGCCCTGCACGGAGAACAGCAGCGCCCCCTCCAGCAGAAGATCGGCATGCTGCAGAGGGCCACGTCTCAGGTGCCCATGCCTCACTTCACTCCCTACTGCTGAGCACGCTCACACATCGATCGCGCGTAGCCGGAGTCGGACCGACAGCAGCGTGTTACGGCACGCCTGCCACTGCTGGGTGCACAGCGCGACGCTACGCCTGCCGAGACCGCACCCAGGAGCGCGCCACGGTCGCCGAGGGCGCGCTCCGGCAGTCGTGTCGCCCTGCTGACGTCCGGCAGCGATGACATGACCAAGATCTGCGGCAAGCAAGTCCGCAACAACCCCTCTGACCAGCCGGCCCGCCCGGAACACGCGGCGCACTGCCAGCCCTCGTGCCCCATCCGTGCCCAGCAGAGCGGACAACAGCGGTCAGATATGGCTCCCAGAGACCGGGAGCCATCCACCTGCCCCGCACAAAATCGCAGGTCAGAGCCCATACAACAACCTAAGAACCGTTGATTCCCAAGCTCAGAGCGCGAGTTCGATTCTCGTCACCCGCTCCATGAAAAAGCCCCAGGCCAGCGGCCGGGGGCTTCTTTGTTGTCTGGACCAGTTCAAGGCTCTCGCACCAGATCCGCACCGGAAGGCCCTTGATCAGCCTTCTTACGGGCGGACCGCACGAGGTCATCCAGGCCGCTCGCGACCTCCTGCTGTCGCTCAAGGTCCGAGTGCTGGTAGATCAACGAGGCCTTCGCCGACGACTGGCCGGCACGGACCACGGCAGAAACAGCGGATACGTCAGCCATAGGCCTGTTCTTCGACCTGCTGGACAAGTTCAAGCGCGGTCAAGGGACAGCCGGTCGGCTTACATCAGCTGCTGACACCAACAGGTGCGGCCACCGCCGACCGACGCCGAATGTCGTCGGACGGCCTGCTCAGAACTCCGGGCCATTGGGCTGAGGTCAACGGCTGCCCATGATCGACCTGATAGGGATGAGGCCACAGGTTCAAATCCTGCGGCCCGGCCCGAAAGGGTATCCCTAAGGGCTGCCCCGTAATCCCCGGCGGGCGCGCGACGACAGCTACGGCGCCTCGCCGCGTTGTCGGAACGCCCGAATACACCCAATATGCGGACGTCCCTCCGCCTTGCGATGCACCGCATCCGACGCCGCGTGCCGATCCACCAGGGATCACGGGACAGCCCTTAGCCAGCAATGCACACCGGGATACTGAACCTTGTTCCGCACTCTGGACAGGTCGCATGCCCGAAGAGATGGGTCACCCATGCGGCAACTTGGTCATGACCGGCGTCACGCGCCATCTTGTGGATTCGGCCGCCGACCCCGGTCAGCTCGTCCGGCCTCGCCGGATGCAGTTCGGCATCACTCTGGTCCGCGTATTCGCCCAGCAGAATGCAGATGAGCGCCTCGCACTCTGAGCACTCGGCCTCGAACTCCTCAAAGAGCAGTTCAAGCTGCTGAGACCAGATCGGCACACCTTCGAAGGCGAGTAGGCCCTGCACGAGGTACACGAACGTTTCCGGTTCGTCGGCCGGGACGTGAGTCAGGCAGGCGCGGGTCACAGACACCAATTCAGCGACCTGGGGCGCGTAACGGCCACGCAGCGCCGCATCGGCCTCGGCGACGATCAAGCCGCCCATGAGTACCGCCTGCTTCCGCTCGCCGGGGGCGCGACCAGACGCAATGTCCGCGAGGACTGGCAGGGCGGCGTAACTCGCCTCGTACACGGTGCCTTGGTGGCAAAGCGCCGACCAGAGGTCGTGCCAGACCTTCTCGTCCTCCTGGCCGCCGTTGAGACGGGCGAAGAGGCCAGGTATGTCGTCTGCGGGCCCGTACGCATGTCTGAGCTGCGACCAGTCCGCCGCGGGGTGTGTCATGCGTCCGTATTCTGCCTGGCGCAGGCAGGTACAGCTCCAGCCAGCCGCGCACTCGCCACATCACCCCGCCCCACACCGGGAACGACGAACGAACAAGCCGACGGTCACACGATCCGCCGGACAGGGCCCAGCCGGGGCCGTTGCGTGCCGGGTCCGTTCCTAAGCAGGTGTCGAGCAGGTTGGGCCGTCACGCCCCACGTTCTCCGTGACGTAGAAGCCAAGCGCCGTGTTTTGGCGCGGCACGTGCTCAGCCCCGCAATCGACGACCCAGAGCTGCCCTGGGATAACCGAAACGACTCCCAGTACGACGGCGAAGACTGGCCCTGTCCCGACCTCCTGGACCTAGCCCTGCCACACGCCAGCCATCCGGACCACCGGGACCAGTGGTGGCCGCACCAGATGCGCACCAGGTAGGCCAGGAATCAGCGGTCAACCCGCGGTCAGGCGGCCCACCCCTGCCCACTGCGATCCCGTCTGTTTTCGCAGTTCAGCAGGCCTTACAGAGCGAAGCCACTCGTGATTCCCAAGCTGATTCCCAAGCTCAAAGCGCAAGTTCGATTCTCGTCACCCGCTCCATGAAAAAGCCCCAGGCCATCGGCCGGGGGCTTCTTTGTTGCCATAAGCCCGATCAGGCACCCCGAGCCCGCTCTGCATCCGACGTGCCCGTTGACATCCTCCGGCCGCCGCACCCCACGGCTACGTATGTCAACTATGATAGTTGCTATATGCTTCAGCATATGGAGACGAAGACGTACACAACCATCGACCTGCGCAAGGGGATGGGCGAGATCCTGGATCGGACTCGGATCGCCGGCGAGGCCGCCGCCATCACCCGCAAGGGGAAGACGGTCGCCTACCTGGTGCCGGCCGAATGGTTCGAGCAGATGGCCCGCGGGCGCCAGCCACACGAGGACCGACACGAGGCGGCCTGACCCACCCCCACGCCAAGGAGCACGAACCATGCCCGCCCACGCACTCCACTTCGATGAGCACGAGGGGGAACCCCTTCGGCTGCCGCCCATGCCCGAACACACGCCTCAAGCACTTCGGTTGGCGATTCAGGAACACACTCCGCACCTCCTCCCGGACTTTGAGGCGCACTGGAAGCGCGTCATCGGCGACGCCTTCAACATCACGCCCGTGCCCGCCTTCATGCGCCTGTGGTGGACGCAGTACGCCATCGTGCGGGATCCCGTCCTCGACTCGCACCTTCGCGACCTCGAAGCCCGCGCTGCCAAGTCCGAGGACCCCGAGGAGTCCCTCCGACTCCTGGAGGAGTACAGCCGTCTCCGGCACGAAGCCGCTGAGAGGAAGCCCGGAGAGTGATCGACGAACCACTCCGGCCGCCTTGGCAAATGGACTGGACGAAGCAGGCGCGGCACGACTTCCAGAACATGCCCGCCGAAGGCAGTGACCTGATCATGAGTGCCCGTGCGGAACTGATCACAGCCGAAGACCCGTACTTCCGGGGGATCGACGCCGATGCCTCGCTCCCACACTGGATGACCGTCCGGCCTCTGGCCTCCACAAGCCCCGGCGGCGCCCACATCGTGGACCTGGCCGGCGGACGCGGCTGGCTCATCTACACCTTCATGCGGCACCACGCCGATCCCCAGATCGTCGTCACCGAAGCCTTCTGGGCCTGACGTCTGCGCCACCGGAGCGTCTGCAGCACAGGTGGCTCCCGTTCCAATTTCCGTCACCCGCTCCGGCATGAAACCTCAGACTGCTGCCCCACAGTCGACGTGCCCCATCCGTGCCCAGCAGAGCGGACAACAGCGGTCGGATACGGCTCTCAGAGACGGGGGCCTATCCGCCTGCCCGCTGCAAAACCCCAGTTCAGGTCCCCTCTGGCAGCCCAAGAGCCGTTGATTACCAAGCTCAGAGCGCGAGTTCGATTCTCGTCACCCGCTCCACAGCACGACTCATCGAAGCCCCAGGCCAACGGCCGGGGCTTCTTTGCTGTCCGGGCGAAGGCAGCAAAACCCGGCGAGTTCCGCCGCTCCCTGGGGCGAGTCCAGTACGGAAGAGATGAGAGGAACCACAGTCGAGCCGAGCATCAAGCAAACAAGCCGCGGCAGAGCGCAATCGACGAGTGGATCTGGGCACTCCGTGCCGGCCACCCGCCCTCGTTGCGTGCCACCGCTCATTGGGTCGGCATGCCTCCATAGGGGCTGTTGACCACGATCGACGTAGACCCTTCAAGGAGGTAGGGATGCTCGGGGAAGTAGTCAACGTGGAGGTGACCACCGTCCTCGGCGGTAGCCATAGCCCTCAGGTTGTTTGCCAAGATTGCCCTGCCGCCCGGATCGCCACGGATCACCAAGACGTGTCGTGACGCGTCGACTTCGATCCGCACCCCGGAGTTGGAAGACTTCCTGGCTTCGATACCGGCCAAGGCGCCTGTGGCTGCCGATGAGGTGGATCCCATGAACCCGTCGCCCTTGGCCACTGCGTTCGCCAAAGCAGCCAACTCCTCCGCTGACGCGGTGAGATCCACTTCGCCGAAGACAGGATCCAGAACGAGTCGCACCGGTGGCACTCCCTTCATGGTCGAACTTCCATCATGCCGCTGGATGCCCTCCCGGCTCCGCCCCTGTAGGCACGGGAAGGCCCAAGGACATGAGTCGAGCCACGCACGGCCTTTCCTGATGAGGCAGGAAGCAACGCCTGAGCCTCGTTGCGCATACTCCTAGCGAGTGGCACTGACAACAACGGTCCGGCGCCACGGGTTCGAGATCAGCAGAACCGGGTTCCACCGCCGGCGGCCCGCCGCGGTCCCGTCCCGGCCTGTCCCGGCGGTCGGGGAGCGCCGGCGTGGGCGGATTCCAGGGGAGCGGCGGGCAGAGGGCCCACCAGCCAGGGGCGGTCGGTCCCGGCATGGGAAAGGCCCGGTGTGCGGCCCCGAGGGAACCGGGTAACGTCTTTGACGTGTTCTTCCAGGCGCCGATTTTCGAGTGAGAGCGTGATGGGCCCCTGCTGACGTCCCTCGGCGTCGCCGCGCCCGTCCTCCATCGACGGAGCCGTAGATCACCTCACACCATTCAGGGAGAACCCGTGACTGACAGCAAGAACATCAACAACCCCGTGGGCATGGGCGGCGGCCAGCGTAAGAGGCAGTCCCGCGCCGAGCGGCAGAACAACGGGCCGCACCGCAACCACGACCGTCAGAACGCCGCCGACCAGAAGGCGGAGCTCGTGCGCAAGATGCGCGAGAAGACGGGCACGGCGGGCGGCTCGGAGCAGACGGGCGACGACGCCTCGCAGAGCTGACGCCATGCTGCCGCCAGGAGGCGGCCGGCACGGCACAGGGCAGGGCTCGGACCTCGACGCGCGGTCCGGGTCCTGCTGCCGTATCGGGGCACGGCTCCCGGCACGCGGTGCCGGTTCCGCTCAGCTCGGCTCGGCTCGGCTCGGCTCGGCTCGGCTCGGCTCGGCTCGGCTCGGCTCAGCTCAGCTCAGCTCAGCTCAGCTCAGCTCAGCTCCGGGCAGTGTGCGCGGTCCTCTCGTACGCACCCGCGGAACGCAGTCATCAATCCGGGGTGGAACCGGGCAGGATCCGGACGACGCGCGGCGGACGCAGAAATTGCCGTTCGTGCGGAAACGAAATGCGAATTCCTGTCAGCGCGCAGGAGAAGAAATCGGCGGCCTCAGCCGACGACGTGAACGAGCGTCCCCTTCGCGGCAAAATCCCACAGCGCCGTTCCGTCCGCGACGCTCTCACGAATCGCGCCGGTCTTCACCGTGCTGTCGGGGGCGGGCGAGGCCCCGTCCACGGCGTTGGAAAAGGCTGATCGCGCCCCGAAGTAGACCGCGTGCCGGATGGGTACGCCGTCGCTGCCGATGCCCTCCGCACGGCGGAAGGCCACCGGGTACTTCCCTTCCGCCGGGGGCACGTTGCCCGGCCACACCGTGAAGGTGCGGACGGCGGACTCTTGCTCGGAGACCAGCCACACCCTTTTCTGGGAGAGCGAATACACGACCCGACGCCCGGCTCCGGAGTCACCGGGAACCGGGTATGTCTTGGGCTTGACGACAGAGGGGCGCGGACGGGGCTTCGGGCTCGGCTTGGAGTCGGAACTCGCGGTGCCTTCTGCGGGTATGTTCCGGTAGGCCTGCACGGACAAAAAGGAGATCGTGGCGAGGGCGGCAACCAGCAGAACGACGATCCAGACACCGGAGGATATCCTGCGGGTCGCCATCAGAATGCTCCTCTATGTCATGCTCTGCCCTATACGGGTCAGCGTTCGCGATCATCAGCTTATCGGAGCCCCGGAACCGCAGTGGCGCACCGCCTGACGCTGCCCCTGCGCCGCATCGAGTGGGCGTTGCCCCTCCGATCCCCGGCTCTCCCTGTGCCTGCCAGGACGTTCGTCCGAGGTTCGTGTGGGGTGAGAACTCACGGTGATGCCGCCGGCCCGACGGTTCTCAGGGTTGTGGATCTGCCACGTTGCCGCCCAGGTCCCCAGGCAGGTGCGCCACCGGCCAAGACCGGCTCCGCGTATGCGGCGGCCGCTACGGGCGGCAACGTGTCGTCGGACCGCCCTCGGGTCCCGGGCCGCCTCTCCAGCAGCCACATCCACGCCGTCTCGATGCCCGGGGCCTCAGGCATGTCCGTACGTTCCTTCGTCCGAGGGGGCAGCTGATCCCCTCGCTCCACCTTCCGCGATTCCCCGTCCGTACGAGCAGCGGGCCCGCGCTGCGCCGCGCCCCAGCGCGCCGTCCCGCCGTCGCTCCGCCGCCCCCGTGGAAGGCGTACCTCCCACGGGGTGGCCGAGCGGGCCTGAGCAATCAACTGGATTTGCGCCGGGGCAGATGACGAGGCCACGCGCACCTCAGCCTTCGTCAACGCCCCGTGCCCGGTTCCCGCCCCCGCCCGCTGCCCGCTGCCCGCCCCACGTCGCATCGCGTCAGAGCCAGGAGTCCCAGATCCCGTACGCCGTCGACCGCGTCTCGACCTCGGCGCCAGAGGCGTCCATGCGTACGACGCGGTAGTAGTACAGGCCGAGCCGGTCCGCGTTCACCGTGGTGTCCATGTGGAACGAGGCTCCACCCGTCGCTCCCTCGGCCAGGGTGACGTAGGCGGCGGCAGCCGGGTCCCAGCGTTCCACGCGGTAGCTCGCGAACCGGGAGCAGTCCCCGAGGCCGGAGCTCGCCGAGCAGCCGACGTACAGCTCCGGGTACTGGTCCTCACGGACGTCCGTCTCCGTCCAGCCCGGGGGCCGGGTGTCGGGGAGGGAGACCGAGACCTCGGCGGGGTGGAGGACGTCGAGCGGGTTGTCGTCGTGCTGGAGCCGGTCGTCCGTGGCGGCCACCTTGTAGACGTGGGTGGCGCCGTCGGCGACCGTCGGGCAGAGGATCTCGGTCCCGGCCAGCGAGGTGCCCTTCCAGCAGTTCTGCTTCCAGACCGTCTCGCCGCTGTCCGGGTCCGTGACGCCCTGCCACACGTGGTAGCCGCGGACATCGGTGTCGGCGGGCGGTGTCCAGGTCAGCCGGACGCCGAGCGGGACGCGTTCCGCGGTCAGGTCCTTCACCGGGGCGGGACGCTGCGTGTCCGGGGTGGTCTCCGTGGCGGCCGGGCCCGGCTGCGAGACATGGCCGTAGCGGTCGGTCGTCACGACCCGGTACTCGTACGTCGTCTCCGAGGCCCCCTGGACGTCCCAGCATCTGCCGTCGACCTGCTTCCGGGCCGACAAAGGGGCGTCGCCGCCCGTCCAGGTCCAGTACGTCTCCGGGTCCTCCAGCGGCTCGTCCCAGGGGGTGAACGGCTTGCACTTGTCCACGATGCGCGTCTCGCCGGTCGCGGTGTCGGTCCGGACGATCTTGTACGTGGGAAGCGGCGTCTCGTCGACCGTCCACGGGTCGACGCTGCTCCACGAGATCATCACGCCCTCGTCGAACCGGCCGGCGGTGGTCCGGAACGGGGCGATCGCCTCCGGCCGGTCGGCCATCCTCAGCGTGGTCTCCACCGGCGCGGCGGCGTTGCCGGCAGTGTCCACCGAGCGCACCGCGTAGCGGTAGCTGTCGGTGACGGCGGCCGACTGGCGGGGCACCACGTCGGTCTGCGTCGTGGTGCGCGTGGCCAGGGCGTCGACGTAGCCGCCGGTCGCCGGGTCGTACTGGACCACCTCGTACGAAGCGGCTCCGGTCACGGGCGCCCACACCAGGTGCGGAACGCCCGACCGGTACTCCACGCGGACGTCCCCGACTGCGGGCGGCGGGGTGCGGTCCGAGGTGGTGAACGTCGTGGCGGCGGAGTACGCCGACCAGTTCCCGGCGGCGTCCCTGGCCCGGCCGCGGTAGGTGACCTTGCTGCCGTCGGCCGGCTGGCCGGTGTCGCAGATCGCGCCCTTGGCACCGGAGTAGACCGTGTTCCAGCGGTTCTGGGCGACGTCGAGCCTCTGCATCTCGTACAGGACGATGTCGGCGGCGTTCGCGGCGGTGGTGATAAGCTCCGGGGCCGCGTAGGGCTGGTCGGACGGGCACCCGTCCATTTCGAGGAACGGTGCGGCGGGCGGCGTCCTGTCGACGGTGGTGACGGGGAGGTCGGCGGTGCCGCCCGATGCGTTGCCCGCCTTGTCGACGGCGCGCACCTCGTAGTAGTAGACGGCCCCGGTCTTCGGCAGGGTGCTGTCGGTGTACGAGATCCCGGTGGCCGTGGCGAGCTGCTTGCTGCCGTACGACGCGCCCTTCAGCCGCCGGTAGACCCGGTAACCCGCGAGGTCCATCTCCTTGTTCTTCGACCAGGTGAGCCTGCCGGCACCGGTGGCGGTGTCACGGCTGACGGTCATGCCCGTCGGGGTGAGCGGCTTGACCCTGTCGACGTCGGCCGAGGTCCGCGGGGCGTAGCCGAACTTCACGTTCGCGGTGCCCGTCCAGTTCACGAAGTCGACGCGGAGCGTGTGCCTGCCGCTGGGGACGGTCACGTTGACCGTCTTCCTGACCGTGGCGGAGACGTTCTTCCACAGGTCGACCTTGCGTACGTTGTCGACGTAGACGCGTACGCCGTCCTGAGCGGACGCCGTGAAGCTGAACGGGCCGCCGGAGCCGAAGTCGCGCGCGACCGACCAGCGCACTCCGAAGTTGTTGGACGGTACGCCGGAGACGGGTGCACCCGTGCCCCAGTTCTGGTCGATCGCGGAGTCGCAGTCCGTCTTCTTCGGCGTGCCCGCGAACGTCGTGTTCGCGAAGAACTGCCGTGTGAACGTCGGAGAAGCGCAGCTCACCACCGCGGAGGCGGGTGCGGCGGTGGCGTAGAGGACTCCGCCTGCCGTGGCCAGGACCAGGGCGGTGGCGGTGGTGCGTCTGGCGGGGTTCATCAGGTCCTTCGGTGGTGTGCGGCGACGGATGTCGATCAGGCGTCGCCGAACAGGACTCACACCCACTGCAATTGGTTGTACGAGCCCCGACGGCCGGCTCATGAGGGTTCCTCGTGGCCGCCGGCAGGGGCGGGGGCGGGGGCGGCACAGGGGTGGGGGCAGGGTCGGCACCGGGGTGGGCGACCCCGCTCACCTCACCTCACGGGGAACCCGCAGACGTATCCCTGCTCCCTGAGCCAGGGCAGTACCTCGCCCAGAGCGTCCAGTGTCTGGGAGCGATCGCCGCCCGCGTCGTGGAAGAGGATCGTGGGGCCGTCGGCGATCTCACGCTTGACGGTGGCGACCATGACGTCCGAACCGGGGCGCTCGAAGTCCTTGGTGTCGACGTTCCAGCCCAGGGGCCGCATCCCGTGCGATGCGGCGAGCTTTCGGCTGTACGGGGTGAAGGCGCCGCCCGGGGCCCGGTAGTACTGGGGCCGTACGCCGCCGGACGCCTTGATGATCATGCGTTCGGCGTCCAGGATCTGCTGCGACTGGTACGCCTCGGGCTTGGTGTCCATGGTGGTGTCGTGCGAGACCGTGTGGTTGCACAGCCGGTGCCCGCCCGCGACGACCGCCTTGACGAGGCCGGGATACGCCTGGGCCTGTGTGCCGACCATGCAGAAGGTGGCCTTCACGCCGTTGTCCTTCAGCAGTTGGAGCACCTGCGGGGTCCAGGACGGGTCCGGTCCGTCGTCGATGGTGATGTTGACGCCCCGCGGGCCGCGGTCCGAGGCGTGCGCGATGTCCATCGCCACCTCGGCCACCCGGGTGTCCGGAGCCGATTCACGCGCCTGCGGCGGTCCTGCGACCTGTTCGGCCTGCGCGGTCCACACCGAGGCGGCAGCGGCCAGCACGGTCACCCCGAGTGCCGCTGCGAGAAGCCTGCCGTTCCATCCCCTCTCCTTGTGCCGTGCCATGTCCCCGCCCCTTTGCCGTCTCCGCCGATGCCGTGCACCCATGAAGACACACGAACGGCGCTGCGGGCTCCCTCTGTTACGGGTCCCGGACGATTCCACAGGAGGGCGGCGACAAACACAGGGATTCCGCGACGGACGCGAGGCGCGAAGGGGCGGCGGACGTACTCCGACCTGCGGTTGCGGGCCGGACGGGGGCGGCGGACACCCTGCGGCCCGTGCTCGGCGCCATCGGGTTCCCGCCGCACCCCCACCGGCCGCGCGTCCCTGGCCCCCGGACGCCCGGGCTGCCGCGTACGCCGGGGCCTGCATGTCCCGGGCCGGGACGCCCCACCGGCCAGCGCGTCCCGGGCCTCCGGACGCTCCCGGGCTACCGCAGCGCGTATGCCGCGGCCTGCGCGAGCGTGCTCGCCGCCTCGGACCGCTCCGCCTTCGTCGATTTCCTGTCCGCGAGCACCTTGGCAGCGGCGGTGAGGACCTTCTTGGCGGGCCTGCGCGGTGTGGTCTGAGCCAGGGCACTGGCCGCGGCGCTCTTCTCGGCCTTCGACCGCTTCTCGGCCCGGACCGTCCTGCCGGCGTCCGAGGCCGGTTGGGCTGTGGTCGCCTTCGCCCCGCCCTTGCCCGCCTTGCCGGGGGTCTGGGACAGCGCGCTCGCAGCGGCCCTCCTGCTGCTCTTGGACGCGCCGCCCTTGGCGGCCCGGCCCGCCGCCGAGGCGGCCTTCGGGTGGGTGGTGCCGGATGCCTTCGTCTTCGCCATGGCGCTCTCCCTGCTCGTCCGTAGGTTCGTTCGTGCCCCTCGGGTACCCGAACTTCCCTGCGTGCAACGGCTGTAGGGAGATTTCCGGAGTCGCGGGCACCGCGGCTCCCCGGTACGGGCTCCCGCCCGCCCTGTGGACCACCGTGCTGCGCGGCCGGCGCCAGCCGCGCCGGGCGCCGATCTCCGTGGAGCACCCCACCCATGCGGAAAGCCCGGCCGGGAGAACCCGGCCGGGCTTCCTGCTGTGGCGCATGACAGCCCGTGGAGGACCGACGGATGTCACCGAGCGTTCCCGCCCGGCCGACTACGGAACGGCTCGCACCTCCGGGGGGGTCCCCCGGCGGGCGGCAGGTCAGATCGTCGGGGTGTCGTCGACGATCTCCTGATGCGGCTCGACGATGAACTTCCAGCCCTCGCTGGGCTCCAGGAAACGCACGCGGGTCGGGTAGATGTCCAGGGCGCGGCGGTCGCGGTTCTGGCTGCCGTTGTTCTTCCGCCCCCGGGCCGGCTCCTCGTAGAGGTCGACCTTGACGTCCGGCACCGCGACGGCTTCCTCGCTCCAGCGCTGGACGACTCCCGCGCCGAAGGCGTCCCGCGCGGCGGAGTAGAGCGAGTCCAGCGATTCCTTGGTGCCGTTCGGTACGAAAAGGGCGAGGTTGAGGAGGACGCCGGCGCTCTGCAGGACCTCGATCTCCTGCCCTGCCCCGTCGGCGATCCAGATGCCGGCCTCTTCGGTGTTGTCCGGGAGGACGTGAACCGTGTCGCCGAAGACCGTCCTCGCGACGAAGGAACCGCCCTCGAAATTCTTGCCCGGCTCCGTGAGGAAAGCCGGGGCGTAGCAGTCGAGAGGAAGGCCTTCCGTCCCCGCCGAGACGAAGATGCCATCCTGCAGGCCCAGGCCCGAAATCTCCTCGGCCGTCAGACGCCGAGCCGTAACCTTCTCGGTATTCACGCCGTTCCCCTTTTAATTGTGACGTCCGGTGAATGCGTTAATACTCTACCACGCAAAGGATCACCCCCTTCCCATTACGTGCACCCCGGCCCCTGCGACGCTTCCGGCCGATCGAGCGACCGAAACCTCCAGGGTGAGCACCGGACAACCCCCCTGCACCGTGGGCGAGTCGGACCTCGCGGGGCCCCGTGCGCCAGCACCCGGGAAAGGGCATCCGTATTCACGCTCCATTTCAAGTGAAAGGGCGCGAAAACCCATCTCGCCCCCGCTCGCGGGAACCCCTCCCGTCTGCCACCGATTATGGGCGACGGACTCGCCCTACCTCGACCGAACGACAGGGAACGGAACCTCCGGATAATCTCCGGCCGATACCTCTCACAAAATAAGGATGTGGGGCATTTTCCGGTTCGGCGAATATTTACCGAATGCGCACGGCGGCACGCACGGCGACCTCATGAAGAGCGACGGAATTCACGTTCGTTCATTACTCCGTCATACGGCGGCGCAGGCGCAGGACGGACATGGCCCCTCCCTCGAGGTGTGCCCGTGTCGACGGGCGTCGTGGGCACGCTAGTACGCGGCACCGACAACTCCCCGCCCAGGCACCTCGTATGAGCCCCCGACGCGTACGGCGAAGGTCACGGCGGCGCCGCGCCGCGCTCCTTCGCCTGGGTGAGGACCTCGTCCAGGTCCTTCAGCCGGTCGAGGCCCTTCACCGCGCGGGCCGTGCGGTGGTTGGAGGAGAGGCGGGTGCGGTGGCGGTCCATGAAGGCCCAGTAGCCCGTGGTGTAGGGGCACGCCCGGTCGCCCGTGCGCTCGGTGGGGCGGTAGGCGCACGGCCCGCAGAGGTCACTCATCCTGTGGATGTAGGCGCCGCCGGAGGTGTAGGGCTTGGTCGTCATCAGCCCGCCGTCGGCGTACTGGGACATGCCCACGACGTTGGGCAGCATCACCCAGTCGTAGCCGTCGACGAAGCAGCGGTGGAACCAGTCCGTGACCGCGGCCGGGTCCCAGCCGTCCTGGAGTGCACGGCTGCCCAGCACCATCAGCCGGGGGATGTGGTGGGTCCAGCCGGTGTCCCGGACCTGGGCGAGCACCGTGGAGAGGCAGTTGGCCGTGACCGCGTCCGCGTCGAGCTCCAGGAACCAGTCGGGCACCGGGGCGGTGTGACGCAGGGCGTTGCGGGTGCGGTAGTCCTCGCCGAAGTGCCAGTAGAGGTGCCAGACGTACTCGCGCCAGCCGGAGATCTGCCGTACGAACCCCTCGACGCTGTTCAGGGGCGCGTTGCCGCTCCGGTAGGCCCGCTCGGCGCGGTCGACGCATTCGGCGGGGTCGAGGAGGCCGAGGTTCATGGGCGCGGACAGCAGACTGTGGCTCATCACCGGGTCGGCCGCGAGCATGGCGTCCTCGTAGCGGCCGAAGTCCTCCAGCCGGTGCGTGACGAAGTGGCGGAGCGCCGACATCGCCTCGCGCCGGGTGGCGGGGAAGCGGCGCGGGCCGTCCCTGCCGACGAAGCCGACCTCCCCGTCGCGCTCCCACCGGTCGAGGTCGCGGCGCACCTCGTCGTCGATGTCGTCCTCGTGCGGCTGCCACGCCGCCCGGACGTCGAGGGTGTCCTGCCCCCGGGGCGGTGGCTCCCGGTTGTCGTGGTCGAGGTTCCAGGTGCCGCCCGCCGGTTCGCCGCCCTCCATCAGCAGGTCGTGGCGCTCCCGTACCCAGCGGTAGAAGCCCTCCAGACGCAGGCTCCGCCCGCCGCCGTGGCCCGCCCATTGCTCGAAGTCGTCCCGCGCCACGAGGAATCCCCTCGCGGGCAGGATCTCGATGTCGTCGTACGCGCCGAGGAAGGCGAGCGCCGCGCGGGAGGTGGGGTGGCAGACGGTCAGCCGGCCACCGGAGGACCGCTCCGCCGTGCCGTCGGTGTCCGCCTCGCGAGCGGCACGCGGCCGCCGGGCCGCGCCGATCCCCACGGCCCGCTCCAGCCCTTCGGCGTACGTCTCCGCCCGGATGTAGGTGACCCGGTCGCCGAGTTCGGCGGCTCGGTGGCGCATGGCCGACAGGACGAGATGGGCCTTGGCGCGGTGGAAACGGCGTCGGCGCAGTACCGAGCGCGCCTCGATCATGACCACGGGGGCGTGGGCGTCGGGGCCGCCGTGGCGGGGGTCGAGGAAGTGCGGGCCGAGCTGGTCCCCGAAGATCCAGTGGGGGCGTGGCGCCATGGGTCCGCCTCTCACGGCCGGGGCCCCGCCGCACGGTACGCCGCCGGGTGACGGCCGGGCGGGACGCGGGTGCGGGCAGCCGCGGCGGACTCCGGGGCCGCGGCCCGGCGGTGCTCTCGCCGGGGCTCTCCGCCCGGCCGATGCTGCCAGCATCCACCTGCCGTACCGGGCCGACACTCCGCCGTCGTACCGGACGATCGGCCGCCCCGAGGTGACGGCCGGCCCGGGGGCCTCGTCGTCCCGCCGCGCCGCACCTCCGCGGCGGCTGGACGTGCCCCCGGGCGCGCGCGTGATGATGTGGGCCTGGACGACGGGCAGTTGACGTCACGAGGCGGTGGGGGAATTGGCGGACATGATCGCGCAGCTGCGGGACGAGCTCAGCCGCGCCATGGCGGCCGGCGAGGGTTCGGGTCTGCGGTTCAAGGCGGAGCGGTGGAGCTGGAGCTGACGGTCGGGTGGAGAGGAGTCGCGAGCCGTGGGTGAAGGTGCGGTTCTGGGTGCCCCCGCCCTGTCGGTTCCGGCGCCGGACGCGCGGGCGGCGGCTGACGCGCTGGTCCGCGCCGCCGAGGGCGCCGGGCGCAATGTCGAGAGGGTCCGGCCGGCCTGGCTCGTCGCGGAGGCGGAGCGCCTGCGCGGACGCGCCTGACGCGTACGGGCGGGACGGGGACGGGCCTGACGCGTACGGGCGGGACGGGGTGGACGGGGACGGGCCGGACCGGGGGCGCGTACGGGCCGGAACGCGGGGCGGGTTCTAATCCCCCCCGTCCCGCCCGGGCCAGGTGTACGCTTTTCAGGTCCTGTCGTCTCCGATAGAGGTGGACGTTGCGCATCTGAGGTCCGCGAACATCGCGCGGTGCGGCCCCTGCCGTAGCCCGTCACGCCTGCGTCGGCTTTCTGCCGCCCGTGACCCCGCGTGGATGCGACCTCGGTGCATGAACCGTCCTCGTACGTCCCAAGGACCGCTCAGCCCCCTTCTCCGGCCGGTCGCCGCGTGTTGCTCGCATACGAATCCCCCGTTCACATGCTTGCGACTGCGAGGATCACATGTCCCATCCCACCGCCCCCGCCGCGTCCCTCAGCACCTCCGCCCTGTCCTTGCGGTGGCCGGACGGCACCGAGGTCTTCGAGGGGCTGTCCCTCGGCATCGGCCGGGGCCGCACCGGCCTCGTCGGGACCAACGGTGCCGGGAAATCCACCCTTCTGCGGCTGCTGGCGGGGCAGCTGCGACCCTCCGCCGGGTCCGTGACCGTGGGCGGGCGCCTGGCCTACCTGCCGCAGAACCTCACCCTGGACACGGAGCTGCGCGTCGAGGCGGCCCTGGGCATCGCGCAGCGGCGTGCGGCGCTGCGCGCGATCGAGGCCGGCGACGTCGCCGAGCGGCACTTCGAGACGGTCGGCGACGACTGGGACGTCGAGGAACGCGCCGTGGCGACCCTGGGGTCGCTGGGCCTGGGCGGGATCGGCCTCGACCGCACCGTCGGACAGTTGTCGGGCGGTGAGACCGTGCTGCTGCGGCTGGCCGCGCTCCTGCTGGAGCGCCCCGACGTCCTGCTGCTCGACGAGCCGACCAACAACCTCGACGTGTTCGCACGCCGCCGGCTGTACGACGCCGTCGACTCCTGGCGCTCGGGCGTGCTCGTCGTGGTCAGCCACGACCGTGACCTGCTGGAACGGGTCGACCGCATCGCCGATCTGCGCGCCGGCTCGGTGACCTGGTACGGCGGCGGCTGGTCCGCCTACGAGGAGGCGCTGGCCACGCAGCAGGAGGCGGCCGGGCGCATGGTGCGCGCGGCGGAGTCCGACGTACGCCGTCAGAAGCGCGAGCTGGAGGAGGCGCAGACCAAGATCGCCCGGCGGCAGCGGCACAACAAGAAGATGGATGCCCAGCGGCGCGCGCCGAAGATCGTCGCGGGCGGGCACAAGCGGTCCTCCCAGGAGGCGGCGGGCAAGCTCCGCGGCCTGCACGAGGACCGGCTCCACGAGGCGAGGGAGCGGCTCGACACCGCGTCCGAGGCGATCCGCGACGACGACGAGATCCGGGTGCGGCTCCCCCGCACCGCCGTGCCCTCCGGTCGCACGGTCCTGAGCGTGCGGGGGCTGCGCCCGCGGCACGGCAGTCTGCGCGACGGCGGTTTCGAGGTCCGGGGGCCGGAGCGCATCGCGCTCGTCGGACGCAACGGCGCGGGCAAGACGACCTTGCTGCGCACCCTCGCCGGGGAGCTCGCGCCGCTCGAGGGCGAGGCCAGGACGTTCGTGCCGCTGCGCTTCCTGCCGCAGCGGCTGGACGTGCTGGACGACGCGCTCGGGGTCGCCGCGAACGTGGCCCGCATGGCGCCCGGGATCACCGACAACGAGATCCGCTCGCAGCTCGCGCGCTTCCTCTTCAAGGGGGCGGGCGCCGAACAGCCGGCGGGCACCCTGTCCGGCGGCGAGCGGTTCCGTGCGGCGCTCGCGGCGACGATGCTCGCCGCACCGGCCCCGCAGCTGCTGATGCTGGACGAGCCGACCAACAACCTCGACCTGGCGAGTGTGCGGCAGCTGACGGGCGCGCTCGACGCCTACGAGGGCGCGCTCCTGATCGCCGGGCACGACCTGGCGTTCCTGGAGTCGGCCGGGATCACCCGGTGGCTACTCGTCGGCGAGGAACTCACCGAACTGGGCACCGACGAGGTGCGCGCGCTGTTCGGCGCACCCGGCGCGATCGGGTGACCGGTGGTGTACTGGAAGGGGCGGGCGCTCCACCGGCCCGCACCTTCCAGTGACCGGCTACCGATCCGGACCCGCCATGCACCACACCCACGGTCTTCGCAGAGCCTCCCGTGCCGTCGCCGGCGCGGCCGTCCTCGTCCTCGCCGCCGGCGGCGTGGCAGCGGCGGGCGGGCAGCCCGGCGCCGCACCCGTCGCGTCGGCATCGACGGTGGCCACCGCCGGGCCACCCGAGGACCGGACCGATCCCCGGACCGCGACCGCCGAGCTCACCATCCCGGCGATCGGCGTGACGGACCTGCCCGTGGTGCCGTACGAGGGCACGACGGACGACGCGCCCGGCACCCGCGTCCAGGACCGCGGCGTGGCCGCCAGTCCGTACGGCGTCGACGGCGGCGTCGGACCGGGTGAGGTCGGGAACTACCTCGTGACGGCGCACCGGCTCTCCGCCGGAGGCCCGCTCCACGACCTGCCCGCCCTGCACAAGGGGGACAAGGTCCTGGTCGAGGAGGGCGGCACGGTGTACGAGTACCGCATCACCGAGAGCCGGATGACGTCCTTCCGCTCCGCGCACTCGCTCGCCGAGCAGCGCGCGGAGGTGCCGGGCAAGCCGGGCGAGAAGCCGACGCGGGCGATGATCACGCTCTCCACCTGCGCGACTCCGGAGGACGACGCGGCCGGGAACTTCTGGCGCGACGCCCAGCACAACCC
Source organism: Streptomyces sp. NBC_00178 (assembly GCF_036206005.1). NCBI lineage: Bacteria > Bacillati > Actinomycetota > Actinomycetes > Kitasatosporales > Streptomycetaceae > Streptomyces > Streptomyces sp. NBC_00178. The sequence continues at coordinate 3,603,023 of NZ_CP108143.1, forward strand.
GGAGCACCGCATCGACAAGATCGGCGTCCTGGTGTCCTCCCGGCCCTCATGAACCGCCGCGCAGGTCGGCGGGCAGTTCCAGCCAGCGTGAGGTGCCCGGATCGATGACGTGGGCGCTGCCGTCCAGCCGTACCCGCACCCCGGGCCGTTCCGAGTCGGGTACGGCGATCCGCAGCCGCTCGGCCCGCAGGCGCAGGTCGACGTCCCAGTGCCGGCGGAACCGGAGCCGCATCCGGAACTTCGACAGCTGCGGCAGCGTGGCCGGCGACAGCCACAGCGCGTCGTCCCGGGTCTCCAGGCCCGTCATCCCCCGCTGGACGAAGTCGAGCGTGCCGGCCATCGCCCCCAGGTGGATGCCCTCCTCGGTCGTACCGCCCTGGATGTCGGCCACGTCGCCGATCAGCGCCTCCTCGCAGTAGCGCCATGCCTCGTCACGGTTGACCCGCGCCATGACCCAGGCGTGGACGAGGGAGCTGAGGGTCGATCCGTGGCTCGTGCGCCCGGCGTAGTAGTCGACGGTCTTCAGCCACGTCCCGTCGTCGAGGTCGTGGCCGAGCCGCTGGAAGAGCGCGGCCAGTTCCCTGGGGGAGAAGAGGTAGCCGAGCATCAGCACGTCGGCCTGCTTGGACGCCTGGTAACGGTTGACGGTGTCGCCCTCCGCCTCCAGGATGCGGTCGAGCCGGCGGATGTCCCCGTACCGCTGCCGGTAGCCCTCCCAGTCCAGCTCGGCCAGGTCCCCGTATCCGGCGAACTGGCTGATGACGCCGTCGTGGTGGGGCACGTGCAGCTTGCGGGACACGTCCTCCCAGCGCTCCAGCTCGTCGGGTTCGAGCCGGATGGTGTCGAGCAGCTGTCCGCGGCGGGTCCCGGGCAGTTCGTGGAAGATCTCCCCGGCCCGGGCCAGCACCCAGGACGCCGTCACATTCGTGTACGTGTTGTCGTCCAGGCCCGCGGACACGGCGTCCGGGTAGGCGTCGTGGTACTCGTCGGGCCCGACGACACCCCGGATACGGTACCGGCCCAGCGAACCGTCCCACTCGGCGCTGTCCGCCCAGAAGCGCGCGATCTGCAGCATCATCTCGGCGCCCTTGGAGTAGAGGTACTCCGTGTCGCCGGTCGCCTGGCAGTACTGCCACACGTTGTAGGCCACTGCCGAGCCGACGTGGTGCTGCAGACGCGAACGGTCCTCCAGCCAGCGCCCCGAGCGGGGGTTGAGGTGCAGCTCCTGGGTCTCCTCACGCCCCTCGTCGGCGCTCTGCCACGGAAACATCGCCCCTCTCCTGCCGGCGGCCTCCGACGCGGCGCAGGCCGCCGGGAGCCTGCGGTGCCGGTAGTCGAGGAGCCCGCGTGAGACCTCCGGCAGATGCAGGTTCAAGAACGGCAGGACGAAGAGCTCGTCCCAGAAGACGTGGCCCCGGTAGGCCTCTCCGTGCAGCCCGCGTGCGGGCACCCCGACGTCGAGCTCCGCGGTGTGCGGCGAGAGGGTCTGCAGCACGTGGAAGAGGTGCAGCCGCAGGATCCGCCCCGGCTCGCCCCGCACTTCGAGCTTGGCCTGCTGCCACAGGTCCGCCCAGGCCCGCCGGTGGGAGGCCAGCAGGCCTTCGTACGCCGGGGCGTCGCCCACCGCGGTCACCGCGGCGCGCAGCGGGCTGCCGATCGCGGGGTCGCGCGAGGTGTACAGGGCGACCGTCTTGTCGACGACCGCGTCCGACTCCGGGTCCAGGGGCAGCAGCAGCGTCTGCTGGACGGCGCGTGGCTGCTGCAGGGGTTCCGCCCGGTGGTCCCCGTTCCGCTCGGGGCCGCAGGACGCCACGGTGCGGGCGGCGAGCGCGATGCCGATGTCCGACTCGACGGTCCGGCAGCGCAGCCACACCACGGAGTCCGGCTCGGTGCCCGTCTCCCACCCGGTGAGGTGGCGGTCGGCCAGCTCCCGGTAGCGTGCGACCCCGCTGTTGCGGATGTCGCCGTCGATCCCCGCCTCCACCTCCAGCTCGCCCGTCCAGCCCTCGGCCCCGAACACCGTGTGCAGCGCGGCGAGATGAGGGTCGCCCATGTGCACCAGGCGCTCCTGCACCACCGTCAGCCGGCGGCCCCGGGTGTCCTCGTAGACCGACCTGCGGGTCAGCGTCCCGCCGCGCAGGTCGAGCGTCTGGCGGTGTTCCACCAGGTACGCGTGGTCCGGGGTCAGCCAGGGGCCCGGCCGGGACCCCTCCGGACGGATGCGGTAGCGCAGCGGCAGCCAGTTGGGGAGGTTGACCATGTCCTCGTTCTCGACCTGGCGGCCCTGGACGGACGAGGTCAGCCGGTTGTAGCAGCCCGCGACGTACGTGCCGGGGTAGTGCGTCCGGGCGGCCGGGGTCTCCGGCGCGGCTCCCCGGGTGGCGAAGTAGCCGTTGCCCAGGGTGCACAGGGCCTCGCGCAGGCGTTCCTTCTCCGGGTCGTAGCCCTCGTACTCCCAGATCCAGCCCCGTGCCATCAGCCCTCCTCCGCCGTCACGCACACGTCCGGTCCGGTGTCCGCCGGGTCCGTCCCCACGGTCTCGACGACCATGCCGTCCGTGCCGGGTACCGCGGCGTGGAGGCGGAGCAGGACCGCGGCCGGTGACGGAGCACGTGCCATGACCGGTGTCCTTTCGTCGAGGCTTCGCCCTCATGGGACAGCACCCTGTTTCACCCGGACGCCTGTGGCATCACCGGGCAGGACGTCACAAAAGTTTCGATGCGCAGGTAACGGGATTACCGTGCATACATGGCCAGAACCGAGCGTCAGACCGGCCGGCAGGCGGAGTACGCGTGTCCGGCCTGCAAGCAGCCCGTCGAGACCGTGATCGAGCGCCACAAGACCCTCGGGATCTTCGTTCCCCACTGGGGCCCGGGACCGTGCCGCAACGCCGACTGCCACAGACACACGGCGGAGACCGGAGCGAAGGACGCGCCGGGCAGGGCGCGGGGGTCGCACGCCGTCGGTCGCTGAGCCTGCCGTGCGGGGCGGCGGGCGGAGCGCGCGGAGCCTGCGGACGGGGCCGTGCGTACAGGACGGTCCGTCGTGCGGTGTCCGGGAGGTGCAGCGTGCGGTGCGCTGTTCATCGTGATACCTGCATCCCTCGGTTGACGGAGGAGCGTCGTGACGACGTGGTCGCCGCGGCCGGGACGTGGCACACCGTGACCGTGACGGGTCAGGCGTTCAGACGCAGGCGCTGACCGGGGAAGATCAGGTGCGGGCCCTGGTCCAGGACTTCGCGGTTCATCTCGTACAGCGCGTGCCAGCCACCGGACACGTCCGCGCGCTCGGCGATCGAGGAGAGGCAGTCGCCGGACTGGACGACGTAGGACTCGGAGTCGGCGAGGTCTTCGGAGTGGTGCTTCGCGGCGGTGCCGCTGCCCGACGGCGAGGAACCGGTGGAGTGGTGGTTGCCGCTTGCGTGCGAGGAGCCGGCGGTACTGCCGCTCACGCCGCTGTTCCCGTGGTGGGAGGAGCCACCGGAGGAGCTGCTCGAACTGCCGCTCGACTGGCGCTGCGGGGCGCTCTGTGCGCTGTCACCGCGGTCGGAGCCGCCGGACGACGAGGAGTGCGACGAGCCGTTCGCGCCGAGTCGTCCGCAGGTGGGCCAGGCGCCCATCCCCTGCGAGCGGGCCACGCGCTCACCGACCGCGATCTGCTCGGACCTGGTGGCGAGGTCGGCGCGCGGCGCGTACTGGCCGCCGCCGTAGGCCCGCCAGGTGGAGGGGGCGAACTGCAGCCCGCCGTGGTAGCCGTTGCCGGTGTTGGTGTTCCAGCGGCCGCTGCTCTCGCACTGGGCGATGCGGTCCCAGTCCGTGCCCGCCGTGACGGTCGGCGCGATGACGGCCTGCGCGGGGGCGGCTTGCGCCGGGGCCGCCTGGACGGGGGCCTTGGCGGGGGCGTCCGCCGCGCTGCGGCCGGCGAGGCCCAGCACGCTCAGGAGGACCAGCAGAAGGGCGAGCACCGATTCGACGGGCCGCTTGGCGAGGGGTGATGCCGGCATGACGGTAGTCCTCCGCTGTGCTCCGGAAGGTGTACAAGGGCACGAACAGATAAGCCGCCGATATTCTTTTCTCGTGTCTTTGACGCGTCCGACGTCAGCACATTCACTCGGGTGGAGGCCCTTTCATGGCACTGTTCGGCAACGCGCACACCGTCGACCTCGAGACGGCGCAGCGTGACTACGCCCCGCTCCTGGGGCAGGGCGAGCAGGTGCAAGCCGCATACCGGCTCATCCGCGACACGATCCTGTTCACCGACCGCAGGCTCGTACTCGTCGACAAGCAGGGCGTCACGGGCAAGAAGGTGGGCTACCACTCGATCCCGTACCGGAGCGTCACGCACTTCACGGTGGAGACGGCCGGGACGTTCGACCTCGACGCCGAGCTGAAGATCTGGCTCTCCGGCAGCGAGGTCCCGATCCAGCAGACCTTCACCAAGGGCGTCGACATCTACGAGGTGCAGGCGCTGCTCGCCCAGTTCGTCACCAGGTAGCCGGGGACGATGTCCGCCGTCTACGGCTTCGGCTGGCGGAGCCGGGCCATCTCGGCACGCACGGCGGGCAGTTGAGCGTAGAGGGCTTCACCGGGACAGTCCGTCCGATAGGTGTCCCGGTGACCCGAGACGGCATGGAGATAGACCTCCTCGCCGCGGTCGTACAGGCTGTCGTCGTTCGTCGAGACCATCCGCACGTGACCCCGCGGATCGACGCTCCGGCTCAGCTTCCACGCGCCGACCTTCGCGATCCCCTCGATGAGCGCCTTCGGCACGGGTACGCCCGGGCCGAAGGTGCCCAGGGCCGCGATGCCCACGCTGTGCGCGTTGAATCCGGTGGCGTGCGCACCGCGCACCGAGCGTCCTACACCGCCGGCACGGCCCTCGTAGATCGTCCCGCAGCGGTCCACGACGAAGTTGTAGCCGATGTCGTCCCAGCCCTCGCCCCGGACGTGCGCCTCCTCCATGGCCCGCAGCATCGCGGGGGCGTCGGCACAGTCGTAGCCGTTGGGGTGCCCGGTGTGGTGGACGAAGACCGCCTTCACCGAGCCGGTGTACACCGCGTGCTCCTTCACCAGGTCCTCGTCCGCGTGCCACTGCGCCCGCGTGACGATCACGGGTCGCGGGGCCCCCGCCGGGGCGGCGGGCTTCGCCGTGGTCCGCTCGGGCGCGACGAGTCGCACCGGCGCGTCCCTGAGGACCAGGAAGGCCAGCGGGACGGCCATGGCGCCCACGACTGTTCGGCGAAGCCACATAGGGCCACCATGCGGGCTGACCAGCCACTTCGCAGGAACGCGCACCCGATCGGGTGACGTGGTGCCGCCACGGCCGCAGCCGCCTGGGGCGGTCAGGAGACCGCGACCGCCCGGCTCTCCTCGATGATGCGTTCCGCGCGGTGCGGGGAGATGTCCAGCCTGGCCAGGACACCCGGAACGGCGTTGTTCGGAAGGATCAGCTCCAGCAGCGCGGAGATCTCGGCGACCAGGTCCGGCGGCTCGGCCATCGACTCGGTCACCAGCTGGACGCCCGTCCACGCGCCGACGAAGAGGCGGGAGGTGGCGACGGGGTCCACGTGCGGCAGGAGTTCGCCGCGGTCCTTGGCCTCGGTGAGTATCTCCGTGCCCAGGGCGATCCAGTCGGGCCAGCGGGTACCGAAGAGGCTGCGCGCCCGGGGGTCGACGGACAGCCGGATCGAGGCGCTGAGCAGGGGTTCCCTGGGCAGCCGGTAGGCCAGCAGAAGGGCCGTGTCCACCCATTCCTGCAGCTTGAACGTCTGCGGGGTCACCCCGTCGGCGGTCACGGCCTCCTCGAGGACCCCCCGGGCGAGCTCCTCCTTCGACGTGAAGTGGAAGTAGAGCGCGCCCCGCGTGAGGCCGGCCCGATCGAGGATCGAGGCGATGGTGGCAGCGTCGTAGCCGTGCTCGTCGAAGACCTCGGCGGCCGCCTCGAGGAAGATTCTGCGCGTGCGGATCGCCCGTTGCTGTCGTGCCAACTCGCGCTCCCCTTGACCTTGCCTGACGACTGTTCAAAAAGTACCGGTGGGCCGGTATCATATCAGCGCTGGTACGCCAATTTTGCGCCACGTACGGGGGGAACCGTGCCGGACATACCTGTTGCCCCGTATACCCCGGAGGGTGTGGCGGGGGGCCGGCACGGGGTTTCGAAGGAATATGTGCATCTCGTCCGCGAGGACGCGGTCTTTCTCACCGGCTGGCAGCGCCTGAAGGATGGCGAATTCTCGCTCACCGCGAGATGGCCGGAGCCTCCGGACGGACTTCCCTACGACCCCCGCGTGCTCACCCAGACCATCCGCCAGAGCGGTCTCGTCGTCGCGCACGCGTCGTACGAGGTGCCGCTCGCCTGCCAGACGCTGCTGCATTACTTCGACTTCACCGTCGTCCCGGGTTTCCGTGCCGCCCCCGGGAACTCCTCTCCACTCAGCGTCGGGATAACCGTCACCGATCCCAGGAAGCGCGGGCGCAGCGTCAGTTCGCTCGGCATGGACGTCCGCCTCCTCCAGGGCGACAGGGTGGTGGCGCGGGCGGACTCGGAGTTCGGATGGATATCCCCGGCCGCCTACCGCAGGCTCCGCGGACACCACCTCACCGACGGGTGGAACGAGTGGACGGTGCCCGCGCCGCTCGACCCCCGCACCGTCGGGCGGACCTTTCGCAGTGACGTGGTCCTCGCGCCCGGCGACGGCTCCCACCGCTGGCAGCTGCGCAACGACGCGGACAACGTCCTGCTGTACGACCACCCCGTCGACCACGTGCCGGGGCTCGTCCTGATGGAGGCCGCGAGCCAGGCGGCGAACGCCGCCCTCCATCCGCTGACCTTCGAACCGACCACCGTCACCAGCGCGTTCGAGCAGTACGCCGAGTTCGACCGCCCCTGCTGGGTCGACGCCGAGGTGGTCCCCTCGGCCACCCCCGGAGAGATCTCGGTCCTGGTCACCGCGACCCAGTCCGGGCAATCGGTCTTCCGGGGGCGGCTGAGCGGCCCCTGCGGCTGACAACCGCAGGGCGGGGATCACTGGTTGATGAAGCCGCCGTCCACCGCCATGACCGTGCCCGTGAGGAAGGGGCACCGGTCGCTGAGCATCCACGCCACGGCGTTGGCGATCTCCTCGGGCTCGGCCGTACGCCCCTGCGGCGTACGGCTGTTGACCATCTCCTCCAGTCCGGGGTTGCGTCCGAACCAGTCCGCGGTGATCTCGCTGCGCGTGGTGCCGGGGGCAACGGCGTTGATCCTGATGCCCTGTTGGGCGTACTCGTCCGCCGCGGCCCGGGTGAGTCCGACGACCGCGTGCTTGGCGGCTATGTAGGGGGCGGCGGCCGGGATGGCCACCAGACCGCCCACGCTGCTGTTGTTCACGATGGAACAGCCGCCCGTGTTCGGCAGCATGGCCGCTATCTCGGCGCGCAGGCTGTTCCAGACGCCGCGGACGTTCACGTCCATCACCGCGTCGTAGACGTCATCGCCCATGAGGTGCAGGGGAGTACGGTCGCCGCCGAGGCCGGCGTTGTTGAACGCCGAGTCCAGGCGCCCGTAGGTGTCGACCGCGAAGCCGACGGCTCTGGCCGCGTCCTCGGCCACCGTGACGTCGCAGACCACGTACGAGGCTTGCGCCCCCTTGTCCTTCAATTCGTCCACGATCGCGGCCAGTCGTTCCTCCCGGCGGGCGGCCAGGACGACCGTCGCACCTTCCTGGGAGAACACGCGTGCCGCCGCCGCTCCGATGCCGCTGCTCGCCCCGGTGATCAGGACGACTCTGCCGTTCAGTAGATCGCTCATGCGCGCAGTCTGGCAGGCCGGCGGGGTCGCGGCCATGGCCTGCCGGGCACCCGTCCCGCCGGCTCCGCGGACCGGCGGACGCCCTCGGCCCGACCCGCACTGCATGACCGCGGGGCGTGTGCCCCCTCTCCGGCTCCGTCCCGTACGGTCCGGACAAGGCATGAAATCAACCGCAAACAAACCGCTTGTCCTGTTTTCTTCATCCCCTGCGGCCGCACTCCGTGACCGGTCATGGCCCGCAGTCCGGAGTCAGGACGGCACCACCGGCCGGCACCCGCGGCAGCGTGCGGCAGGCTCACCGTCCGGTTCTACCGCTTCGGCGGACCCGGCGTCCTCCCGCTGTTCACGGTCGGTGCGGGCCGGGAAGCCCTGGCCGGAGCGCGCCGGCGGCGTTGATCAAGGGCTGTCCCGTCATCCCTGGTGGATCAGAGCACGGCGTCGGATGCGGTGCATCGCGAGACGGAAGGACGTCCGCATACTGGGCGCATTCGGGTATTCCGACGACGCGGCGAGGCGCCGTAGCTGTCGTCGCGCGCCGCCGGGGATCACGGGAGAGCCCTTAGGGTGACCGGATGCCCTCCCCGACCTCGCGAGCCCCGGAACCGGCGGACACCGAAGCCGAGTCACCACCTGCGGCCCCGCGCCGGCCCGCCCGTGATCCGTACTTCGACAACGCGAAGTACCTGGCCATCGTGCTGGTCGCGATGGGGCACGCCTGGGAGCCCCTGCCCGGAAGCGGACGCCTGGTCGAGACGCTCTACACCGTCGTCTACACCTTCCACATGCCGGTCTTCATCCTCATCGCCGGCTACTTCTCGCGCGGCTTCGACCTGCGTGCCGACCGGGTGTGGAAGCTCGTCACCAGCCTGGTGGTGCCGTACGCGGTGTTCGAGATCGCGTACACCGTCTTCGAGCGGCTCACGGGGGCTCCCGACTTCCCGCTGAGCCCGATGACCCCGTACTGGTTGCTGTGGTTCCTGCCCGCCCTGTTCCTCTGGCGCCTGACCACACCGTTCTGGCTGACGGTTCGGTGGCCCGTGGCGATCTCCCTGGTCGTCGCGGCCATGGGGGCGGTGACCAGCAACATAGGCGGAGATCTGCAGCTCCAGCGGATCCTGCAGTTCCTGCCGTACTACGTACTGGGCCTCCAGCTGCGGCCCGCCCACTTCGACTTCGTGCGCCGCCGTGCGGTGCGCATCGCATCGGTACCCGTGTGTCTGGTCGCGCTGGCCGCCGCCTACTGGGCCGTGCCGCGCACGACCACTTCGTGGTTCTTCCGCAGGTACGGCGCCGAGCAGCTCGGCGAACCCGCCTGGACCGGCGCCGTGGTGACCCTGTTCCTCTTCGCCTGCGCGCTGGTTCTCAGCGCCTGCTTCCTCGCCTGGGTGCCGAACCGCGGCCTGTGGATGACGGCTCTCGGCGCGGGCACGCTCTACGGCTATCTGCTGCACGGGTTCTTCATCAAGGGCGCGATCCGCCTGGATCTCTACGACGCCTCCGTCGTCTCCACCCCGATGGGCCGGCTCCTGGTGTCCGCCGCCGCCGCCGCGCTGGTCACGCTCCTGTGCGCACCGCCCGTACGGCGCGTCTTCCGCCACGTCGTCGAACCCCGTCTCGGCTGGGCCAGGAAGCCGGAACCGGCCGCCTGACCGCCATCACCCTCAGCCCGTCACGTGCGTCCCCCGAGGACCGTGGCGTGCTGCCCACAACGCACCGCACCCCCGGCCCGTGAACGGCGCGGGGGTGCGGTGCGGTGCGGCCGGGTCCGGCCGTGCTCAGACGTCCTCGGGGCCACCGAGCAGGGCCGACGCGTTCTCCAGCGGCGTGAGGGGCGCCGCGGGCGCGGGCACCTCCGCGGGGCGGCAGGTGAAGCCGAGGCGCGACAGCGCCCTGGTCACCTCCGCCGCGCTGAAGTCGCGGCGGTCCTGCCGGGTGATGATCTCGCCCACCTGCTTGACGGGGTAGACCCGACGGGCGATGACCACCGCGTCACCGGTGACGGGCTCGGGCTTGACGCCCTTCATCGAGGCCTCGACCTCGTTCTTGAACAGATCGAAGGGGAAGCGGGCGATCACACAGCGCATGGTGCCTCAACAAGGTCGGAGAGATTGCCAGAGGGGGCCGGTCGGCCGTCCGTACTACGCGGCCTTGTTGGCCCGGCGCTGTGCCGCCGCGGCACGTGCCTGCGGGGTGGCCGTGTTGGCGTTGGAACGGCGGCCCTGTCCGGGGCGCGCGCCTCGCCTGCTCCGGGGACCGGAACCGCCGCCCTTGCGCTCCGTCACCGGCGAGCTGATCACGACCGGGACGCCCGAGGGCGCCTGCGCCCCGGTGATGCGGCTGAGCTCGGCCTCGCCGGAGCGGACCTGGGCGATCTGCGGGGTGATCCCGGCGTCGGCCATCAGGCGGGTCATCTCACGGCGCTGGTTGGGCAGCACCAGCGTGACGACACTGCCCGACTCCCCGGCGCGCGCGGTACGGCCGCCACGGTGCAGGTAGTCCTTGTGGTCGCTCGGCGGGTCGACGTTGACCACGAGGTCCAGGTTGTCGACGTGGATGCCACGGGCCGCGACGTTGGTGGCGACCAGTACGGTGACGTGACCGGTCTTGAACCGGTCCAGGGTGCGGGTGCGCTGCGGCTGCGACTTGCCGCCGTGCAGCGCGGCCGCTCGCACACCGCTGTTCAGCAGGTGGTCGGTGAGCTTGTCCACGGCGTGCTTGGTGTCGAGGAACATGATCACCCGGCCTTCGCGGGCGGCGATCTCGGTCGTCGTGGCGTACTTGTCCGCGCCCTGGACGTAGAGCACGTGGTGCTCCATCGTCGTCACCGCACCGGCCGCCGGGTCCACGGAGTGGACGACGGGGTCGTGCAGGTAGCGACGGACCAGCAGGTCGACGTTGCGGTCGAGGGTGGCCGAGAACAGCATGCGCTGGCCGTCGGGGCCGACCTGGTCGAGCAGCTCGGTGACCTGGGGCATGAAGCCCATGTCGGCCATCTGGTCGGCCTCGTCGAGGACGGTGATCGCGACCCGGTCGAGCTTGCAGTCGCCGCGCTCGATGAGGTCCTTGAGGCGGCCCGGAGTGGCGACCACGACTTCGGCGCCGCCGCGCAGCGCGCTGGCCTGGCGACCGATCGACATGCCGCCGACGACCGTCGCGAGCCGGAGCTTGAGGGACCGTGCGTACGGCGTCAGGGCGTCGGTGACCTGCTGGGCCAGCTCACGGGTCGGGACGAGCACCAGGGCCAGCGGCCGACGGGCGTCGGCACGCTTTCCGGCGGTCCGGGCGAGCAGGGCCAGACCGAAGGCCAGCGTCTTGCCCGAACCCGTACGGCCACGGCCCAGGACGTCCCGGCCGGCGAGCGAGTTCGGCAGGGTGGCGCCCTGGATGGGGAACGGCACGGTCACGCCCTCGGTGGCCAGCGCCGCCAGCAGGGGCTCCGGCATGTCCAGGTCCGCGAAGGTCTCGGCGGCCGGCAGCGCGGGGGTGATGGTCACCGGCAGGGCGAATTCGCCCGTGACGGCGGAGGAGCGGCGGCCCGGGCCACCGGACCGCCTGGGCGCGCCGGAGCGGCCCTGGTAGCCGCCGGAGGCGCCCTGCCTGCCGGAGCCCGCCGAACGGAATCCGTTCGCCGTGCGGCTGCCGCCCGCGGACCCGCCGGAGCGCGTACGCGAGAATCGTTCGTCAGTGCGAGATGTGCGATCGCGGTTCAATGCAGAACCTTTCCCTCGAATGGCACGTATCGAGGGATTCTTTCCGGGCGGCTGCAGCCATGTACGGCGCCAAGAATCGCAAGAACGAGCCGATGAAATATCGAATAACGAAGTCCGTCCGCCGGATGACCAGGCGGAATCGGCACCCCATATGACTGCAGATGAATCGGTGCGCGGGTTATGCGCGACACCCGGAATTACCTCACGGCCGCGACGGCGGTGGTCACGGCCGGAAAAACACAACGAGCTGGGGCCCGCACCCCAAGGTGCGGGCCCCAGCTGCGCCGTACGCCCGAGTGATCAGGCGGGGGTGATGTTCTCGGCCTGCGGGCCCTTCTGGCCCTGCGTGACGTCGAAGTTCACCTTCTGGCCTTCCTGCAGCTCACGGAAGCCGGAGGAGGCGATGTTCGAGTAGTGGGCGAAGACGTCCGCGCCGCCACCCTCCTGCTCGATGAAGCCGAAGCCCTTTTCCGAGTTGAACCACTTCACGGTACCGGTAGCCATGTCATATCTCCTTCGGGGCGTTGCCCGTGGGCCCACACTGTGCGAGCCCTACGTCGCCGCAAATGATTGCCCCGTCCGGAAGAGACCGGAAATACAAAAGCGCGCCCACCGGAGTGAAAACGGCGAGAGCACTTGAAGTTTTGGGAACCACAACTGCAACTGAGATCAACAGTAGCACGATTCGGGCACAACCGAGCTGTACGCCATATCACTGCCGCGGCGCTCCACCGCACACGACATAAACCCTCACCGGCCTTTGCGCGTATTTCTGTGCCCGCCGAAACAGATATGCGCCGGTGTGCCGGTCAGGAATCGGCGCCACCGCTGCCGGCCGCGGGCCGCCGCAGCACCTCGTTGAGGCGCAGGGCCTCCTCGAGCTGGTCCTCCAGGATGACGATGCGGCACGCCGCTTCGATCGGCGTGCCGCTGTCGACCAGCTCACGGGCGCGTGCCGCGATCCTGAGCTGGTAGCGCGAGTAACGGCGGTGGCCGCCCTCGGAACGCAGGGGCGTGATCAGCCGGGCCTCACCGATGGCGCGGAGGAAACCCGGGGTCGCACCGATCATCTCCGCGGCTCTCCCCATGGTGTACGCGGGGTAGTCGTCGTCATCGAGACGGTCCGTGGCATGCGACGGGGACTCCGGGGGCATCTGCACCTCTTCTGCTGGGCACCGGGCCTCGATATGGCCTGGCTGCACAAGAAACCCTAGGCGCACGAATAGGTCATGTCTATTGCCACCGGAGCAGGTTTCCTCCACTCCGGCGGCGCCTGCTCGCCGCCCGGTGCCGGACGGCACGGCGGAGCGGCGGTCCGGGAACCCGCGAGCGGCCCAACAGCGCTGACCGACCGGTCAGTTGTCCGGCGCCCCGCGAGCGGTCATACTGCTCCGGTAGCCCTTCACGCATCCCCCGTCGTGAAGGGCTACTTCACGTGGTCCCGGCGATGGCCGGGCGGCCCCGATTGCGGACGCGTCCCCCAGCCGGTTACGTGGACAGGGGGCCGTGCAGTGATGCCACCGGAGGCCGCAGATGCCCAGGACACCCACGAACTCCAAGGCCGGTCTGATCCTCAGCCTGGGCAGCAGCGCGTTCGCCGTCATCCGCTCGGTCAAGCAGATCCGCAGGACGCGCGGCGACCAGGACCGGCTGACGACGGCGAACGCCGTGGCGGGGCTGCTGCCCCTCGTCACGTCCGCCCTGCTCATCCTGCGCCGGCTGCGCGGACGTTCCCGGCAGCAGGCCTGACCGGTAGCCGGACCGCGGCACCGGAGGCCCGGGGACGACCCTCACGAAGGTCCGGAAACGGAGGCCGCCGCCCGCACCGGCCAGGCGGGCGCACCTTCACCCGTCCGCGTCCCGAGCCGCTCCAGCACCCGGCCGCGCAGCAGCTCGTACTCCGCGCGCAGCCGCACGATCTCGGCGGGCCGCTCGATCACCACGCCGCCGGAGACGCGCTCGTGCGCCTCGAACTGCTCCCGCGTCAGGTCGACCTCGACGCCCATGCCCAGGCGGTTCCACCAGTGGAAGTCAACGCGCTCACCGTCCACCCGGACCTCGCCCCGGATCAGCTCACCGCCCAGGAGGTCGTGCAGCACCAGGGCGGTCACGCCGCACTGGTCCCGCGCGGGATTCGCCGCGTTCCAGCGGGGCCGGTGCTCCGGAGTGGTGGTGTCCGCGCCCCAGCTCGCGCGTACGGCGGCCTCGATGTCGGCGATGAGCAGAGGTTCCATGCGGGGGATCCTCGCACCCGCCACCGACAACGCCCGGTGCGGCGGGGGTTCAGTGGCCCCGGCTCCGGGACACGAGCACGGCGATGTCGTCCTCCGCCGCGTCCGCGAACCGGTCCACGACCTCGTCCAGCAGGTCCTCCAGCCGTCCGCTGACCGGCATCGTGAGCCGGGAGAGCCGCTGGATGGAGACGTCGATGTCCTCGCCCCGGCGTTCCACGAGGCCGTCGGTGTACATGAAGAGCACCGTCCCCGGACCGCACGGCATGACCGCGGTCCTGTACCCGCCCATGCCCGTACCCAGCGGCGGCCCCACGGGTACACGTGCCACGCGCGCCCGGGGCTCCCCGGGGTCGATGAAGACGGGCGGCGGATGTCCGGCGCTGGCCACCTCGCAGATCCCCCGGCGCCGGTCGACGACCACCACCAGACAGGTCGCCGCCCGGTCCAGACCGGACTGTTCGACCGCCTTGTCGAGCCGTTCGAGGATGCGGTGGGGTGGCTGGTCGTCGTCGGCCATGATCCGCAGCATCGAGCGGTAGTTGCTCATGGCGACGGCTGCCTCCACGCCGTGGCCCATGACGTCGCCCATCACCTTGAGGTGGCGTCCCCCTTGCAGCGGGATGGCGTCGTACCAGTCCCCGCCGACCACCGCGCCGGCGCCGGCGGGCAGGTAGAGGGAGGCGATCTCGATGCCGTGGCCCGGCCCCCGCGGCTCGGACAGCAGGGACCGCTGGAGCTCCCGGGCGACGTGGTGCTCGTGTGTGTAGCGATACGCGTGGTCCACGTCCACGGCGGCGCGGCCCGCCAGGGTCCGGGCGACGACGACGTCCAGCCCCTCGGTGAAGGGCGGCGAATCGCCCGCCCGCAGGAGGCTGAGTGCCCCGAGCGGGCGTCCGCGCGCCGTGAGCGGCACGACGACCGCGGAGTGCAGACCGATGGCCCGGTAGGCGGCGAACCGCTCCGGGGTGAGCAGCGAGCGGATGAACCGCTCGTCGCCCGCCAGGTTCTCGATGACCGGCTGGTCGGCCGCCAGGCAGCGGGGGACGGCGGTGCCCTCCTGGTACTCGACGTCCTCCCCCGCTCCGCCGAAACGGTCGACCAGGTCGGCGAGTTCGGGGACCGCGGCCACCCCGGCCCGCCGCAGCCGCAGCACCCCGGGCGGTGGCTCGCGCCGCGGGTGGCCGTCCTCGACGGGCACCGTCTCGACCACGGCGACGTCGGCCATGACCGGCACCACGAACTCGGCGAGTTCCTGGCACGTCGCCTGCACGTCGAGTGTCGTGCCGATGCTGACGGCGGCGGTGTCCAGAAGGGTCAGATAACTGCGCGCGCGCTCCAGCTCCTCGTGCTGGGTGCTGGTGGCCGTGATCTCCTGGGCGACGGCGACCAGGCCCCGGACCCGCCCGTCCTGTTCGAAGCGGTGGCAGGCGACCCGCCAGTACCTGCACGGCGCGTCGAAGTCCGCCCAGGTGCGCCCGCTGGTGGTGAACTCGCGGGACCGTCCGTCGGCCAGCACCTGGGCCATGAGGTCGGTCCGCCCGTCGACCTCGGGCAGTACCTCGGCCGGCGTCCTGCCCAGGTGCGCGGCGGCCGGCACGCCGTTGACCCGTTCGAGTGCGGCGTTCACGTAGACGTAGCGCAGCGCGGTGTCGAACACCGCCACCCCGGCCGGGCTGCCTCCGACGAGCCCGGCGAGCCCGGCCGGCGCTGTCGCGTCGGGGGGCGGCGGGTCGGCGTGCTCTTCGGCCTGCAACGGAGCCTCCAGACGGATCGTGGCCCGGCGGGTGCGGGGCCGTCGGCCCTCACGGGCGCTCCGGCACCCGGCTCCTCATCGTCTGCCGCCGCGCGCCGCCCCGCATCTCCGTGGCAGCGGCGCACCGGCGTCCAGCCGGTCCAGCGACAGGGTGCCCTCCGAGACGGCGGCCCCGGGAGGCAGCTCCAGGGCCGCCTCGACCCGCTCGGGTACCGGGGCCAGGCCCAGGAGACCGCTCACGAGCAGTCCGGCGAGGTGGTGCCAGGCCGGGGCCCGGCGGATCATCGCGTGGTCGCTGCCGGGGATCGTCACCAGGCAGGTGCGGGCGCCCGCACGGCGGGCCCTCGCCGTGAGCGACTGGGACGCCAGGGGGCTGGTCACCCGGTCCCGGGTGCTGTGCAGCAGCACGACGTCCCGGCCCGCCAGCTGGGTCACCGGGTCGCCCGGCGGGCACCAGGGGGCGAGGCCGACCACCGAGCGGACCAGGGGGTGGCCGGCCGCGTGCAGGGCTGCACGGGCGCCCATCGAGTGGCCGAGGAGGACGACGGGGATGTCACCCGCCTCGCGACGGAGGTCGTCCAGGACGCGCACGGCGTCGTGCAGGGGGTCCTTCCGGGCGCCGTTCCAGCCCCGGTGCGTGTAGCGCACGCGCTGCACCCGGACCCCGCGGTCGCCGCGGACCGCGTGCGCCACCGCGCGCGATATCGGCAGCATGCGCAGACCGGGCAGGTTCAGAGCCCCCGGCGCGGGTGCGGCCAGGCCGGTCTCGTAACCGCCGTGGAGGATGAGCACCGCTGCCGAGGGCGGTCGTTCGGCCACCTGTACCTCCTGGGCGGGTGCGGGGCCGGCACCCCGCGTTCTCCCTGTATTCGGTGCCGGACGGCCCGCGGATGGGTCGGACGTGTCGATGCGGGGGAAGTGCCGTTCACTGTACGAGGCATGGACCCCGTCCCGTACACCGACACAAGGAGCCTCCGACATGGCGTCAGGACCCCGAACCGGCCAGCAGGCACCCGACTTCACCCTCCCGGGCGGGGTGCTCACCGAGGGCGCCTTCGCCCGGTCCGACTACACGCTCTCCACCGCCCGCGGGCGGGCCGTCGTGCTCGCCTTCTACCCCGGTGACAACACGGCCGTCTGCACGAAGCAGCTGTGCTCGTACTCCTCGGGCTTCGAGACCTTCGAGGGACTCGACGCGGAGGTCTGGGGAATCAGTCCACAGGGTGTGGACAGCCACGAGCACTTCGCCCGCGGTCACGGCCTGCGCATGCCGCTGCTGGCCGACGAGGCGCGGGAGACGGCCCGGGCGTACGGAGTCGCGGCGCCCGGCATCGGGGTGCGCCGTTCCGTCTTCCTGATCGGCCCGGACGGGGTGCTGAGGTGGAAGCACGTCGCCCTGCTCGGTGCCACGTTCCAGTCGATGGACACCCTCGCCGGGCAGCTTTCCGGCATCGCAACTCCCTGAAGACTGCCGGACTCCGGCAGTATCCCCGCAGGGTCCGGCATGGGACCATTCAGGCAGTTCGACGGAAACGTTTCGGGGGAACAGCGACACCGGGGGAGTGATCGCTTGACCGTTTTTCTCGGTCTCGGCATTGCGGGAATCGCGCTTCTGACCCTGTCCCTGATCTTCGACGGGATCCTCGAAGGGCTCCTCGGTGATGCCTTGGGCGGCCTGCTCAACGGCTTCTTCGACGGCCTGCTCTCGCTGCCCGTCATCGCCGGATTCCTCTCGATGCTCGGCTTCGGCGGTGCGATCGTGCTCGGCACGACCGGTGCCGGGATACCGGTGGCTCTCGCCGCGGGCGCCGGTGCCGGGCTCGTCGCGGCCTGGCTGACCTGGAAGTTCAGCCAGGCCCTGATGAGGGATCAGACCACCGCCACGCCACGGGGCGACGATCTCATCGGCACCTCGGGGTCGGTGGTCACACCGATCCCGGCCGACGGCTACGGCGAAGTGCTGCTGCGACTCGCGGGCCAGACCGTCAAGTTCTCCGCGAAGAGCGCCGTGCCGGTCGAACGCGGCGCCGAGATCTGGGTGGAGGCCACACTCTCCACCACCTCGGTCACCGTGCGCCCCGTCGAGCGCTGACACCACCGAGCGAGCCCGCCAGTCCGGAACTCGCGCAACCGAACAACTGCCGTCCCGTCGGGGGGCAGGGGGGACACCTTTCATGAGTCCAGTACTGATCGCCATCGTCGGCGTCGTCGTCCTAGTCGTGCTCCTGGCCCTCGCCGTGATCACCCGGTACAAGGTCGCGGGCCCGAGCCAGGCCTTCATCATCACCGGGCGGCGCGGCAAGAAGTCCACCGATCCGGTGACCGGCCGCACCAGCATCGACAACAGCGGCCAGAAGGTCGTCGTGGGCGGCGGAGTCTTCGTCGTGCCGTTCGTCCAGCAGAAGTTCACGCTCGACCTCTCCAGCCGGCACATCCCCGTCGCCGTACGGGGCGCCGTCACGCTGCGCGGCGTGAAGTCCAACCTCGAAGGCGTCGCGATCGTCAAGGTCGGCGGCAGCGAGGACGCGATCCGGGCCGCGGCCCAGCGCTTCCTCCAGCAGCAGAACGGCATCGTCGGCTTCACCCAGGAGGTGCTGTCCGGCGCGCTGCGGGCCATCGTCGGCCGTATGTCCGTCGAGGACATCATCCGCGACCGTGCCGCGTTCGCCGGGCAGGTCGCCGAGGAGGCCGAGGCCAGCCTCTCCGGTCAGGGCCTCATCCTGGACGCCTTCCAGATCCAGGACATCACCACCGAGGGCTCCTACCTGGAGGACCTCGGCCGCCCGGAGGCCGCGCGCGCCAAGCAGGAGGCCGACATCGCCGAGGCCATCGCCCGGCGGGCGTCCGAGCAGGCCCGGCTGAAGGCGGCCGAGGAGATCGCCATCGCCGAGCGGACGTTCTACCTGAAGCAGGCCGAGATCAAGGCCGAGACCGAGGCCGCGGCGGCCAAGGCCAACGCGGCGGGTCCGCTCGCCGAGGCCGCCCGCCAGCAGGAGGTGCTCGCGGAGCAGGAGAAGGTCGCCGAGCGCCAGGCGGCCCTGACCGACCGCGAACTCGACACCAAGGTCCGCAAGCCCGCCGACGCGGCCCGCTACCGCGCGGAGCAGGAGGCCGAGGCCCGCCGCATCGCACAGGTCAAGGAGGCCGAGGCCGACGCGGAGCGGTCCCGCCTGACCGGTCAGGGCGAGAAGCTGCACCGCTCGGCGCTCGCCGACGCCGTGCGCATCGAGGGCGAGTCCGAGGCCGCCGCCATCGCGGCGAAGGGTGCCGCCGAGGCCGAGGCCATGCAGAAGAAGGCTGACGCCTTCAAACAGTACGGGGACGCGGCCGTCCTGCAGATGCTGGTCGAGGTGCTCCCCCAGGTCGTCGCCAAGGCGGCCGAGCCGCTCAGCGCGATCGACAAGATGACCGTCATCTCGACGGACGGCGCCAGTCAGCTGTCCCGCACGGTCACCGACAACGTCGCGCAGGGGATCGAGCTCCTCAACTCCACCACGGGTGTGGACCTGGGCGCGCTGCTGAAGAACCTCCAGGCCAAGGCCGCGGGCACCGCTCCACTTGCCGCGGTCCCGGCGCCCTCGGCCAACGGCGAGAAGATCGAGATCAAGGACTGACTCCGCGGGCCGGGCCGCGGTACCGACCCGGTGCCGCGGCCGGCCCGGCACGGCCGGGCGGCAAGACTCAGCCGCCGACGACGGTGACGCCCCGCGCCGCGAGGATCCCGCGCTTCCCGGGGACCGTGATCATCTCCGTGCCGGAGACACGGGTGAGGCTGGGCAGCAGCGCCAGGTCGTCGAGCGAGTGGATGCCGAAGAGGGCGTCCTCGCCGTCCCACACCGGGGAGCACTCGTCGTACACCGGGGCGCCGCCGTCGACGACGAGTGTCTCCACGCCCGCCAGGAGTTCCTCGCCGATCTCCAGCGCCTCGAAGAAGGCGCGGGACTCGTCCAGCACCGTGTACTCCAGGCCGTTGCCGAACACGTGGGCGTGCAGATCCGCGATGCCCCGCGCTCTCGCCCGTGCGTCGATGCCGGCGCAGGGGTGGGCGTCTCCTCCACGTACATGAGCTGCTCGACGACGAGCAGCTTGAAGTCGGAGTCCTCGAAGTCCTCGAAGTCCTTGAAGTCCTTGAAGTCGGCCACGGCGGACGATTACGGCGCCGCACCGACGGCTCCGCCGTGCCCGGGCCCCGTTCCCCGCCCCCGACAGCCGGAGGCCGGGTCCGGTTAGGGTAATGAGCAGCTAAAGAGATGATCAAAAGCGTGCCCTGCCGCCGCGCGCTCCTCGGGAGGAAGCCATGGGAACCCACCGCACATCGCTGCCAGGAGTCGGCGTCCAGTACGACTACACGACGGAGTCGGGGCAGCACATCTCGGTCGTCGTGCACCACGACGGACGCCGGTTCCTCGGCTTCTACGAACAGGACGATCCTGATTCGTGCGTGCTCTCCGTGCCCCTGACCACCGCCGAGGCCACCGGGCTCGCCCACCTCATCGACGCGGCGCCGATCGACGCCGTACGCACCGAGGGCATCGACCTGGTCACCGAGCACATCCCGCTCGGGACCCGTTCGCCGTACGGCGGGCGGCTGCTCGGGGACACCCGGGCACGGACGAGGACGGGGGCGTCGATCGTCGCCGTCCTGCGGACGCACAGCGCGCACCCGTCGCCCGGACCGGACTTCCGGCTCGCCATCGGGGACACGCTCGTCGTCGTCGGAACCCGTGAGGGCGTGGACACGCTCTCCGAGATCATCGCGGAGGGCTGACCGTGCACGACACGACCGCACTGCTGGTGGAGCTCGGCTCCGTCATCCTGGGACTCGGCATCATCGGACGGTTCGCCGGGCGGATAGGGCTCTCGCCGATCCCGCTCTACCTCCTCGCCGGACTCGCGTTCGGGGAGGGCGGCCTGCTGCCGCTCGGCGCGAGCGAGGAGTTCACCGCCATCGGGGCGGAGATCGGCGTCATCCTGCTCCTGCTGCTCCTCGGGCTCGAGTACAGCGCCTCGGAACTCGTCACCAGCCTCAAGACGCAGTACCCGTCCGGAGTCGTCGACTTCGTGCTCAACGCGACGCCCGGTGCGATCGCCGGTCTGCTGCTCGGGTGGGGGCCGGTCGGCGCGGTCGCGCTGGCCGGGGTCACCTGGATCTCGTCGTCGGGTGTGATCGCCAAGGTGATGACCGACATGGGACGGCTCGGCAACCGGGAGACGCCCGTCATCCTGGGTGTCCTCGTCATCGAGGACCTCGCCATGGCCGTCTACCTGCCGCTGCTCACCGCGATGCTGGCGGGCGTCGGTCTGGCCGGCGGCAGCATCGCGCTGCTGATCGCGCTCGGCACCGTCGGGTTCGTGCTGTACCTCGCGCTGCGCCACGGCAGGCTCATCAGCCGGGCGGTGTCCTCCGACAACCCGGAGATGCTGCTGCTCGTCGTGCTCGGGCTCACCGTCCTGGTCGCCGGTGTGGCGCAGCAGCTCCAGGTGTCGGCGGCGGTCGGCGCGTTCCTGGTCGGCATCGCCCTGTCGGGCGAGGTCGCCGAGGGCGCCCGCAAGCTGCTGACGCCGCTGCGGGACCTGTTCGCCGCCGTCTTCTTCGTCTTCTTCGGCCTGTCGACCGATCCTGCGGAGATCCCGCCCGTGCTGCTCCCGGCGGCGCTGCTGGCGGTGGTGACGGTCTTCACGAAGATCGGCACGGGCTGGTACGCGTCCCGGCGGGCCGGAATCGGTCCGCGCGGCCGGTGGCGCGCGGGCGGCACGCTGGTCGCGCGCGGGGAGTTCTCGATCGTCATCGCCGGTCTGGCCGTGGCGACGGAACCGCGGATCGGGCCCATCGCGACGGCGTACGTCCTGATCCTGGTGATCGCCGGGCCGCTCACGGCGCGGTGGACGGAACCGGTCGCCTCCAGGCTGCAGGCGGCGCTGGCCGGCAAGCGGAAGAAGCCGGCCGCGGCGCGCGACGAGCCGATGCCGTCGCACGACGACCTGACGCCGGAGCACGCGGGGCGCGACTCCGACTGAGAGTCCCGTCCGGGGCGTCCGCCGGATCGATCCTGCACGGCCCGCACGGCCCCGGGGCAACCGCCCCCGGGGCTGTCGGCGTCTCCACGGGCCCGGCGCGTGTCCCCCGGTGGCCGGTTCCCGCCCCTGCCGCCGAGGTACGGCGGACCACCACGCCCGCGGTTTCTACACGGCTGTAGAGTTCGACTGGTTCCGCATCACAGGCACGCTACGTATGGAGACGTCATGGCCCTTTGGGATCGGATCAAGGAATCCGCGTCGACGATGCAGACGCAGCTGGAGGCGAAGAAGAACGACCTCAAGAGCGGGGCGTTCCGGGACGCGAGCATGGCCATGTGCGCCCTCGTGGCGGCCGCCGACGGCTCCATCGACCCGTCCGAGCGGCAGCGCGTCGCCTCGCTGATCGCCGGCAACGACGTGCTGCGGAACTTCCCGGCGGACGACCTGCAGCGCCGCTTCAACGAGTACGTGGACAAGCTGACCGCGGACTTCGCCTTCGGCAAGGTCAGCGTGCTCCAGGAGATCGGCAAGGCCAGGAAGAAGCCCGCCGAGGCCCGCGCCGTCATCCAGATCGGCATCGTCATCGGCGGCGCCGACGGCGACTTCGACAAGTCCGAGCAGGCCGTCGTCCGGGAGGCGTGCTTCGCGCTGGACCTGCCGCCGCACGAGTTCGACCTGTAGGACCGCGCCACGGCGTACGGTCCGAAGCCACGGGCCGTACGCCCTCGGACCGTACGGTCCGAAGCCACGGGCCGTACGCCGCGGACCGCCGGGCGTCAGAGCTCCTTGGCGGGCCAGTCCAGCAGCCTGGCGCCGATCACCGCCGTCTGCAGCTTGTAGCGGTGCATCGGGTCGGCGGGGTCCGAACCGGTCAACTGCTGTATCCGCTCCAGCCGGTAGGTCAGGGCGCGCACGCTCAGCGACAGCCTCCGGGCCGTCTCGGCCGCCACACACCCCGCCTCGAAGTAGACGGACAGCGTCCGCAGCAGGGGTTCCGCCCCGCCCCTCGCCTCCCGCAGCGGGCCCAGCTCACTGCGCACCAGGTCGGCCATCGCCTGCCGGTCGCGGGTCAGCACCGGATAGACCAGCAGGTCGCTCGCGTACAGCACCGGGTCGTCCAGGGCCATCCGCTTCGCCAGGTCGAGTGCGTCGAGCGCCTCGTCGTACGAGTGGACGACCCCGCCGGGACCGCGGTGCGGGCGGCCCACCGCGACCTGGCCGCCGTCGGTGGCGGCGTGCGCCTGCTTCGCGAAGTACCTCAGGACGTCGGGCTGGCTTCCGGGGGCAATGCACACCATGCGCCCGTCCTTGGTGGTGGCCAGGATCTTCCGGCCGCCGAAGCGGCCCAGCAGAGCCGCCTCCACCCGGCGGGGCACGGTGTCCGACTCGGTGTACGCCTCCGGGCCCGCGGCCACGGCCACGGCGTGGGCCCGCGAGAGCCGCAGCCCGAAACGGGTGGCCCGCTCGGCGAGCCGTCCCATGTCACTGCGCCCGTACAGCAGGTCGTCGATGAACTCCCGCCGCGCGGCCTCCTCCCGCCGCACGGTGAGCCGCTGCGCCCGCTCGAAGCCCTCCGCGAAGGCGTCCACCGCCTGTTCCACGGCGGCCAGCACCGCGTCGCTGCCGGCCGGACCGGTGAGCGGCCAGGCCGCGCGGGTCTCCGCGAGATGGATACGGACCAGGGCGCGCAACTGGTGCCCCGCCTCCGCGGCTTCCCGGCCGAGCGTGCGCCGGGCCTCCAGTTCGTCACGCGTGAGCCGGCGCCCGCCGGCCGCCACCTCGGACAGGATCCGGGTGTAGTCCTCCAGGAACTTCCCGGGGATCTCGGGCTCCGCCACGTCTCACTCCTCGTCACGTCACTCACAGTTCATCCCGTCCAACGCACACGGGACGATGCCGGTGCCCGGCAGCGTGACCCGGGGAACCCTGCCGGAACACGGCAATGCGCCGGGCGGCCCCGGCTGACACGATCGGTCCAGCAGCACACGGGGGAAACAACGGGGGATCACGGGGGACCACGGGGGAAGGAACCGGTTGCCGCGGGGCCGAGCACGGCCTCGTGGCGCCGGCACCCCGGCGTCCCGTCCGCCACCCGGCCTCCTGGACCGTACAGCCGCGCACGGCGTCGCAGGGGGTGGCCCGATGACCGATCTCGTTTCCGCAGCGATCACCTTCCCGGCCGTGGTCTTCGGCGCGGCCCTGGTGGTCGTCGTCGGCTTCTGGCTGCTCGTGCTGGCCCGGGCGGTCGGGCACGACTCCTTCGACACCGACCTCGACGCCGAGGCCGTCGGCTTCGCCGGGGTGCCGGTCGCCGTCTCGGTGTCGCTGTTCGTCGTCATCTCCTGGGTCACCGGCCTCGCCGGATCGGTCCTGGTCGTGCGCGGGGGCACCACGGGCACGCCGCGCGCCGCTCTCCACCTCGTCGTGCTCACCGGCGCGCTGCTGATCGCCTGGGGCGCGGTACGCCTGCTCGTACGCCTCATCCGCCGGTGCCTCCCGGTACGGCCCGGCCCCTCGCGGCAGGACTTCGTCGGCCGGACCTGCACGATCCGCACGGACTTCGCCGCCTCCGGCTTCGGCCGGGCGGAGGTGGCCGCGGCCGACGGATCGACCGCGCTCGTGCGGGTGCGGCGGCCGGTGGGGCGCACCGCGCACGCCGCCGTACTCGCCTCCGGCAGCACCGGCCTCCTCCACGCCTACGACGCCGACGGCGAGTTCTTCTGGGTCGCACCGCACGAAGCGGCGCTCGCCCCCCGCTCTCTGCCGGACCGCGCCGCCTGACCCGCCCGTCCGCCCTCCGGGTCCGCCACGCGAAGATCACCGACCCGCCCGACCGAACCGGAGGGAGCACGGCATGCTGGGATACGTGTCACCACTTCCGCAGCAGCCCCAACGCCCGCCCCTCACCGGCCACATGGTCGTCTGCGGCGACGACGCCCTCGCCCGGCGGCTCGCCGTCGAGTTGCGCTACGTCTACGGCGAGCGGGTCACCCTCCTGCTCCCGCCGGGCCGCGACACCAGCCGTCCGGAGCTGCCGCTGACCCAACGCGCCCGGGCGAGCGCACTGTTCGGACGCATGTCGGCGGCCATGAACCGCAACGGGACGGCCGGCGGGGGCGACGGCGACACCAACGCCGGGGTCGAGGCCGTCCGCATCATCGAGGCGCACGAGCCATCCGACGAGGTGCTGGAGGAGGCCGGCGCCGACCGGGCGGCCGCGCTCGCGCTCGTCTACGACGACGACGAGCTCAACATCCGGGCCGCCCTGACGGCCCGCCGGCTCAATCCCCGTCTGCGGCTCGTCATCCGGCTGTACAACCGCAAGCTCGGGCAGCACCTGGAGACCCTTCTCGACCAGGCCGCCGCCGTCTCCATGCCGGGCCTCGACCATGCGGCGCTCGACGCCTCCACGACCGTCCTGTCCGACGCCGACACGGCCGCCCCCGCGCTGGCCGCCACCGCGCTGACCGGCAGCAGCAAGGTCATCCAGGCCGAGGGTCTGCTGCTGCGCGCGGTCGAGCGCACGCCGCCCCGGCCCGGCGAACGCGCCGACCCGGGGCTGTGCACCCTCGCGCTGCTGTCCTCGACCAGCCAGGACCCGGCGGGCGCCGAGGGTTCCGACAGCAGCGGCGACGAAGGGCCACAACTGCTGCCCGACCGGGCGACGGTGCACGCGGCGACCGGCCGCGGCACGATCGTCCTGGAGGCGATCAGCCAGGCGGGCCCCGACCGCGCGCCCTCCCGGATGGGCGGCAGGGGCGCCCCGCTCGGCCAGGTCTTCTCACGCAGGCTGCGCTGGTCGGCGCTGGGCGTCGCGGCGGCCGTCGTCGCCCTCGCCGTGGCCTCGGTGATCACCACCGGCGACAGCCCGTTGCACGCCGCCTACCTCACGATGCTCGACCTGCTGGCCATGGGCGACCCCGCCGTCGAGGACGGCGACCCCGCGTCCCGCCAGATCATCCAGCTGCTGTCCGGGACGGCCGGCCTCCTGCTGCTGCCCCTGCTGGTCGCCGCCGTCCTGGAGGCGTTCGGCTCGCTGCGCAACACCTCCGCGCTGCGCCGCCCGCCGCGCGGGCTGTCGGGCCACGTGGTCCTGCTGGGCCTCGGCAAGATCGGCACGAGGGTGCTCGTGCGGCTGCGTGAGCTGGACATACCCGTCGTCGTGGTGGAGGAGGACCCGGAGGCCCGGGGCATCCCGCTGGCCCGCGGCCTGCACGTCCCGACGGTCCTGGGCGACGTCACCCAGGAGGGCGTCCTGGAGGCCGCCAAGATCCGCCGGGCCCGCGCCCTCCTCGCCCTGACCAGCGTCGACACGACGAACCTGGAGGCCGCGCTGTACGCCCGGTCGGTGAAGCCCGACCTTCGGGTGGCGCTGCGCCTGTTCGACGACGAGTTCGCGACCGCCGTCTACCGCACCCTGCGCACGGCGCACCCGCAGGCCCTGACCCGCTCCCGCTCGGTGTCCCACCTGGCCGCCCCGGCGTTCGCGGTGGCGATGATGGGCCGCCAGATCCTGGGGGCGGTGCCGGTCGAGCGGAAGGTGCTGCTGTTCGCGGCGCTGGAGGTGGCGGGCCATCCGCAGCTGGAGGGCAGGACGGTCGACCAGGCGTTCCGGGCGGGCGCCTGGCGGGTCCTGGCCCTGGACGCGACCCCGCCGGCCGACCGCATCCCGGACCTGGCCGCCGCGCCGCCGTTCGACCCGCTCGGACCGGGGCAGGTGGCCTCCGGCCTGGTCTGGGACCTGCACCCGGGCTACGTGCTGCGGGCCCAGGACCGGGTGGTGATCGCGGCGACGCGGCGCGGTCTGGCCGAACTGCTGCGCAGGCAGCGGTCGGTGATCCGGCGCTGAGACCCGGCGGCGTCGGCCGGGCGGTGCGGACTCCCGGGCCGACGCCCGCCGGTGGTCCCCTCCAGATGCCCGCCGGTGGGTCCCCGCCAGGCGCCGACGGTGGGTCCCCGCCCGGTGCCGAACGGTGGGCGGGTCCCCCCTCCCACCGCCCGGGCGGTGCGAGGCGCGGGCGGTGCGAGGGACACCGGGAGTTCAGCCCGGCGTGCCCATGGCCTCGCGCACCTCGCGCAGGGTCGCGTCCGCCACGGCGTTCGCCCTCTCGTTGCCCGCGCGCAGTACCTCTCGTACGTACCCCATGTCCTGGGCGTACGCGGCCCGCCGGGCCCGGATCGGCGCCATGCGGGTGTTGACGGCCTCCGTCACGGTCCGCTTGAGGGCGGACGAGCCGCCGTCCCCGATCTCCTCGGCGACGTCGTACGGGTCGCGGTCGAGGCAGAGCGCGGCCAGCAGGACCAGGCTCGACACCCCGGGCCGTCTCTCCGGCTCGTAGGTGATGCGGCGTTCGGCATCGGTGGTGGCGCCCTTGATCAGCCGGGCGGTCTCGTCGGCGGTCGCGCTCAGGGTGACGGAGTTGCCGCGGCTCTTGCTCATCTTGGTCGCGTCGGTGCCGAGTAGCAGGGGTGCGGCGGAGAGCAGCGCGTCGGGTTCGGGGAAGACGTGGCCGTACCGCTCGTTGAAGCGCCGGGCGATCGTGCGGGTGATCTCCAGGTGCGGCAGCTGGTCCTGGCCGACGGGCACGAGGTTGCCCTTGCAGAACAGGATGTCGGCGGCCTGATGCACCGGGTAGGTGTACATGAGCCCGCTGACGGCGGCCTGCCGGGAGTGCGCGATCTCGTCCTTCACGGTGGGGTTGCGGCCGAGTTCCGCGACGGAGACGAGGGAGAGGAACGGCAGCATCAGCTGGTTGAGCGCCGGGACGGCGCTGTGGCTGAAGACCGTGCTGCGGGCGGGGTCGATCCCGATGGCGAGGTGGTCCAGGAGCAGCCCCTCGACGTGCTCGGTGAGCCGGTCGGCGACGTCCCGGTCGGTGAGGACCTGGTAGTCGGCGACGAGGACGAAGACGTCCACGCCGAGGTCCTGGAGCCGTACCCGGTTCTGGAGGGTGCCGAAGTAGTGCCCGAGGTGCAGGGCCCCGGTGGGCCGGTCCCCGGTGAGGACGCGGAACGCGCCGGGGTCCCGGGCGAGCCGCTGTTCCAGCTCTGCGCTGCGGCGCGCGGCCGGGGCCGCGGGCAGGTCGGTGGTGATGGTCACGGGGGTTCTCCTCGCCGGTGGTGTACGCGTGGAGGACGGCCCGTCGCGGAGCGGTGGGGCAGGGGAAAGGGCCGTCCGTGTGTCGAACGGCCCTGGTTCCGTGCTGGTGCAGGCGGCCGCTCCTAGGAGGAGCGCCACCAGGTGCGGCACGGTACGGAGGTCATGGCCCGACTGTAGCCCGGCCCGGCGCCGTCCCGCTCGCTCCGGCGGCCCGGCGGGGCCGCGCCGCGCGGAGCGACCGCCTCCCGGAGTCCCGGGGCGGGACCCGGTGTGAGGGCGCCGGTGGTGCGTCGCGGGGTGGACCGCGAAGAGGCCGGAATAGAGCAGGGGGGTGTCCCGTTGTAGGGTGTGTTCACATAGTTCAACGTTCAACCAAAGATACTTGGAGGCGGGCGCCATGCAGTTCGGGATCTTCACCGTCGGGGACGTCACCACCGACCCCACGACCGGTACGACGCCGAGCGAGAACGAGCGGATCAAGGCGACCCTGGCGATCGCGCTCAAGGCCGAGGAGGTGGGCCTGGACGTCTTCGCCACGGGCGAGCACCACAACCCGCCCTTCGTCCCGTCCTCGCCGACCACCACGCTCGGCTACATCGCCGCCCGCACCGAGAAGCTGATCCTCTCCACGTCCACCACGCTGATCACCACCAACGACCCGGTGAAGATCGCGGAGGACTACGCCACGCTCCAGCACCTGGCGGACGGCCGCGTCGACCTGATGATGGGCCGCGGCAACACCGGACCGGTCTACCCCTGGTTCGGCAAGGACATCCGCCAGGGCATCCCGCTCGCGGTCGAGAACTACGCCCTCCTGCACAAGCTGTGGCGCGAGGACGTCGTCGACTGGGAAGGGAAGTTCCGCACCCCGCTGCAGTCCTTCACCTCGACCCCGCGCCCCCTGGACGGCGTCCCGCCCTTCGTCTGGCACGGCTCCATCCGCTCTCCGGAGATCGCCGAGCAGGCCGCCTACTACGGCGACGGCTTCTTCCACAACAACATCTTCTGGCCCATGGAGCACACCAGGAAGATGGTCGACCTCTACCGGCGCCGGTACGCCCACTACGGGCACGGCACCGCGGAGCAGGCCATCGTCGGCCTCGGCGGCCAGGTCTTCATGCGGAAGAACTCGCAGGACGCGGTGCGGGAGTTCCGCCCGTACTTCGACAACGCCCCGGTCTACGGCCACGGGCCCTCGCTGGAGGACTTCACCCAGCAGACACCGCTGACCGTCGGCTCCCCGCAGGAGGTCATCGAGCGGACCCTGTCCTTCCGTGAGGACGTCGGCGACTACCAGCGCCAGCTGTTCCTCATGGACCACGCGGGACTGCCGCTGAAGACGGTCCTGGAGCAGCTCGACATCCTGGGCGAGGAGGTCGTGCCCGTGCTGCGCAAGGAGTTCGCCCGCCTGCGCCCGGCCGGTGTGCCGGACGCCCCCGTCCACCCCGCGGTCGCCGCGGCCCGCGCCGCCGCCACCGCCGACCCGAAGGAGCTCTGAGGACCGTGCTCGCCACCGCCCCCCTGAAGATCGTCGCCGTCGCGGCCGGGCTCAGCAGCCCCTCGTCCACCCGGCTGCTGGCAGACCGGCTCGCGGAGTCCGCGCGCGAGCAGCTCGCGGCCGGCCAGGACCGGCGGGTCGAGGTCCAGGTCGTCGAACTGCGCGATCTCGCCGTCGACATCGCCAACCACCTGGTCACCGGCTTCCCGCCGGCGGGCCTGAAGGCGGCGCTGGACGCGGTGACCGGGGCGGACGGCCTGATCGCCGTGTCGCCGGTGTTCACCGCCTCGTACAGCGGGCTGTTCAAGTCCTTCTTCGACCTGGTCGGGAACACCGAGCTGACCGGCAAGCCCGTCGTGATCGCGGCGACCGGCGGAACGCCGCGGCACTCGCTGGTCCTGGAGCACGCGATGCGCCCGCTCTTCGCCTACCTGCGGGCGGTCGTCCTGCCGACGTCCGTGTACGCGGCGTCGGAGGACTGGGGCTCGCAGGGCGACGAGTACACCGAGGGCCTGCCGTCCCGCATCCGGCGCGCGGGTGGCGAACTGGCCTCCGCCGTCACGGGGCACGCCGTCTCGGGCGCCCGCCGCGAGCCGACGCTCGACGACGGGGAGGACGCCCTGGTCCCGTTCGAGCAGCAGCTCGCCGCGCTGCGGACCGGCTGACCCCGCCGCCGGGGGCCACCACGGCCCCCGGCGGTTGTTTTGACTAGAGTCGTTGCCGAATGACGGAAATGTTCGAGCAGCGGGAGGCAGACATGGGCAGGATCGTCGTCGGGGTGGACGGGTCGGACGCGTCGCTCAAGGCCCTGCGCTGGGCGGTGCGCCAGGGTGAACTGACCGGTGACACCGTCGAGGCGGTGAACAGCTGGGAGTACCCCGCGACCAGCTGGGCGTCCATGATGCCGGGCCTGCCCGAGGACTTCGACCCGCAGGCGGTGGCGACCGCCGCGCTCGACGAGGCGCTGGAGGAGGCCCTCGGCGCCGACGGCGCGGCGGCGATCGAGCGGATCGTCGTGATCGGCAACCCGGCCCAGTCGCTGCTGGACCGCTCCGAGGGCGCGAACCTGCTCGTGGTCGGCGCCCGCGGCCGCAGCGGCTTCAAGGCGACGCTGCTCGGCTCGGTCAGCCTCCACGTCACCCAGCACGCGGCCTGCCCGGTCACCGTCGTCCACGACTGACCCACGGCGGGCCCCCGCGGCGGACTGTCCGGGGCCCGCACACGTGCACGGCCGCCGGACGGAGTCCGGCGGCCGTGGCGTTCCCGCTCACTCTCCAGGTCATTCCTCGCGCGTGTAGATCATGTAGAACATCGTGACGAACATGCCCGCGCCGACGACGAGCCCCAGGCCGCTCGACGAGAAGACGCTGTTGCCGTTGAGGCTGAAGAGGTAACCGATCGCACCCCCGGCCAGCAGCGCGTACCCGGCGGCCCGCAGCTCGCGGGGAAGCGCCCGCCGGATCATGACGAAGGCGTAGCAGAGCACGGCGTAGGCGACCCCGGAGACGACGCCGAGCACGATCTGGCCGTCGGTCGTCGTCCCGCCGTCCCGCTTGATGTAGAAGGCCCAGAAGCCGAGGATGATGCCCAGCGACACCGGCACCGCCCAGGCGAGCGGGCTGTGGCCCTCACGCGCCGGGGTGCGGGCATGCTGTCGGCGACGGGTCGGCATCGTCGCGTGTGTGGCCATGGCGCACAGCTCCTTACCTCGCCCCCGTCCCGGTGTCCCTCCAGCGCACACCCGGAGCCGCCGGGCGGCAACTCGAACGGCCCACGGCCCGGAGCGTCCCGTCGCCGGACGGGCTTGGCTGGTCGTTGTGCGGACCTACCTCTCAGCGGCCCTGTCGGCGGTGCTCCTCGTCCTGCTCACCCTGCTGGTCCCGGTCAGCGCCTTCTCGGCCTGGGTCGACCTCGAGCTCGACGACACCGACCGCTATCTCGCAGCCGTCTCCCCGCTGGCCACCGACCCGGACGTCAGGGCCACGGTGGCCACGCTCGTCACGGACGAGGCGATGAAGAGCATCGACGCGGGGCCGCTGCAGGACACGGTCGAGGACTTCCTGCACGAGGCCGCCCTGTCGTTCACCACCGCCCCGGCCTTCCGGCGGGCCTGGGACAGCGCCAACCGCACGGCGCACCGGGCCGTGAGCTCCGCGCTGCACGGCGACGACGGGCAGGCCGTGACCATCGACCTCGCGCCGGTGATCGCCGAGGTCAAGCAGCAGCTCGTCACCGACGGGGTGCCCTTCGCCGACGGCATCCCGGTCAGGGAGACCTCGATCACCGTGCTGTCCGCCGACCGGGCCGACGAACTGCGGTCCTCGTTCCAGTGGCTGCGGTACTGCAGCGTCTGGCCCACCGTCGGGACGGTGGTGCTGCTCGTCCTGGTGCTGGGCCTCACGCTCGTCCGAGGCGGTGCGCGGACCGCCCTCACGACGGCTGCCGTGGCCGGGGCCGGGCTCCTGCTCGGCGCTGTACTCCTGCGCATCGCTGTGGCCGTCGCCCGGGCCAGGGTCCTGGACCAGGTCCCGGGCACCGACAGGGACGCCGCCGCCGCGGTGTACGACGCGCTGACCGCCTCGCTCCGGACGACGGTGTGGACCGCGCTCGGCGTGGGAGCGGTCATGGCGGCCGGGGGACTGGCCGGGCGGATCGTCGCGGCCCGTCGGCGGCGGCACGCCGCGTGAGGGGCGAGGGCGCGGAGGCGTGACCGCGTCCGTGGCAGGACGGGCTTGGTGGCGGTGACGGTGTCCGTGCGGGGACGGGCTCCGTGGCGGTGACGGTGTCGTGGCGGGACAGGCTCCGTGGCGGTGACGGGATCGGCGGCGGAGGGGGATCGGCGGCCCCGCACGGCTGCTGATCCCGCGCTCCGGCCCCGACGTGCGCGGGCCCGTGGGCCGGGCGAGAGTGGGAATCGTGAGAGCAGGGGGGCGACTGAGAGGTCTGCCGTATGCGAGCCATCGCTGTCAGCGCGTTCCGTGCGGAGCCCTGTCTCGTCGAGGTGCCGAAGCCCGACCCCGGGCCCGGCGAGGTGCGGGTGAAGGTCGAGTACGCGGCCCTGAACCCGCTCGACTGGCAGACCGCGGACGGCGCCCTGGAGGGGACCTCCCCGCACGTCTTCCCGCTCGTCCTGGGTACGGACTTCGCGGGCCGCGTGGACATGATCGGCGGCGGCTGGAACCGCTTCCGGGTCGGCGACCCGGTCTTCGGGCGCGTGACGGCACCGCCCGTCGGGCTCTGCGGGGCGTACGGCGAGTACCTCTGCGTTCACCAGGACTCCCCGGTCACGCTGGTCCCGCGCGACATGCCGCTCAGGACCGCGGCCGCCCTGCCGTCCGCGGGGGCGACCGCCGCGCAGATCGTGTCGAGCACCGCCGTACGCAGCGGGCTGAGCCTGCTGGTCATCGGAGCAGCCGGAGGCGTCGGGAGCTTCCTGACCCAGCTGGCTGCCGCGCGCGGCATCGGGGTCGTCGCCGCGGTGAGAGGGGACGAACGGCGGCGGATGGCGGCCCTGGGCGCCACCACCTCCGTCGACACCGTCAACGGCACCGCGGCGCTCGAAACGGCGGTACGCGAGCTGTATCCCGGCGGTGTCGACGCGCTCGTCGACCTCGTTTCCACCGATCCGGCCTCCTTCGGCCGCCACACCGCCCTGCTGCGCGAGGGGGGAGTCGCCGTCACCACCCGCGGGGTCGCCGCGCCGGCCGGCGTGGCCTGGGCCGACTTCCGGCTCGCCGTCACCCCCGGGCTCCTCGACGAACTGGCCGCGCTGGTGGCGGACGGGAAGCTGGAGGTCCCCGTCGACATGGAACTGCCCCTGGAGAAGGCACCGCAGGCGCTCGTCCAGAACCGCGCGGGCGGAGCGCGCGGGAAGACCGTGTTCGCGGTCTGACGAGGCCGACCGGCTTCGTCGGACCGCGTCCGCCCACAACCACGTCATCCGACAGGAAACGGACCGGGAGAGGCTCATGGCCGACCAGGACATCTTCGACAACATCGACGGGCTGATCAGCGAGGAGCGGGCCCTGCGCACGCGCTCGACCGCCGATCTGGGCCTCTCCGCGGAGGAGAGGTCACGGCTGCGCGAGGTGGAGGTGCAGCTGGACCAGTGCTGGGACCTGCTGCGACAGCGGCGGGCGCTCAGCGAGTTCGGCGAGGACCCGTCGAAGGCGCGGGTGCGCCCCGCCGACGAGGTGGAGGGCTACCAGGGCTGAGGGCTGTCCCGTGATCCCTGGTGGATCAGCGCGCGGCGTCGGATGCGGTGCATCGCAAGGCGGAGGGACGTCCGCATACGGGGTGTATTCGGGCGTTCCGACGACGCGGCGAGGCGCCGTAGCTGTCGTCGCGCGCCCGCCGGGGATCACGGGACAGCCCTCAGCGCTTCCCGCCCGGATCGTGCGGGGCCCGCTCCCGGACCGGACGAAGGCCGGGGGGGCGGCGCTCCCGCCCGAACGACCGCGTGCCGGGGCTTCACGTCCCGGCACCCCGCGTCAGCTCCTGCCGGGGCGGGCATCCGGGTCCGGGTCCGGGCCGCGGCCCTGGAGGCGTTCCATCTCGCGGCGGTCCCGCTTGGTCGGCCGTCCCGTGCCCCGGTCCCGCACCGGCACCTGCAGCGCGATCTCGCGCGGCGGCGGGGGCGGGCTGTTGTCGACGAAGCACTCCGCGGCGACCGGCGGCCCCACGCGCTTCCTGACGATCCTGGACACGACGACGACCCTGTCCCGGCCAGCGTGCCGCAGCCGTACCTCGTCACCCGCGCGCACCGTCGTCGCGGGCTTCGCGCGCTCACCGCCGACCCGCACGTGTCCCGCGCGGCAGGCGGCAGCGGCCTGCGAACGGGTCTTCGTCAGCCGTACCGCCCAGATCCAGGCATCGACCCGGACGCTTCCCTCCGCCTGCGGCGCCTCACCGGAAACCATGCGTCCGACTCTAATCCGGTGGGGCGCCGTTCACGACGGCTCCCGCATCGGATGCAGAAATCCCTTCCGTCCTCGCGCCGGATCGTGGCGGCCGACGCGCGGACGGTCCTGGTCCCTCGTACCCCGTCGCTGCGGCGCTCCTCCAGGACGACGGCCACGGAGAGTCCGCGCGCGGCCCGGGCCGTCTCGGCCTGCCCACAGGGCGGGTTGGCCGGATCGTTTCCAGCGGGTCAACGCGGAGTGCCCGCCCGGGGCGGAGACGAGGAGAGACGAGGAGCAGCGGCAGATCGCGCACGAGCTCCATCGAAGTCCGGGGCACCACCGCACTGTCGTCGCGGGCACCGCCCCAACTCGTGGTGCGGCCGTGAGGGCCCCGGGGAGCTTCCGTGTGCCCCCCGGGGCCCTTTCGGGTCCCGGCCCCGGTTCGGGCGGCGCGCTGTTGACACGGGGGCGGGCCGCGCCACCGAACGGCCGGATCCGGCCGCTAACCTTACGTATCCGCCCTGGCCAGGGATCAATTCCCGCAGTACGGACATTTATCGCACCCAACTCATGCGAAAGGCCTCGCCCATGGGCATTCGGAGCTTGCTGCGCAAGGTGTTCGGCCGGACGGAGCAGGACGAGCCGGCCACGGCCACCGTCCCTCCCCAGGCCGAGCGCACCCAGCCCGCGGAGCCGGAGACCAGCACTTCGGCGGCCGAGCCCGCGAAGGCCTCGGTACCGGCCCCCGCATCCCCTCCCCCGGTGGAGCACGACGACGGCGGTGCCTCGGACCTGGTGGCGGCGGCTTTCGACAAGGCCACCGTGGCTCCCGCCCCCGCCCCCCGGGTCCCGGCCCAGGGGTCCGCCCCGGAGGACCACTCGGCCGCGGAGTCCCACGACACGCAGCGGGCCGAGGACACGGCGCCCGAGGAGCCGGAGGCGGCGGCCCCGGTGATCGCGGCGGACCCGGAGACGGGAGTCGTTGCTCCGATCCTGATCGACATGGACCCGGAGCCGGAGCCGGAGCCGGAGCCGGAGCCGGAGCCGGAAGCCGAGACGGAGCCGGCCGCGAAGGCCGAGGCCGCGCCTCCGGCCCCCGCTGCGACTGCCGCTGCTGCTGGATCCGATGCGGCCACCGACGCCGGCACCCACGAGCGCGCCGCAGAGCCGGAGAGCCCCGCCGGGCAGGCGAAGGCCGCGCCCGTGGACGAGACGCCGGTGGGCGAGACGCCCGGGGACGACGAGCGCGCCGCAGAGCCGGAGAGCCCCGCCGCGCAGGCGACCGCCGAGGCCGCTCCCGTCGCGGAACCCGCGTCTCCCGTCGTACCCGCGCCGTTCGTCGACGCCGCACCCGCCGAGCCCGAGGTCACGGCCGTGGTGCCGGCCGAGGAGCCCGAAGCCGCTGCCCCCGCGCCCGCGCCCGCGGCCGAGATCCTGCCGGCACCCGAGCCCGTGGCACCCGCGCCCGTCGCGGCCCCCGAGCCCGTGGCAGCCGCGCCCCTGGCCGAGCCGGAGCCCCTCACCGAGCCCGCGCCTCTCCCGGCACCCGCGCCCGTCGCACCGACCGCGCCGGCCGCCCCCGTCGCCACGGCGGTTCCCGCCGGCAAGCCCGCCGTCACCCTCGCCCGGGTCAGGACCACCGCCCCCGAGCTCGTCGCCCCGTACAAGGCGGCGCAGGCCGCGCTCAAGGCGCACGGGCTGACCGGGCTCCGGGCCACCGTGTACCTCGTGCTGGACCGCTCCGGTTCGATGCGGCCGTTCTACAAGGACGGCAGCGCCCAGCACCTCGGCGACCGCGCCCTCGCGCTCGCCGCGCACCTGGACCCGAGTGCCACCGTGCCCGTCGTGTTCTTCTCGACCGACATCGACGGCACCGGGGCGATCGACCTGACCGCGCACGAGGGCCGGATCGACGAGCTGCACGCGGGTCTCGGCCGCCTGGGCCGGACGAACTACCACCGGGCCGTCGAGGAGATCGTCACGCACTACGAGAAGTCCGGGGCCACCGGACCGGCCCTGGTGATCTTCCAGACCGACGGCGCCCCGGACGCCCGGCAGGCGGCCAAGCAGGCGCTGGTCGACGCCGCGCGGCTGCCGCTGTTCTTCCAGTTCGTCGCGTTCGGCGACGAGGACGCGAAGGGCTTCGACTTCCTGCGCAGGCTGGACCTCCCGAACGTCGGCTTCCTCCACGCGGGCCCCGCCCCCCGCGAGGTCCCCGACACGGCCTTCTACCGGAGCGCCCTCGCCGGGCTGCCCGCCTGGGCCGCCGCCCGCGAGGTCGTCGCGGAAGGCTGATCCGCCGGCCTCCGCGCGGTCACGGCGGTACCCGCCTCAGGGCCGGGTACCGCCGTTGCCGTGTACGCCGCCGGCCGGCGCGGCCGGGCGCACGGCCGGGAGGCCGGGGCCCGCCGCAATCGATGTGAGTGGATCTCCCACGGACCGTTAGGATTTCGACCATGGCGGCCACTGGATCCGAGAAGCAGGGGGCGACGGCGTACTACGTCTCGACCCCCATCTACTACGTCAACGACGCTCCTCACCTGGGCCACGCCTACACGACCGTCGCAGGCGACGTGCTCACCCGCTGGCACCGCCAGCGCGGCGAGAAGGTGTGGTACCTCACCGGCACGGACGAGCACGGTCAGAAGATCATGCGCACGGCCGAAGCGAACAACGTCACCCCCCAGGCCTGGTGCGACAAGCTCGTCGAAGAGGCCTGGAAGCCCCTCTGGGCGCACCTGAACATCGCGAACGACGACTTCATCCGCACCACGGAGAAGCGGCACACGGACCGTGTGCAGGAGTTCGTGCAGGACCTGTACGACAAGGACCAGATCTACAAGGGCGGGTACGAAGGCCCGTACTGCGTGGGCTGCGAGGAGTACAAGCTCCCCGGGGACCTGATCGAGGCCGAGGACGGCACGAAGCTGTGCTCGATCCACAAGAAGCCGGTGGAGCTCCTCAAGGAGGAGAACTACTTCTTCAAGCTGAGCGAGTACGGCCCGAAGCTCATGGAGTTCTACGCGGCCAACCCGGACTTCATCCAGCCCGAGTCGGCCCGCAACGAGATCGTGAACTTCGTCAAGCAGGGCCTCCAGGACCTGTCGATCTCGCGGTCCACCTTCGACTGGGGCGTCCCGGTGCCGTGGGACCCGAAGCACGTCATCTACGTGTGGATCGACGCGCTGCTGAACTACGCGACGGCCGTCGGCTACGGCGCCAACCAGGAGAAGTTCGACGGCACCTTCCCGGCGAACGTCCACCTGATCGGCAAGGACATCCTCCGGTTCCACTCGGTGATCTGGCCCGCCATGCTGATGGCACAGGGCCTGCCGCTGCCGGGCAAGGTCGTCGCCAACGGCTGGCTGATGGTCGGCGGCGAGAAGATGTCCAAGTCGAACCTGACGGGCATCAAGCCGCAGGACCTGACCTCCCACTTCGGCGTGGACGCCTACCGCTGGTACTTCCTGCGCGCCATCGCGTACGGCAGCGACGGCTCGTTCTCCTGGGAGGACTTCAGCGCCCGCTACACCTCCGAGCTCGCCAACGACTACGGGAACCTCGCCTCGCGCGTCGCGGCCATGGTCGGCAAGTACTTCGGCGGCGCGCTGCCCGAGGCCACGGCGCCGGGTGACGCGGAACGCGCGGTCCAGGAGGGCCTGGCCCGGGCCGTCACCGCGGCCGACCTGAAGATCGGCGAGGAGCTGGACTTCCAGGGCGGCATCCTGGCGGTCTTCGACTTCGTGAAGCAGGTCAACGGTTACATCACCGAGCAGGAGCCCTGGAAGGTCGCCAAGGACACGTCGCCGGAGGGCCAGGCCCGCCTCGCGACCATCCTGTACACGGCCGCCGAGTCCCTGCGCGGGGTCTCGGTCCTGCTGAACGCCGTCATGCCCGACACCTCGCAGAAGCTGTGGGAGTCCCTGGGCGCCGAGGCGTCCCTGGGCGCCTTGGCCGAGCAGCGGGTGCAGGACGCGGGCCGCTGGGGACAGCTGCCCGCCGGCGCGACGGTCACCAAGGGTGCGGTGCTGTTCCCGCGCCTGGAGGAGAAGCCCGCGTAACACCGCGTACGCACCGCCTTCCCGTGCGACGGAGGAGCCCGGGACCCGTGGATCGGGTCCCGGGCTCCTCCATGCGCCCCGGCGGGCCCCCGCTCACCTCTCCAGCGCTGCGGCGTCCCCCATCACGATCACGGGGTACTTGTCGGGGTCGAGCGTGAGGAGCAGTTCCCGCATGCGGTCCTCGGTGAGCGAGACGCAGGCCTGCGTGGGGCCGCCGTGGTCCACATGGACCCAGATGCCGCCGCCCCTCTCCTCACCGAGGGGCCGGTCGCGGTCCAGCGGGGACGTGCCCGGGGTGCGGTTGTAGTCGATGGCGATGACGTAGTCGAAGGAGCCCTCCAGCGGCTCGCCCAGGAAGCCCTCGCCGCTCACGGCGAAGCGGGGCTCCTCGTCGTAGGGCAGCAGGGTGCCCGGGTCGGGCAGCCGGCCGCCCGCGTCGGAGAGGCCGAAGACCCCGATCGGCGAGCGGAGGTCGTTGGCGAGGTGGTGGTCCGTCCAGCCCTCCATGCCGTTGTGTGCGGGCCAGGGACCCGCGATCGGTCTCCACCCGCGTGCGGGGTCGTCGCGGCTGTAGAGCACGGCCGTGGAGCGGTTGGAGTCGGGACCGAGGCCGGTCACGACGAGTGCCTGCCTCGCCGTGTCGGGGATGCGGTCCCTCGTCCCGGGCCCGGTTCCCGGGATGTCGGCCGGGGGCATGAGCGGCTCCACGGCAAGGGGCTCGGGCGCGGCCTGCGGACCGGCCGCGCCCTTGGGCTCCGGGGTGGTGGTCCGCACCGCGCCGGCCGAGCAGCCGATCACGAGCAGGAAGAGAAGGACGAGCAGGACGTACGGACGGCGCGCGACGGACACGGTGCGGGGCTCCTCGGTGGCGGGGCGGACGAGCACTTCCGGGTGCCAGTCCTCGCCGGGCCCGCAGGCACCGAATCCGAACCGGGACGCTCCGGATGTACCCGGTCCGTGTACCCGGGGCCCGGGAAGTTCCCCACCCTCACCCGTACGCAGGAGCGAGCCCGGTGCCACCACGGCTCCGTGCCCCGGCGGTGAGGTCCTGCCCGGGCGCCCCGTGCGCGCGAGGGGCGCCCTGGCGTACGGAAAAGCCCCCGGCCGGTGACCGGGGGCTGTTTCACGTGGAACCGAAGCGGAACCGCGGCGCCTACTTCGCGCCGGTGTCCCTCGCCACAGAGTCCTTGGCGTCGGCGGCCTTGGCTCCGCCCTTCGCCGAGGCGACGGGCTTGCGGAGCTGGATGTTCAGCTCACGCAGCCGCGTCTCGTCCAGCTCGCTCGGAGCGCCCATCATCAGGTCCTGGGCGTTGCCGTTCAGCGGGAAGGCGATCGTCTCGCGGATGTTGGGCTCGTCGGCCAGCAGCATGACGATGCGGTCGACACCCGGGGCGATGCCGCCGTGCGGCGGGGCGCCGAGGCGGAAGGCGCGGAGCATGCCCGCGAACTCCCTCTCGACGGTCTCCGCCTCGTAGCCGGCGATCGCGAAGGCCTTCAGCATGACCTCGGGCTCGTGGTTCCGGATGGCGCCGGAGGACAGTTCGATGCCGTTGCAGACGATGTCGTACTGCCAGGCCAGGATGTCGAGCGGGTCCTTCTCCTCCAGGTCCTTCATGCCGCCCTGGGGCATGGAGAAGGGGTTGTGCGAGAAGTCGATCTTCCCGGTCTCCTCGTCCTTCTCGTACATCGGGAAGTCGACGATCCAGCAGAAGCGGAAGACGTCCTCCTCGAATCGGCCGGCGCGCTTGGCGGCCTCGACGCGGACGACGGACATGATCTTGGAGACCTCGTCGAACTCGCCCGCGCCGAAGAAGACCGCGTGGCCGGGAACGAGGGACAGACGCTCGGTGAGGGTCTTGACGTCCGCCTCGGTGAGGAACTTGGCGATGGGACCGGCGAGCGTGCCGTCCTCGCCGACGCGGATCCAGGCGAGGCCCTTGGCGCCGTGCTCGACCGCGTAGGCGCCGAGGCCGTCGAAGAACTTACGGGACTGGCCCGCCGTGTCCGGCACCGGAAGGGCGCGGACGTGCTTGCCGGCGAAGGCCTTGAACTCCGAGTCCGCGAAGATGTCGGAGATGTCGACGAGCTCCAGCTGGGCCCGCAGGTCCGGCTTGTCGTTGCCGTACTTCAGCATCGACTCGCGGAACGGGATGCGCGGGAACGGCGAGGTCACCGGGCGGCCGTTGCCGTACTCCTCGAAGAGCTCGGTCATGAGCTTCTCGATCGGCTGGAAGACGTCCTCCTGCTCGACGAACGACATCTCGACGTCGAGCTGGTAGAACTCGCCGGGCGAGCGGTCGGCGCGGGCGTCCTCGTCGCGGAAGCAGGGCGCGATCTGGAAGTAGCGGTCGAAGCCGGAGATCATCAGCAGCTGCTTGAACTGCTGCGGCGCCTGCGGGAGCGCGTAGAACTTGCCCGGGTTCAGGCGGGAGGGGACCACGAAGTCACGGGCGCCCTCGGGGGAGGTCGCGGCGAGGATCGGGGTCGCCATCTCGTTGAAGCCGAGGGCCACCATCTTGGAGCGGATGGACGCGATCACGGACGAGCGCAGCATGATGTTGCGGTGCATGCGCTCGCGGCGCAGGTCGAGGAAGCGGTACTCCAGGCGCCGCTCCTCGTTGACCCCGTCCTCGGCGTTGATCGTGAAGGGCAGCGGGGCGGCCTCGCCCAGCACCTCGACCTCGGTGACCTCGATCTCGATCTCGCCGGTCGGGAGCTCCGGGTTGACGTTGTCGGCGCCGCGCGCGGAGACCTTGCCGTCGATCCGGACGACGGTCTCCTTGGTCAGCTTCGCCAGGGCGTCGTTGCCCGCGGTGCCGGGGCGGGCGACGAGCTGCACGAGACCGTAGTGGTCGCGCAGATCGATGAAGAGGATGCCGCCCAGGTCTCGGCGATTGTGCAGCCAGCCGCTCAGCCGGACGTCGGTGCCGACGTCAGAGGCGCGGAGCTCGCCGCAGGTGTGGGACCTGTACCGATGCATCGTCGTTCATCCAGTCTTCGCGGTCGGGGTGGATTGACACCCCAGGCTACCGCCCGTAGGCGCACCACTTCATTGGCATTGCTGCCGCACGGTCCTCCGGGACGCGCGTACGAACGTCCCGGGGGTCCTGCCGGGCGGCCGTCCCTCGGTGGCGTCCACGGAGAACATCTTCCTAAAGTGGGGCAATGCGTACCGAGGAGATCCTGGCTGCGATCGGGACGGGTCTGTGGAGCTGGGACAGCTCCTCGGGCACGGTCTCGCTCGACGCCGAGGCCGCCCGGTTGCTCGGACTGCCCGCCGAGCCCGTGGTGCGCCCCGGCGAGGAGGTGCGCCCCCGCTTCCACCCCGCCGACTGGGAGGAGATCGACGGGGTGGTGAACTTCGCGATCGCCGAGGACACCGTCGCCGAGGCCCGCATGCGGATCGTGGACGAGGCCGGCAGGGTCGTACGGACGGTGCGCACCCGTTCCAAGCCGGTGCCGGTCGACTCCCCCGGCCGCCACACGTACGTGCTGATGGGCATCCTCCAGGAGGTCGCGCAGCCCCCGGAGACCATCGCGTCCCACACCCCGCTCACCGGGGACTGGCGCCGCTCCCGGGAGGCGTTCCTGCTCGACGCGGGGCGGGCGCTGGCCGAGGCGGGGTCCACGGCGGAGGTGCTGCGGGTCGCCGGTTCGCTGTCCATGCCCGGCTTCTCGCCGGACGGGCTCGCCGTCTTCGGCGTCTCCGGCGACCACTTGACGGTCGTCGGACACCACGGGCACAACATCGGCGCCGAGAAGCCGTTCATCGACATGCCCCTGGAGACGGACTACCCGGCGGCCGAGGTCGTGCGGACCGGACAGGCGATCTACCTGTCGTCCCCCGAGGAGTACCGGAAGCGGTTCCCGGCCACCTGGCCGCTGGCCCGCGACTTCGGACGCCGGTCGTGGGCGTTCCTGCCGCTGGTGTCGTCGGGGCACACCACAGGGGCGTGGATGGCCGGGTTCCGGCACAGCGTGGCCTTCTCGCCGGACGAGCGCTCGGTGCTGACCACGGTGGCCAGGATGCTCGCGCAGGCCCTCACCCGCGCCGGCGCCGCCGAGACGGAGCGGGAGCTCTCGCTGGGCCTCCAGAAGGCGATGATGCCCTCCCTCGGTCCGGGCGTCG
Source organism: Streptomyces sp. NBC_00178 (assembly GCF_036206005.1). NCBI lineage: Bacteria > Bacillati > Actinomycetota > Actinomycetes > Kitasatosporales > Streptomycetaceae > Streptomyces > Streptomyces sp. NBC_00178. Next base: position 3,645,215 of record NZ_CP108143.1, read on the forward strand.
ACGGCATGACGATCGCGGCGCGCTACGTCCCCACGGGAGGCGGCCTCCAGGTCGGCGGCGACTGGTACGACGTCATCGCGCTCCCGAACGGACGCATCGCGCTCGCCATCGGCGACGTCCAGGGCCACGACGTCCGTGCCGCGGGCCTGATGGGCCAGTTGCGGATCGCCCTGCGCGCCTACGCCGCCGAGGGCCACCGCCCGGACGCCGTGCTCTCCAGGGCATCGCGCTTCCTGTCCGGCCTGACCGACGCGTACGAGCCCGCCGACGGGGAGGACGGATCCGACGCGACCCGCTTCGCCACGTGTCTGTACGCGGAGGCCGACCCGGAGACCGGCACCCTCGACATCGCCCGGGCCGGCCACCCGGACCCGGTCGTGATCAGCGTCGACGGCACCGCGGTGATCCGGCAGACCGCGGGAGGACTGCCCCTCGGCATCGAGACGGACGCCGACTACCCGACGACCCGGGTCGTGCTGGGACCGGGCGAGACGATCATGCTGTGCACGGACGGGCTCATCGAGACCGGCGGGCACGACATGGCCACCGGCTGGACCAGGCTCCGGCCCGTCCTGGAGAAGCCCGCGGAGGACCTGGAGGAGCTCGCCGACGCCCTCGTCCAGGCCGTGCACGGCCCCGGCTCGCACTACACGACCGGGCCCCTCGTGGACCGGCGCGAGGACGACATCGCGGTGCTCGTACTGCGCCGGGAGGCCGCCCGGACCCGGAAGCCGCCCGGGCGGCGCTCGGCGATGACGATCGCCCAGGCCGAGCCCGAGCGGATCGCCGCGGCCCGGCAGCAGGTGCGGGAACTGCTGCACGACTGGGCGGACGCGGAGCAGGTCGACTCCGCGGAGCTCATGGTCTCCGAGATGTCCACGAACGTGCTGGTCCACACGGACGGCGACGCCCTGCTCCTGGCGGAGGTGACCGGCCCGCGCGGCGAGCGGAGGCTGCGCGTGGAGGTGGCCGACGCGAGCGACGAGCTGCCGCACAAGCGGCGGCCCGGCGAGATGGCGTCCAGCGGCCGCGGGCTGGTGCTGATGGAGATGCTGGCCGACGCCTGGGGCGTCGACCCACGCGGCGAGGGGAAGTCGATCTGGTTCGAGCTGTACGAGTCCGAGGATCCGCCGGAGCTCGGCCGGTCCGCCTCATGAGCCCCCGGCGGCCTCGTGTCCCAGGGGTTCCGTGCCGTCGCCGTGGTGCGTGCGCAGCACCCCGATCACGCTGAAGAGCGCGGCGCACAGCGGCACCGCCAGCAGGAGGCCCAGCAGCCCGGCGACGCCGGCCCCCGCGGTCAGGGCGATCATGATCATGGCGGGATGCATCTGGACGGTCCTGCTCTGGACGACGGGCTGGAGCACGTGCCCTTCCAGCACCTGGACGGCGAGCACCACGCCCAGCGCCCACAGGGCGATCGCGAACCCCCGGTCGGCCAGTGCGACGAGCACCGCCACACCGCCGGAGAGGACGGCGCCCAGGTAGGGGATGTAGGCGGCGACGAAGACGAGCGCGCCCAGTCCCACCGCGCCCGGAACCCGCAGGATCAGCAGGCCCACGGTGATGCACAGGGCATCGATCAGGGCGATGACCGTCGTGCCCCGCATGAAGCCCTCGACGGCCTCGAAGGCCCTGCGCCCCATGGCCTCCACGAGGTGGCCGGTGCCACGCGGCGCGAGGCTGTGGGCGAGCCTCGCGGCACGGTCGGAGTCCCGCAGGAAGAAGAAGGTCAGCAGCAGGGCCAGGACGGCCGTCGTCACGAGCGACCCGAGCAGTCCGATCCCGCTGAGCAGTCCGCCCGCCGCGCTCGCGCCGAACTTCTCGACGAGTTTCCTGGCGTTGTCCTCGAAGTCGTCCACGTCGGCCGCACCGCCGATGTCGAAGTGGTCGACGACCCACTGCCCGGCTTCCTTGAGGGAGTCCACGATCTGGTCGCCGGTGTCGACGAGGGCGGTGACCACGATGTATCCGGCGCCCCCGACCACCGCGACGAGCGCGGCGCAGGTGAGACCTGCGGCCAGGGATCTGTTCACCCCGCGCGCGCTCAGCCATCGGTGGACGGGCCCGAGCAGCGCCGTACCGAGCAGCGCCAGCAGGATCGGCGTGACCGCGGTCTTGAGGGCGACGCAGAGCCAGATCGCCACCGCCGCGACCCCGGCGGCCAGGAGCAGGACACCGCACCATGCGGCCGTCCGCCGCGCGACCTCGGGCAGGAGGGGCTTCCGGGTAGGCACCCGCCCACCCGATCACGGGCCGGGACCGGTGTCCCTCCCGCAGCGGCGTACGGGTGACGGACCGTCACCCGTACGCCGCTACGGGGCCTTTCACATGCCGTGGACGGCGGGGACCTTGCCGAGGCGGCCGGCCTGGAAGTCCTCGAAGGCCTGCTTGAGCTCGTCCTGGGTGTTCATCACGAACGGCCCGTAGTGCGCCATCGGCTCACGGATCGGACGCCCGCCGAGGAGCACGACCTCCAGGTCCGGCGTGTTGCCGTCCTGGTTCTCGTCGGCGCGGACGGTCAGCGAGGACCCCTTGCCGAAGACCGCGGTCTGCCCGGTACGCACGGGGCGGCGCTCCGCGCCGACGCTGCCGCGTCCTGCGAGGACGTAGGCGAGGCCGTTGAAGTCCTCGCGCCAGGGCAGGGTCACCTCGGCACCGGGCCGGACCGTGGCGTGGACCATGGTGATCGGGGTGTGCGTGATGCCCGGTCCCTCGTGGCCGTCCAGGTCACCGGCGATGACCCGCAGCAGCGCGCCGCCGTCGGGGGAGGCGAGGAGCTGGACCTGTCCGCCGCGGATGTCCTGGTAGCGCGGGGCCATCATCTTGTCGGCCTTGGGCAGGTTCACCCAGAGCTGGAGGCCGTGGAAGAGCCCGCCGGACATGACGAGCGCCTCCGGGGGCGTCTCGATGTGCAGGAGGCCCGAGCCGGCCGTCATCCACTGGGTGTCGCCGTTCTCGATGGCTCCGCCACCGCCGTGGCTGTCCTGGTGGATGAAGCTCCCGTCGATGATGTACGTGACGGTCTCGAAGCCGCGGTGCGGGTGCCAGGGAGTGCCCTTGGGCTCACCGGCCGCGTACTCCACCTCACCCATCTGGTCCATCATGATGAACGGGTCGAGGTGCCGGTAGTTGATCCCGGCGAAGGCGCGCCGCACCGGGAACCCCTCGCCCTCGAAACCGCTCGGGGCGGTCGTGACGGTGAGCACGGGGCGGGCCACGGCGTCGCCCGGAGCTGCGATCTTGGGCAGGGTCAGCGGGTTTTCGACGGTCACTGCGGGCATGGGAGCCACCTCCGGAAGTCTTCTGCACCCAATTTAGTTGAACGCTGAACATCTTGCAAGCGCACGCGCGCCCCGGTCGCCGGAGACCGGCGCTCCGGTCCCTCGCCCGGACAGACCGAGGGCCCGCACCTGCTCGGTGCGGGCCCTCGGGCCACCTCGTGCGCGGACGCCCGTCAGCCGTACATGCGGCGCATGGCGAAGTCCACCATCTGCTCGACCGCCTTGGCGTCGAAGACCATGCGGTGATCACCCTCCATGTCCAGGACGAAGCCGTACCCGGTCGGGAGCAGGTCGATCACCTCGGCGCCGGTGATCACGAAGTACTTGGACTCCTTGCCCGCGTAGCGCCTCAGCTCCTTGAGCGTGGTGAACATCGGGATCACCGGCTGCTGGGTGTTGTGGAGGGCGAGGAAGCCCGGGTTGTCACCGCGCGGGCAGTAGACCTTCGCCGTGGCGAAGATCTGCTGGAAGTCCTCCGCGGACAGGGATCCGGTCGTGAAGGCCCGTACCGCGTCGGCCAGGGAGGGCGGCGAGGGCTCGGGGTACAACGGCTGCTCGCCGTAGCCGCCGCCCATCTGCTGCTGTGCACCCGCGTGCTGGTCGTAGCCATACATGCCGCAAAGAGTAATCGGACACATCTGTGCCTCGGGGGGTTGCGTCTTATTACTGACGGGTAGCATCATCGTGGGGGTCAGGTGGGACACCCACGCCAGGCCGTCCGTCGCCCGATCCTCACTCCTCCCCGGGGCGCTGCGCGCCACTGCTATTGATTACGGAGCCTTCCCATGGGGCACTACAAGTCGAATCTCCGCGACATCGAGTTCAACCTCTTCGAGGTCCTCGGGCGCGACAAGCTCTACGGCACCGGCCCGTTCGCGGAGATGGACGTCGACACCGCGAAGAGCATCCTGGACGAGGTCACCCGCCTCGCGGAGAACGAGCTGGCCGACTCCTACGCCGACTCCGACCGCAACCCGCCGGTCTTCGACCCCGAGACCAACACCGCGCCCGTCCCGGCCTCCTTCAAGAAGTCGTACCAGGCGTTCATGGACTCCGAGTACTGGCGCCTGGGCCTGCCCGAGGAGATCGGCGGCACCACCTCCCCGCGCTCCCTGATCTGGGGCTACGCGGAGCTCCTGCTCGGCGCCAACCCGGCCGTCTGGATGTACTCCTCCGGCCCGGCGTTCGCCGGCATCCTCTTCGACGAGGGCAACGAGGCGCAGAAGAAGGTCGCCGAGATCGCCGTCGAGAAGCAGTGGGGCTCGACGATGGTGCTGACCGAGCCGGACGCCGGTTCGGACGTCGGCGCGGGCCGCACCAAGGCCGTCGAGCAGGAGGACGGCTCCTGGCACATCGAGGGTGTGAAGCGCTTCATCACCTCGGGCGAGCACGACATGTCCGAGAACATCCTCCACTACGTCCTGGCACGCCCCGAGGGCGCCGGCCCCGGCACCAAGGGACTCTCCCTCTTCCTGGTCCCGAAGTTCCACTTCGACTGGACCACCGGCGAACTCGGCGCGCGCAACGGTGTGTACGCGACGAACGTCGAGCACAAGATGGGCCTCAAGGCCTCCAACACCTGCGAGATGACCTTCGGCGACCAGCACCCCGCCAAGGGCTGGCTGATCGGCGACAAGCACGACGGCATCCGCCAGATGTTCCGCATCATCGAGTTCGCCCGCATGATGGTCGGCACGAAGGCCATCGCCGCCCTCTCCACGGGCTACCTCAACGCCCTGGAGTACGCCAAGGAGCGCGTCCAGGGCACCGACCTGTCGCAGTTCATGGACAAGGCGGCCCCCAAGGTCACCATCACGCACCACCCCGACGTGCGCCGCTCCCTCATGACGCAGAAGGCCTACGCCGAGGGCATGCGCTCGCTCGTGCTGTACACCGCCTCGGTCCAGGACGCGATCCAGGTCAAGGAGGCCGCCGGCGAGGACGCCAAGGCGCTCAACGGCCTCAACGACCTGCTGCTCCCGATCGTGAAGGGCTACGGCTCGGAGAAGTCCTACGAGCAGCTCGCGCAGTCGCTCCAGACCTTCGGCGGCTCCGGGTACCTCCAGGAGTACCCGATCGAGCAGTACATCCGCGACGCCAAGATCGACACCCTGTACGAGGGCACGACGGCCATCCAGGGCCAGGACTTCTTCTTCCGGAAGATCGTCCGCGACCAGGGCGCCTCGCTGAACGCCCTCTCCGAGGAGATCAAGAAGTTCCTCGCGGGTGCCCAGGGCGACGAGGAGCTGTCCGGCTCGCTGGACCACCTCGCCAAGGCCGCGGTCGACCTGGAGGCGATCGTCGGCACGATGATCACCGACCTCACCGCGACCGGTGAGGACGTCAAGAACATCTACAAGGTGGGCCTCAACACCACCCGCCTGCTGATGGCCTCCGGTGACGTCGTCGTCGGCTACCTGCTCCTCAAGGGCGCGGCCGTGGCCTCCGAGAAGCTGCGCAACGCCTCCCCGAAGGACGCCGCCTTCTACCAGGGCAAGATCGCCGCCGCGAAGTTCTTCGCCGCGAACGTCCTGCCGGGCGTCTCCGCCGAGCGCGCGCTCGCCGAGTCGGTCGACAACTCGCTGATGGAGCTGGACGAGGCCGCTTTCTAGCCCCGCCGTTCCACGTCCGTCACGCAGTACAGGTGCGGCCCGCCCCCGTAGCAGGGGGCGGGCCGCACCTATGATCCCGGTGACTACCGAGGGGGATGAGGTCATGGGCACCACACCGATGAGGACGGCGGGCATACGGTGGGCGGCCACCGGGGCGGCCGCGCTGCTGCTTGCCGGCTGCGGAGCCGCCGAGGACGCGGCGACGGCCCTGGACAAGGCGCAGGTCGCCTCGGTGCTGCCGGACGAGGACGCGCTGCCCGGGTGGGGCATCACGAAGAAGCCGTCGGCCGCCGCCATGGACGAGGTCGGCCCCGGGGCCGTCTGCCTGTCCGCGAAGAACGAGGGCTGTGAGGACTCCGCCTTCCTCGGCTCCGTCTCCTTCCAGCGGGACGACGAGAACGCGCGTGCCAGCTTCTGGATGGTCGCGTACAAGGACGAGAAGGCCACCGAGGCCGCGTACGACGTCCTGTGGAAGCAGACCGCACGCACCGCGGGCAAGGACGAGGCCGACCTGGGTTCCCCCGGCGCGGAACGCGACGCCGCGGCCGGCCCCATGGGCTACGACGGGGCGTACGCCGTGACCGGGCAGATCCGGGTGGGGACGGCACTGCTCTGGGTCTCGTCCGACGCCCGGAGCGAGAAGGCGCTCGACAGGGATCTCGTGAAGGACCTCGCGGCCCTGTTCTCCGACCGCGCACAGCAGGCACAGAACGGCGAGGAGCCCTCCGCGCGGCTCTGACGGCTCCGGGACGGGCGCTTTACGGACGGCTGCCGCGGGCATGGCGGCCGTCCGCCGTGAACCGTCCCGGGCGGCCGTCGTTAAAGTGAAGAACATGAGCTCTTCCCTCCGCTTCGACCGCGGGCACACCGACGACCTGATGGCCTTCCTGATGGCCAGCCCCTCCCCGTACCACGCCGTGGCCACCGCGGCCGCGCGGCTGGAGAAGGCCGGTTTCCGGCAGGTCGAGGAGACGGCCGCGTGGGACGGCTCCACGGGTGGCAGGTACGTCCTGCGGGGCGGCGCGATCGTGGCCTGGTACGTGCCGGAGGGGGCAAGTGCCCACACCCCCTTCCGGATCGTGGGGGCCCACACCGACTCCCCCAACCTCCGCGTCAAGCCGCTGCCCGACACCGGGGCGTACGGCTGGCGCCAGGTCGCCGTCGAGATCTACGGCGGAACCCTCCTGAACACCTGGCTCGACCGCGACCTCGGCCTGGCCGGGCGGATCTCGCTGCGCGACGGCACCCACCGGCTCGTGAACATCGACCGCCCGCTGCTGCGGGTGCCCCAGCTGGCCGTCCACCTGGACCGCTCCGCCAACCCCGACGGCCTCAAGCTGGACCGCCAGAAGCACATGCAGCCGATCTGGGGACTCGGCGACGTCGAGGAGGGCGACCTCATCCGCTTCGTCGCCGAGGAGGCCGGCGTCGACCCCGCCGAGGTGACCGGCTGGGACCTGATGCCGCACCCCGTCGAGCCGCCGGCCTACCTCGGCCGGGACCGCGAACTGCTCGCCGGGCCCCGGATGGACAACCTGCTCTCGGTGCACGCCGCGACGGCCGCACTGGCCGCCGTCGCCGGGCAGCCGGACGAGGAGATCCCGTACATCCCCGTCATGGCCGCCTTCGACCACGAGGAGAACGGCTCCCAGTCCGACACCGGTGCGGACGGTCCGCTGCTCGGCACGGTCCTGGAGCGCTCCGTGTTCGCCCGTGGCGGTTCGCTGGAGGACCGTGCCCGCGCCCTCGCCGGCACCGTCTGCCTCTCCTCGGACACCGGCCACGCCGTGCACCCCAACTACGCCGAGCGGCACGACCCGACGCACCACCCGGTCGCCAACGGCGGCCCGATCCTCAAGGTCAACGTCAACATGCGGTACGCGACCGACGGCAGCGGCCGCGCCGTGTTCGCGACGGCCTGCGAGAAGGCGGGCGTGCCGTGGCAGACGTTCGTCTCCAACAACGCGATGCCGTGCGGCACCACGATCGGCCCCATCACCGCGGCCCGGCACGGCATCAAGACCGTCGACGTCGGCGTGGCCATCCTGTCGATGCACAGCGCGCGCGAACTCTGCGGCGCCGACGACCCCTACCTCCTGGCCAACGCGCTGGCCGCGTTCCTCGCGGGCTGAAACACGTCCCAACCGCCTTCCCGGACATGCTTGTTGCCGGGCCGGGTACGCGGTCCGTACACCGGCCCGGATTCACCGGGCCGTCGAGGAGGCGGAAATCATGGGACTCGGAGGATGCATTCTCCTGATCGGTGCCGGGGCGATTCTGGCGTTCGCCACGGACTGGGAGATGGACACCGTCAACGTCGACCTCGTCGGCTGGATCATGATGCTCGTCGGCCTCGTCGGGGTCTTCGTCTACGTGAGCATCGCGCGGCGCCGCCGCATGGTCGTGCCGCCCACCACCACGGTCGTCACGGAGGACGAGCGCCGCTACCAGTGACGGCGCGCGGAACGCACCCCGCCTGCCCGGAACGGCCCCCCGCCCGGGCGAGCGGGACCACTCATGCCGTGAGGTCCCGCCCCGCATCCCGGGGACGGGACGCACGGCCCGTCAGGCCTGCTCGTCCATCCCGGCCAGCACCAGCGGAAGCCGGGACGTACCTCCCGCGGTGACGCTGACGGGAACGCCCCAGTCCTGCTGGTGCACGTGGCAGGCCGGGTACTCGTTCGCCGGGTCGTCGTCGCAGGAGGCCGCCATCGCGGAGACGTGGAGGACGCCCTCGGTGAACCCGTCCGCGAGGACCAGGTCACGGCTCAGGTCCGTCCCCTGGCCCGCGCCCTCGGCCAGGAGTTCCGGCGGGGTCGAGGAGACCAGGAGTCGCGTCGAGGGCCCGTAACGGACATCCAGTTTCTGCCCGGCGGGCGCCTGGAAGACCACGTCCAGCCGCAGCGTGCCGGCGGCGACCTCGGTGGCCGCCCGCTGCGTGCGGTGCGCCCGGTCCGCGACGCGCACGGCCTCCTCGGGCAGCCGCAGCCGGGTCAGCCGGTGCCGGGCGGACTCGACGACGACCAGGTCGCCGTCCACAAGGACCGCGTCGCTCGGCTCCCGCAGGTCCGTCGCCAGCGTCGTGACCTCACCGCTCTCCGGGTCGAACCGGCGCAGCGCGTGGTTGTAGGTGTCGCTGACGGCCACGGAGCCGTCCGGGAGGGCCGTGACGCCCAGGGGGTGCTGGAAAAGCGCCTGGCCTGCCTCCCCGTCACGGTGTCCGAAGTCGAAGAGCCCCGTGCCGACGGCCGTGTGCACGGCGCCGTCCAGGTCCACGTACCGCAGGGCCGAGGTCTCCGAGTCGGCGACCCAGAGCCGGTCCCCGGCCGCCGCGAGACCGGAGGGCTGCGCGAACCACGCCTCGGGACCGGGCCCGTCTACCAGACCCTCGTTCGTCGTACCGGCGGCGACCCGCACGGTCCCCTGCTCGGGGTCGTAGGTCCACAGCTGGTGCACGCCGGCCATGGCGATCCACAGCCGGTCGCCGAACCAGGCGATGTCCCACGGCGAGGACAGGTCCACCTCGGCGGCCGGGCCGCTGGTGGGGGAGCCCTGCCACCACTGGCGACCGGTCCCGGCGAGCGTCGTCGTGACGCCCGTCGCGAGGTCGAGGGCCCTGATGGCGTGGTTGACCGTGTCCGCGACGGCGATGCGGCCGTCCGGGAGGAGGGCGAGGCCCTGGGGCTCGCTGAACCGCGCGTCGGACCGGCCGCCGTCGGCGAACCCGCGCTCGCCGCTGCCGTAGTGCCCGCGCACGGTCTCACCGTCGGCGTCGAGCTCGACCAGGCGGTGGCGCGTGGTGTCGGAGACCAGGAATCCCCCGTCGGGAAGGACGAGTGCCTTGCCGGGGAAACGCAGATGGGTGGCGACCGGCTCCGGTGCCACGTACGGGCCGTCGCCACGCCGCAGCGTGCCCTTCTCGGTGTGCTCGGCCTCCAGCTCCTCGATCAGCTTCCCGATGGCGTGCGCGTGCCCCTCACCGGCGTGCTGGGCGACCACGTAACCCTCGGGATCCACCACGACGAGGGTCGGCCACGCCCGCACGGCGTACTGCTTCCAGGTGGCGAGCTCGGGGTCGTCGAGGACCGGGTGGTGCACCCCGTACCGCTCGACGGCGTCGACCACGGCCTCGTGCTCGGCCTCGTGGACGAACTTCGGCGAGTGGACGCCGATGATCACCACGGTGTCGCGGTGCTTCTCCTCCAGCTCGCGCAGCTCGTCGAGCACGTGCAGGCAGTTCACACAGCAAAAGGTCCAGAAATCCAGGATGACAATGCGTCCCCGCAGGTCAGCCAAGGTGTACTGCCGGTCGCCTGTATTGAGCCAGCCGCCCTTGCCGATCAGTTCGGGGGCGCGGACACGTGCACGTGCTGTCATGCCAACAGTCAACAGCACCGTGCCCTGCGCGCATTCCGGTCAGGCGTCGGGGAACCTGTGATCCATGAGACTTCTCGTACGTGAGCGGCTGTTCGGCGTCGGCGACGACTACTGGATCGAGGACGCGGACGGGCGCAAGCTCTTCCTCGTCGACGGCAAGGCCATGCGGCTCCGCGACACCTTCGAGCTGAAGGACACGGACGGCCGGGTGCTGGTGGAGATCCGCCAGAAGCTGATCAGCCTGCGCGACACCATGCTCATCGAACGGGACGGCGACGAGCTGGCCAAGGTCAAGCGGAAGCGGCTCTCGCTGCTGCGCAACCACTACCGGGTGACCCTGGTGGACGGCACGGAGCTGGACGTCAGCGGCAAGATCCTGGACCGCGAGTTCGCCATCGACTACGACGGCGAACTGCTCGCCCAGATCTCCCGGCGCTGGCTCACCGTCCGGGACACGTACGGCGTCGACATCGTGCGGGAGGACGCCGACGTGCCGCTGCTGATCGCGGTCGCGGTGTGCGTGATCGTGCTCGCCGACAAGGAGCACGAGGACTGAGCACCGGCGCGGCACCCGGGCCCGGTTTCACGTGAAACCGGGCCCGGGTGCCGCGTCCTCAGCGCGGCGGCGCGAGACCGAGGCGGCGGTCCTTCAGGGCCGGGAACTGCTCCCGGGTGGTGGCGGTCCTCGCCGGGTCGAACTCGACGGTGAGCACCTCCTCGGCCGCTCCGGCCTCGGCGAGCACCTCGCCCCAGGGGTCCACGACGATGCTGTGGCCCGCCTGCTCGACTCCTCCGTTGGTGCCCGACGAGCCGACCGCCAGGACGTACGCCTGGTTCTCGACGGCGCGGGCCTGCGCCAGCAGGGTCCAGTGCGCGCGCCGGCGCTCAGGCCAGCCGGCCGGGACGACCAGGATCTCGGCGCCGGCGTCGACGAGCCCCCGGAACTGCTCGGGGAAGCGCAGGTCGTAGCACGTGGCGAGGCCGAGGGTGGTCTCGGGCAGTGCGACGGTGACGAGTTCCTCGCCCGCTCCCATCATCACCGCCTCGCCCTTGTCGAACCCGAACCGGTGGATCTTGCGGTACGCGGCGACGCGCTCCCCCTCGGGGGAGAGGACGAGCGAGGTGTTGTAGAGGGTGCCGTCATCGGCGCGCTCGACGAAGGAACCCGCGTGCAGCCAGACGCCGGCCTCGGCGGCGGCCTTCGCCATGACGTCGTGCGTGGGGCCCCGCAGCGGTTCTGCCGCGTCCTCGAACGCGGTGTAGGCGAACGCTCCGACAGGCCAGAGTTCGGGCAGGACGACCAGGTCCGCGCCCCGCTGGGCCACGACCAGTGAAGCCGCGCGCTCTCTACGGGAATTGATCGATTCATCCGGGTTTGCAGCGATCTGGATGAGGGAGGCGTGCACACTACCACCGTCCTGGCATGGAAGCCGTCAACGCGGGCCTACGATCGTCACACGAAAGCACTGCCGGGGTGCCTGCTCGCAGCGTAACTTAGCGAGCGAACCTCCCACGCAGCCCGCAGACAGCGCCGTCGCTGCCGGCCCTCCCGTCGGCAGTCCCTGCTCGCCAGCCCATGCACCGCAGAACCGCACGAGGGGTCCCGTGACCGTCCATCCCAGCCTCCAGACCTACGCCGACGCCTGGACCCACTCCGTCGAGTCGATATCCGAGCTGGTCAAGCCACTCGCCGAGGGGGAGTGGAACCGCCGAACCCCCTGCCCGGGCTGGTCGGTCCGCGACATCGTCTCGCACGTCATCGGCATGGAGTGCGAGCAGCTCGGCGACCCCCGGCCGATCCACACCCTGCCGCGCGACCTCTACCACGTGCAGAACGACAAGCAGCGCTACATGGAGATGCAGGTAGACGTCCGGCGTCACCACACCGCGCCGGAGATGACCTCGGAGCTGGAGTACACGCTCATCCGCAGGATGCGTCAGCTCCGCAACGAGTCGCGCGACCCCGGGACCATGGTGCGGGCCCCTCTCGGTGCCGAGCAGACCCTGGAACTCGCACTGCGCATGCGGGCCTTCGACGTATGGGTGCACGAACAGGACCTGCGGACGACGCTGGGGCAGCCGGGCAACCTCGACTCCCCCGGCGCCCTGCTCGCCAGGGACGTCCTGCTGATCGGGCTGGCGAAGGTGGTCGCCAAGGACGCGGGCGCGCCGCCGAATTCCGCCGTGGTCTTCGACGTGCACGGCCCGGTGGAGTTCCTGCGCACGGTGCGGGTCGACGGCGAGGGGCGCGGCTCGGTCGACGGTGCGCCGTCCCTCGGTCCCGCCGCGACGCTGGCGATGGACTGGGAGACGTACTACCGCCTGGCGTGCGGCCGGGTGCGTCCGCACGCCGTGGAGGACCGGATCAAGATCGACGGGGACCAGGACCTGGCGGCAGAGATCCTGCGGAACTTCGCCGTCACCCCGTGACGCCCGGCCGGCGACGCGCCCGTCCGGCTGTGGACGGGGCGGGCGCACCGCCGGGCCGGCCGCGCGGGCACCGGCCCGGCGGTCAGGCGGGTACGTGCACGGCCTCCACGCGGCTGACGACGTGGTGGTCGCGTTCCCTGTGGGTCGCCCTGCCGTGCAGCCGGAGGATCTGCACGACGCCGAGCGCCTCCAGGACGAAGACCGAAGCGAACGCGACGCGGTAGTCGTCGCCCGTCGCGTCCAGCAGGACGCCGACCGCGAACAGTGTCGTCATCGAGGCGATGAACCCGCCCATGTTGACGATTCCCGACGCGGTGCCCTGGCGCTCCGGCGGGTTCGCGGGCCGGCCGAAGTCGAAGCCGATCATGGACGCGGGGCCGCACGAGCCGAGCACGAGGCACAGCGTGACGAGCAGCCAC